>NZ_CP035417.1:2366781-2679995 GCF_004123675.1 Leisingera sp. NJS204 | reverse complement strand
ACCGCCACGCCCGCGCCATCCTCAACGAAGAAGATCTGGAGCGCCTGGTGCGCGAGCAGGCGCGGCCCGGCGACATGGTTGTCTGCCTGGGGGCGGGTACGATCAGCACCTGGGCCAACGGCCTGCCGGAACGGCTGGGCAAATGAGTGTTGCAGGTGCAGCCGGGGGCTCTGCCCCCCGCCGCCTGCGGCGGCGCCCCCCGGGATATTTTTGGCAAGAGGAAAAGGCGGGACGGGGAGGCCGGGCATGAGTGTGTCGCTGACCCTTGCCGCCATCTGGGCGCTGGCGGCCAATGTGCTGGCGATGATTCCGAGCCGGGACAACCATTGGCGGCGCGCCTATGTGCTGATTGCGCTGGGCATTCCGTTGCTTGGCTATGTCACATATGAAAACGGCCCCTGGTGGGGGCTGGCGGTGCTGCTGGCAGGCATGTCGGTGCTGCGCTGGCCGGTGATCTATCTGGGGCGTTGGGTCAAACGCTCGCTGAGCCGCTGACCGGGCAGGAAATCACTGCGCGTTTACGGATTGTTTTCACAGCAAGTGCTACCTACGGGAGATTGTTTATGTTTCCTGCTGTTGCTTCGGTGCGCGTGTTGCCGGACGTGGAGGTTGGTAGTGACCGCTGTAGTTGCAATTTGGATGGCCTTTGGCGCCGTTTGGCTGATTGGCTTCTATTATCTGGCCCGGTTCAAGTGGTACCGGCTGGCGCAAGCATTGGTGTTGCTTTGGGGACTTGTGCTGATCTGGCTGTCTCCGGACCGGTTTCACGAAAATCATGACCATGGCGCCGCGTTCACCCTTTATTTCGATGGCCATCTTGTATACGGACTGTGCGCGTTTATTGGCTGGAAGCTGGGGCGGCAAAAACGATGGCGGAGCAAACTGAAATCATCCTTCCGGCGGTTCGTGGGCGGCTTTCCTGGCAGAAACCGCTGGCGGAGCTGACCTGGCTGCGGGTTGGCGGTCCGGCGGACCATCTGTTCCAGCCTGCGGATATAGACGATCTGGCAGAATTCCTGCGCCGGCTGGATCCGGCGGTGCCAGTGTTCCCTATGGGGGTGGGGTCGAACCTGATTGTGCGCGACGGCGGCATGCGCGCGGTGGTGATCCGTCTCGGCCGCGGCTTTAATGGAATTTCGGTTGACGGGGATACCGTCACCGCCGGTGCGGCGGCGCTGGATGCCCATGTAGCAAAACGTGCGGCGGATGCAGGTGTTGACCTGACCTTTTTGCGCACAATCCCCGGTTCGATCGGCGGTGCGGTGCGGATGAACGCGGGCTGTTACGGCAGCTATACTGCGGATGTGTTTGTGTCGGCCACCATCGTGACCCGCGAGGGCGAGATTCGCGAGATCACTGCGCAGGAGCTGGATTTCCAGTACCGCCAGACCGCTTTCCCGGAGGGCGCGGTGCTGGTCTATGCCACCCTGCGCGGTCCCAAAGGCGATCCAGAGGACCTGCATGACCGGATGGAGGCGCAGCTGCAGAAGCGCGATGAAAGCCAGCCGACCCGCGACCGTTCGGCCGGCTCTACCTTCCGCAATCCGGCGGGGTTTTCATCCACGGGCCGTGCGGATGACGTGCATGACCTGAAGGCCTGGAAGGTGATCGACAACGCCGGCATGCGCGGCGCAAGGCGCGGCGGTGCGCAGATGAGCGGGAAACATTCCAACTTCCTTATCAACACGGGTGGCGCAACTGCCGCAGATTTGGAAGGTCTGGGCGAAGATGTGCGGAAAAAGGTTTACGAAGATTCCGGCATCACGCTAGAATGGGAGATCATGCGGATTGGTGATCCGCTTCCCGAATAACTGGCCGAATAGCTGGAAAACTTGAGTGCTGACAAAGGCTTCGCTTGTCGCAGCTAGGGGTGGCAATAAAGCTCCGGAAGGGCGCGGGCAGCGGTAATTGTTAAACGTGGTAAAGGCATTATTAACGCCCCGGTAAGATTTTCGGCGGTAGGGTGCCGAAGAGGCGGCAATGCTATGCCGATGCCAAGGGGCGGATGCCGGGTAGTATCCGGGGCGGATGCCCGGCAGAATCCGGAGCAGGCTGCCCCGCAAAAATCAGCCGGACCTGACCGGCGCAAAGACATAATGCGGGCCAGTTCCAGGCTCCAAGAAACAGGGGCGCAAAGCCCCGCATGTATTGAGGCGCTTCGTGGTGAGTAAGTCGAGCAGGACACTCCCGAAAGTCGCGGTGCTGATGGGTGGCCCGTCAGCCGAACGCGACGTATCGCTGTCCAGCGGCCGTGAATGCACGGTTGCTTTGCGCGGTGAGGGGTTCGAGGTCATTGAGATTGATGCAGGCCGGGACCTGCACGCGCGTCTGGCGGATATCAAACCGGATGTGGTGTTCAACGCGTTGCACGGGCGCTGGGGCGAGGACGGCTGCGTGCAGGGCGTGCTGGAATGGCTGGGGCTGCCCTATACCCATTCCGGGGTGCTGGCCTCGGCGCTGGCAATGGACAAGCAGCGCTCCAAGGAAGTGTACCGCGCCGCCGGCCTGCCGGTCGTCGAAAGCGGGCTGTTTGCCAAGGCCGACGTGATGGCGGGCCATGTGATGGCGCCGCCCTATGTGGTGAAACCCAACAATGAAGGCTCAAGTGTTGGCATCTATATCGTGCATGAGGCCGCCAACGGCCCGCCGCTGCTGTCGGAGCAGATGCCTGCCGAAGTGATGGTTGAAACCTACGCGCCGGGCCGCGAACTGACCACCACCGTGGTGGGGGACAAGGCGCTGACCGTGACCGATATTCTAACCGACGGCTGGTATGATTACGACGCCAAATACAAGCCGGGCGGATCGCGCCATGTGCTGCCCGCCGACCTGCCGCGGGAAATCCATGATCTGTGCCTGGAATATGCGCTGAAGGCGCATGAGGTGCTGGGCTGCCGCGGCGTGAGCCGCACCGATTTCCGCTGGGATGAGGCGCGCGGCGCCGGCGGGCTGATCCTGTTGGAGACCAACACCCAGCCCGGAATGACGCCGACCTCGCTGGTGCCGGAGCAGGCAGCACATCTGGGCATGACATTCGGCGAACTCTGCGCCTGGATGGTGGAGGATGCCTCATGCAACCGCTGAAGGGGCGCTTGCGCCGCAGCAGCGGCGGCGAGGGACGGGCGGATCCGGCGCCGTCGCGGCTGAAGTACCGGCTGCAGCGCTGGATGCTGACGCCGGGTATCCGGTTCGGCCTGCGCGTCGGGGTACCGTTCTGCCTGATTTTTGCAGCCGGCAGCGCCTATCTTGCGGATGAGAGCCGCCGGGCCGCGCTGCAGGGGCTGGTCAGCGATGCCCGCGCCGCAATCGAGGAGCGGCCCGAGTTCATGGTCAATGTGATGGCGGTGGACGGGGCGGGCCCCAGTGTGGCGCAGGACATCCGCGTGGTGGTGCCGGCGGATTTTCCCGTCAGCTCCTTTGATCTGGATCTGGAGCAGATCCGCGATGTGATCACCGGGCTGGACCCGGTCAAGACTGCAAGCGTGCGGATCCGCCCGGGCGGCATCCTGCAGGTGGACGTCGAGGAACGAACGCCGGCGCTGATCTGGCGCAGCCGCGAGGGGCTAGCGCTGCTGGATGAGAACGGCATTCACGTGGCCGAGCTGGGCCGCCGCAACCTGCACCCGGACCTGCCGCTGATCGCGGGCAAGGGGGCCGGGCAACACGCGTCACAGGCGCTGCAGCTGTTTGCTGCAGCCAAGCCGCTGGGGCCGCGGCTGCGCGGACTGGTCCGGGTGGGCGAGCGGCGCTGGGACGTGGTGCTCGACCGCAAGCAGCGGATCATGCTGCCGGCAGAGCAGCCGGTGCGGGCGCTGGAGCGGGTGCTGGCGGTAAGTGAAGTGCAGGATTTGCTGGAACGCGATGTGGCAGCGGTGGATATGCGCCTGGCTGGGCGCCCGACCGTGCGTATGACCGAAAACTCAGTGGAAAACTGGTGGCGGATCCGGCAGCTGAATGGGGGCGGGCAGTAGCATGACAGATCTCTATCAATCGCAGCGGGCGATGCGGCAGATGCGGCGCCAGGCGATGCAGCGCGGCGTGGTGGCCATTCTGGACGTGGGCAGCTCTAAAATCGCTTGCCTGGTGCTGCGCTTTGACGGCACCGGCCGCTTAAGCGAGGACGGGTCCATCGGTGCGCTGGCCGGGCAGTCGGGGTTCCGGGTTATCGGGGCGGCGACCACGCGGTCGCGCGGGGTCCAGTTCGGCGAAATCAATGCCATGCAGGAAACCGAACGCGCCATCCGAACCGCAGTGCAGGCGGCGCAGAAGATGGCAGAAGTGCGGGTTGACCACGTGATCGCCTGTTTCTCGGGCGCCAATCCGCGCTCTTACGGGCTGGATGCCAAGCTGGATCTTGAAGGCCAGGTGGTCTCGGAGCATGAGGTGGCGCAGGTGCTGGCGTCCTGCGAGGTGCCGGAATACGGCGCGGGCCGCGAGGTGATACATGCGCAGCCGGTGAACTTTGCGCTGGATAACCGGTCCGGCCTGGGGGATCCGCGCGGTCAGATGGGGCAGACGCTGGCGGTCGACATGCATATGCTGACGGTGGATGCCATCGCGGTGCAAAACCTGGTGCGCTGCATCCAGCGCTGCGATCTGGAGCTGGCGGGGATTGCCTCCTCGGCCTATGCCTCGGGGTTTTCGGCGCTGGTCGAGGACGAGCAGGAGCTGGGAGCGGCCTGTATCGACATGGGCGGCGGCTCAACCTCGATCTCGGTCTTTATGAAGAAACATATGATCTATGCCGATGCGGTGCGTCTGGGCGGCGATCACATCACCAGCGATATTTCGATGGGGCTGGGGGTGCCGCTGACCAACGCGGAGCGGATCAAGACCTTTTGCGGCGGGGTGCATGCCACCGGTGCCGACGACCGTGACATGATCGACATCGGCGGTGATACCGGCGATTGGGAGCATGACCGGCGCACTGTCAGCCGGGCCGAGCTGATCGGCATCATGCGGCCCCGCGTCGAAGAAATCCTGGAAGAGGTGCGGGCAAGGCTGGATGCGGCGGGTTTCGAGTATCTCCCCAGCCAGCAGATCGTGCTGACCGGCGGCTCCAGCCAGATCATGGGGCTGGACGGGCTGGCCAGCCGTATCCTGGGCCAGCAGGTGCGTCTGGGGCGGCCCTTGCGCGTTCACGGCCTGCCGCAATCGGCGACCGGGCCGGGCTTTGCCTCAGCCGTGGGTCTGTGCCTGTTTGCGGCGCATCCGCAGGACGAATGGTGGGACTTCGAGATGCCCGCCAGCCGCCATCCGGCGGGCACTTTAGGCCGCGCCGTGCGCTGGTTCCGGGACAACTGGTAAGCCGCTTTTCAATTCTGCCTGACGGGTCAAAGAGGGCGTGACAGCGCCGGCAGGACCCGTTAGGTTGTTCTTAACGTCCGCGGCAAACGCGGCGATTCAGCAGGCCGGGCAGTGGCCAGCCACGTATCAGGAAAGATGCCTTCTGCAGAAGTGATTTTGCGGGCGTGACAGCTGTGTTGTGTGTGGCTTGTGTTGAATCCCCCATATCTGCTAGGGACGGCGAAATACCGCGGTTTAGACCTCAGAATGAGGCCGTATTTTGTGGCACATTGTGCTTTTTGGGATGACGAAACTCCCTCTGCGCGGTAGGATTATGGTGAATAGCACAGGAAAAAGCCCTTTGCGGGAAGGGCGGGTAACACAGGCGGTATGAGCATGACGTTGAATCTTTCGATGCCCGGGCAAGAAGAGTTAAAGCCGAAGATCACGGTATTTGGTGTCGGCGGGGCCGGCGGCAACGCCGTCAACAACATGATTGCCAAGGAGTTGGACGGCGTTGAATTCGTCGTGGCCAACACCGACGCGCAGGCGCTGCAGCAGGCCTCGGCCAAGAGCCGCATCCAGCTGGGTGTAAAGGTCACCGAAGGCCTGGGCGCAGGCGCCCGTCCGCAGGTGGGCTCGGCTGCGGCTGAGGAAAGCATTGAGCAGATCGTCGACCATCTGGCCGGCGCGCATATGTGCTTTATCACTGCCGGCATGGGCGGCGGCACCGGCACCGGTGCGGCGCCGATCATTGCGCAGGCTGCGCGGGAACTGGGCGTGCTGACCGTCGGCGTTGTCACCAAGCCGTTCCAGTTCGAGGGTCTCAAGCGGATGCGCCAGGCTGAGGCGGGTGTCGAAAGCCTGCAGAAGGTTGTCGATACGCTGATCATCATTCCGAACCAGAACCTGTTCCGTCTGGCCAATGAGAAGACAACCTTCACCGAAGCGTTCTCGATGGCGGATGATGTGCTGTATCAGGGCGTCAAAGGCGTGACTGACCTGATGGTGCGCCCGGGCCTGATCAACCTCGACTTTGCCGACGTGCGCGCGGTGATGGACGAGATGGGCAAGGCGATGATGGGCACCGGCGAAGGCGAGGGCGAGGATCGCGCGGTCCAGGCCGCCGAAAAGGCGATTGCCAACCCGCTGCTGGACGAAATCAGCCTGCGCGGTGCGCGCGGCGTGCTGATCAACATCACCGGCTCGCATGATTTGACCCTGTTTGAACTGGACGAAGCCGCCAACCGCATCCGCGAGGAAGTGGATCCGGACGCCAACATCATCGTCGGCTCGACCCTGGATACCGGTATGGAAGGCAAGATGCGGGTCTCCGTTGTTGCCACCGGTATCGACGCTGTGGATGTGAACACCGAAATGCCGGTGCCGCGCCGTCCGATGTCGGCACCGCTGCGCCAAACCGTCAGTGTCGAAGACACCCGTCCGGCGCCGCTCGAGCTGGAAACACCGGTTGCCCAGCCCGCCGCTGCGGCCGCACCGGCCCCGGAGCCTGTTCAGCCCGAAGCTGCCGCGCAGTTGGAAGAGCCTTCGCTGTTCGAAGAGATGAACGCGCAGCAGGCCGCCGCGCAGGAGCAGGCTGAAGACATCTTTGAGGAGCCGGAACTGGTGGACAATGACGGTCTGCCGCCGCCGGCCTATCAGCCGCAGGTTCCGGAGTTCCGCCCGCAGGCAACAGCAGCCGAGCCGCAGCCCGATGCTTTTGTGGCGCCGCGGGCCCCCGCTCCGGGCACCCCGTCGCCGCAAGCGCTGGAGCGCCTGCAGGCGGCAGCGCAGCGGGTCCAGCAGCCGCGTGCGGCGGCGGCCCCTGCCGCGCCGGCACCGCAGCAGCAACAGCAGCAGAATGCACAGCAGCAGCCCGACGGGCAGCGCCGCTTCGGGCTGAATTCGCTGATCCACCGGATGACCGGCACAGCCGATGCTCCGGCAGGCAAACAGCCGCCGCAGGCCGCACGCCAGCAGCCGGCCATGCAGGCCCCGGCCGCCGCAGCCCAGCAGCAGCCGGTGCAGGCGCAGCAGCATGACCCGGACCAGGAACGCATCGAAATCCCCGCTTTCCTGCGCCGCCAGGCCAACTGACGGATCACAAAACAGATTTAAAAAGCCGCCTTCGGGCGGCTTTTTATTTTTTCATTTCAGCTAGTTAGGCTATTTTGAGCGGTGTTTTGCTTATCTGTTACAGCCATGTTTCAATCCGTTACAAAGATTGAGTTGTAGGTTTTTTTGCAAAACCTTAACTCTCGTTCGCAACACGGTCCCATGAGGCCGGAAACAGTGGAACGAGGCGCAACGTGCAGAATACGCTCAAAGCATCGGTAGCATTTGAAGGGCCCGGCCTGCATTCCGGCCAGCCTGCACGTATGGTCCTGATCCCGGCTCCGGCAGGGCATGGCATCGTCTTCAAGCGCACCGACATTGCATTGGGCAACACTCTGGTTCCGGCGCGCTGGGACCTGGTCGAGCGCAGCCCGCTGTGCACCCGGCTGATCAACACCTCCGGTGTCAGCGTTTCCACCGTCGAACATATCATGGCCGCATTGGCCGGTTGCGGCGTGCACAACGCGCTGATTGAAATCGACGGGCCGGAAGTGCCGATCGTTGACGGCTCCTCGGCGCCGTTTGTGCGCGGCATCATGCAATACGGCGTGCGCCGGCTGGGTGTGCCGATCATGGCATATGAAGTACTGAAGCCGGTGACGGTGGAGAAGGACGGCGCCCGTGCCACCCTCCTGCCCAGCGACCGGCTGAGTATTGAATTCCATATCGACTTTGCCGAGGCCGCCATCGGCCGTCAGAGCAAAACCTTGGATATGCGCAATGGCAGCTTTGCACGCGAGCTGTGCGACAGCCGCACCTTCTGCCGTCAGGCAGACGTGGAAGCGATGCAGGCCAACGGCCTCGCCCTAGGCGGTGTGCCGGGCGAAAACGCGGTTGTGTTTGACGGAGAACGGGTTGAGAGCGGCGCGGGTCTGCGCCATTCGGATGAGCCTGTGCGCCACAAGATGCTGGATGCCCTTGGGGATCTGGCGCTGGCTGGGGGGCCGATCTTGGGGCGGTATGTTGGCGAGCGCGCGGGGCATGCGCTGACCAACACATTGCTGCGTGCCTTGTTTGCGGAGCCGGGCGCGGTCCGGGCCGTCGCCTGCGATGCGGCGATGACTGCGCGGCTGCCGGGGCAGGGTCTGATCTGGTCGGAAATTCCGGCCGAACAGCGGCGCGTGGCATAAGGCAAAAAACCAGGAACGAGCGGCAGACTGGCCCGGGGCGTGAGTGTCCCGGGTCTTTTCCTGTGCTGAGGGCGGCAGAAGGGAGCGGGAACAGCAGGGCGGACTTGACCATTGCCCGCTTTCTCTGCCATGTGAACGCGGAAGTGGCGAAAGGCGTTTTGCACGCCATTTGAATGTGCTAGAGACGGCATAACCGGGGCGGACACCCGTAAGTAAAGACGGTGAGGTTAGGCACTATGAACGGCATCAGGGCGGGAGCCAAAACCCTCGGCGCGGTCCTTCTGATGGCGGCCCTTGCGGGCTGCGGCGGAGACGGCGGCGCGGTCAAGAAAGGCGAGTCGCTGGAAGCCTTCACGCCCGAGCAGATCTATGGGCGCGGCGAGTTTGAGCTGGCCCAGAAACAGCCCAAGGACGCGGCCTATTACTTCTCCGAGATTGAGCGCCTGTACCCCTATTCCGAATGGGCCAAGCAAGCGGTGATCATGCAGGCCTTTGCCTATCACAGCACCAAGGATTACGAGAACAGCCGCGCCGCTGCGCAGCGGTTCATCGACTTTTACCCGGCGGATGAAGATGCGGCTTATGCCCAGTATCTGCTTGCCCTCAGCTATTACGATCAGATCGACGAGGTTGGCCGCGACCAGGGCCTGACCTTTCAGGCGCTGCAGGCGCTGCGCACGGTGATCGAGGTCTATCCCGATAGCGAATATGCCACTTCGGCGATTCTGAAATTCGACCTGGCCTTTGACCATCTGGCGGGCAAGGAAATGGAGATCGGCCGCTATTATCTGCGCCGGGGCCATTACACCTCAGCCATCAACCGGTTCCGGGTGGTGGTCGAGGATTTCCAGACCACCAGCCACACAGCCGAAGCGCTGCACCGGCTGGTTGAGGGGTATTTGTCGCTGGGCCTGACCGACGAGGCGCAGACCGCGGGTGCCATTCTGGGTCATAACTTCCAGTCCACCGAATGGTATGACAGCAGCTATAAACTGCTGACTGCAAACGGGCTTAAAATGCGGGACCGCGGCAATAACTGGCTGAGCCAGATCTACCGTCAGACGGTCAAAGGGCAGTGGCTGTAACGGCTGCTGCTGCACGGAGGCGGGGCTATGCTGCGCGCGCTTGATATCCGGGATATCCTGATCATTGATCATCTGGAGCTGAATTTTCAGCCCGGTCTCAATGTGCTGACCGGTGAGACCGGCGCCGGCAAATCCATTCTTCTGGACAGTCTGGGGTTTGTGCTGGGCTGGCGCGGCCGCGCCGAACTGGTGCGCCAGGGCGCCGCGCAGGGCGAGGTTCTGGCTGAGTTTGATCTGGCCGAGGGTCATCCGGCGCATGCGATTCTGGAAGAGGCCGGCCTGCCCGGCGGCGAGACACTGATCCTGCGCCGGGTGAACACGGCAGAGGGGCGCAAGACCGCTTGGGTCAACGACCGGCGCTGCTCGGGCGAGGTGCTGCGGGCGCTGTCGGAAACCCTGGTGGAGCTGCACGGCCAGCATGACGACCGGGGGCTGCTGAACCCGCGCGGGCATATGGCGCTGCTGGACCAATATGCCAATGTGCAGGGATTGCTGGCCTTGGTGCGGGCGGCCTGGACCGGCGCGGCCAAGGCGCGCAAGACCGTCGGGGCCACGCGGGCGGCACTGGATGCGGTGCGGGCCGAGGAGGAATTCCTGCGCCATGCGGTGGGCGAGCTGGACAAGCTGGACCCGCAGCCGGGCGAAGACGATGCGTTGGATACCCGCCGCCGCCAGATGCAGGCGGCAGAGCGCATCCGCGGCGACATCAGCCGCGCCCATGCCCTGCTGAGCGAGGGTGCCGAGGGCGCCATGGGCGAAGCACAGCGCTGGCTTGAGGGTGTTGCCAGTCAGGAGAGCGATACCGGGCTGGAGGAGCCGCTGGCAGCCCTTAGCCGCGCGATGATCGAACTGGGTGATGCCCAGGACGGGGTTGAGCGGGTGCTGGGCTATCTGGAATTCAATCCGGGCGAGCTGGAAGACTGTGAAGAACGGCTTTTTGCGATCCGCGGGCTGGCGCGCAAGCATGATGTGCAAGCGGACGAACTGGCGGGCTATGCCGAAACCCTGCGCAGCAAGCTGGCCGCACTGGATGCCGGCGATCAGGACCTGGCCGATCAGGAGGCCGCTTTGAAGGCCGCCGAGGCCGCCTATACCCAAGCCGCAGAACAGCTGAGCGCCGCCCGCCGGGAAAGTGCTGCGGCGCTGGATCAGGCGGTGATGGCGGAACTGGCGCCGCTCAAGATGGAACGGGCGGTGTTTGAAACCCGCATTTCCAGCTGCGCGCCAGGGCCCGAGGGCATAGACGCGGTGGCCTTTACCGTCGCCACCAATCCGGGCGCCCCGGCAGGGGCCTTGAACAAGATCGCCTCGGGCGGCGAGCTTAGCCGGTTTTTGCTGGCGCTGAAGGTCTGCCTGCGCGGCGAAGATGCCAGCAAGACCTTGATTTTCGATGAAATCGACCGCGGTGTCGGCGGTGCGACTGCGGATGCCGTGGGCCGCCGCCTGCGCAGTCTGGCGGCCAGCGGCCAGGTGCTGGTGGTGACCCATTCGCCGCAGGTGGCAGCGCTTGGCGGCCATCACTGGCAGGTGCGCAAACAGGTTGTGGACGGCATGACCCTGTCGCAGGTGGTGCCGTTGGCCGATACTGCGCGGGTGGATGAGCTGGCCCGCATGGTGTCGGGTGATACTATCACCGAAGAAGCCCGCGCTGCGGCCCGTGCCTTGCTGGCCGGGTAACCAGCCGGAATACTGCGACCGGAAAACTGTTGCGGGTGAGGGTTCTTTAACTGGCTTATGACAGTTGTAGGCTATTAAATAAGAAAAGACCCGCTGACAGGTTATGGTAGAAGAAATCCGTTCATCGCTTTCCTCAATTTCTGTGCAATGGCTGGCTGGCCTGAAAGACATCTGGCGGGTGCTGCGCCATCGCGGCCCCAGCCAGTTCCAGTTCTGGCTGATCGCCCTGCTGATCGGCGTCGCTGCCGGTTTTGCCGCGCTGTTCTTCCGCAAGGGGATCTCGGCATTGCAGGCCTGGGTCTATGGTGCGCCGGATCTTGATTATCTGCATTCCCACGCGCAAGAGCTTCCCTGGTATGTTCTGGTCGCCATTGCCGCCGGCGGCGGGCTAGTGGTCGGCCTGATCCTGGACCGCTTTACGCCGGACGGGCGGGTGCGCTCGGTTGCGGATGTGATCGAAGGCGCCGCACTGCATGACGGCAGGGTCGAGCACAAAGAGGGGCTGGCCTCGGCGCTGGCGTCTTTCATTACGCTGTCCACCGGCGGATCCACGGGCCGGGAAGGGCCGGTGGTGCATATGGCGGGGGTGATTTCGGCCTGGGTCAGCAACCGGATCAACGCTGATGGCATTACCGGGCGCGACCTGTTGGGCTGTGCAGTTGCGGCGGGTGTTTCGGCCAGTTTCAACGCGCCGATTGCTGGCGCGCTGTTTGCGATGGAGGTGGTGCTGCGGCATTTCTCGGTCAACGCCTTTGCGCCGATCGTGGTGGCCTCGGTTGCTGGAACAGTAATCAACCGGCTGGAATACGGCGATGTTACAGAATTCACCCTGAACACCCCCGGTGCGCTGCAGTTCTATGTGGAGCTGCCGGCCTTTCTGATCCTGGGCCTGATCTGCGGCCTGGTGGCGGTGGCGCTGATGCGGGCGATCTTCTTTGCCGACAAGGTGGGCAACACTGTGCAAGAGCGGCTGGGCCTGCCGCGCTGGCTGCGGCCTGCGGTCTCTGGCGCGATGCTGGGGGTGATCGCTGTCTGGTATCCGCATATCATTGGTGTCGGTTATGAAACCACCGTGCTGGCGCTGACCGGCGGGCTGCTGCTGGGGCAGGCGGTGATTTTCACCGCAGTCAAAACCGCCGCCGTGGCGATCACCATGGGCGGGCGCATGGGCGGCGGGGTGTTTTCGCCGTCGCTGATGATCGGCGCGCTGACCGGGCTGGCCTTTGGCCTGATCGCGACTGCGGTGCTGCCGGATGTGTCCGGCACCCACACGCTTTATGCTTTTGCCGGCATGGGGGCTGTTGCCGCTGCGGTGCTGGGGGCGCCGATCTCCACCACCTTGATTGTGTTTGAGCTGACCGGCGACTGGCAGATCGGCCTGGCGGTGATGGTGTCGGTGTCGATGTCCACGGCTCTGGCCTCGCGGCTGGTGGACCGCTCTTTCTTCCTGACCCAGCTGGAAAAGCGCAATATTCATTGTGCCGCCGGACCGCAGGCCTATTTGCTGGCACTGATCCGCGCCGGTGCGGTGATGCGGCCGATGGGCGACAGCCGCTGTGCGCCGCTGGAGGACTGCCAAGCGCTGGTTAAGGAAGGGCTGTGCATCCGCGCTTCGGCGTCTCTGGAGGCTGCAATGCCGGTGTTCGACCGGGCCGAAGCGGCCTTTCTTCCAGTGATGATGGAGGAGGGCGGGACGGAGGAAATCATCGGCGCGCTGTATCATGTGGATGCGTTAAAGGCCTACAACCGTGCCTTGGCTGCAACCGCAGCGGAGGAGCACAGATAGGCGGGACCGGGCTGCTGTGTATCTGATCACCGCATCCCGACCGGTGCATCCATCGTCTAATACGGGGAAAAACACAGATTCCGTCCCCAAAGCTGTGCGATATCGGTGACACGTAAAGGTAAAGTTAAAAACCCCATTGCCCCGCAGCGGTGCCTGAACCAACACTGTAAGCGGATTATTGCTTAGCTTACTCAAACGGTAGGGAATCATGCGCAATTTCGAAATCGGCTCGCAAGAGGCTGGTGCGAACAACAAGGCAGACGAACGGGCAAACGAACGGGCAGCGCTGGAAGCAGTGATCAACTATGCGATCCAATGCGCCCGCGAAACCGACATTCTAGGCGCAGGTGATGCGCTGGAGGAAGCCAGGCTGAACCTCAGCCGCGCCGTTTTGGCCTGAACCCCGGCCTTTGCGGTACAATAGCTGCCCCAGCGGCGCCGGCTCCCGTTGCGGAACCGGGCCGGCTGTTGCTGCAGCGGGCATCTGGCTGCGGGAACGGGTTCCCGCAAATGCAAAACACCGGCGCTGGTGCACCGGTGGGGGATCTTCTTTACGGGACGTTCTGCTCCTGCGGCCCGGGTGCGGTGCATTTCGTGAAACGGCCCCGCAACCCGGATAACCGGCTTAGACTTGTTCAACCTTGACAGAGTCGCTCAGCACGAACGCCAGGCAGCCCTTGATTTCAGCCGCCGCTTCAGCCGGGTCTTCATAGCTCCACGCTGCGTTTTCGGTGACAGACGACTTGTTGGCGATCGAAAAATAGCTGGCCTCGCCCTTGTGCCGGCACTGGGCGGTTTTGCTGGTGCGGTCCAGGAAGGCCATGGCGATGTCTTCGCGCGGGAAATAGATGACCGGATCCATATCGCCCTCTGTCAGCTCCAAAGCATTGGAGCTTTCCCCCAGTACGGCGCCGCCGGAGCGGACGGTCCAGGTGCCTTCGGCCTTACGGATACGGATAGTGGTCATGCGTGTTTTTCCATTCTCTTCGTGCGTGTCGACGTTGGTTCAGTCTATGTAGCAGCCTATGTAACACCTCAGTGTCACAAGGGGGCGGTTGCGGCATCAAGCCACGCCTTTGCGGCGGGGCTGAGCAGCGGTCCGGTCTTTGCCGAAACCTCTTGGTGATAGCTGTCGAGCCAGTCTTTCTCGGCGGCTGACAGCATCGCGGTGTTCACCAGCCGCCGGTCAATGGGGGCAAAGGTGAGCGTGCGCCAGGACAGCATTTCGCGCTCGGCGTCGCTGGTGTCAAGGGCCGGGGCCTGTTCAACAACCAGAAGGTTCTCGATCCGGATGCCAAAGGCGCCTTCGCGGTAATACCCCGGCTCGTTTGACAGGATCATGCCGGGTTCCAGCGGCACGTGGCTGGTGCGTGCCAGCCGCTGCGGGCCTTCATGCACGCTGAGGTAGGCGCCGACGCCATGGCCAAGACCGTGGTTGAAATCCTGGCCTGCCAGCCACAGCGGCATCCGGCCGATGCATTCGATATCGCGGCCTGCCAGCCCCTTGGGCCAGCGCAGGCGGGACATGGCGATCATGCCCTGCAGCACGCGGGTATAGGCGTCGCGTTCCTCGGCTCCGGGGGTGCCGATGGCGATGGTGCGGGTGATGTCGGTGGTGCCGTCGAGATACTGGCCGCCGCTGTCCAGCACCAAAAGATGCCCGTCTTCCAGCCGCGTGTCGGTTTCTTCGGTCACCCGGTAGTGCATCACCGCGCCGTTCTCTCCGGTGCCTGCAATGGTCTCGAAACTGATGTCGCGCAGAGCTTGGTCTTCACGGCGCAGCGCTTCCAGTTTCGTGACCGCGCCGATTTCGGTGATGGTGCCAGGGAGCTGCGCGTCGAGCCAGGCCAGCATTTCGACAATTGCCGCGCCATCGCGCAGATGGGCGGCGGCGCTGCCTGCAATCTCGGCTGCGTTTTTGCGCGCCTTGGGCAGGGCGCAGGGATCGCCTGCGGGCACCATCCGGCTGCCTAACGCGTCCGCCACGATCTGCGGCAGGGTTCCGGCGTCTGCGGCGACGGAGCCGTTGAGCGCCGCTGCGGCCTTGAGGAACGCTTCGGGCGGGTGCAGGGTGACGGTGCTGCCAAAATGATCCTGCAGTCCTGCCAGCTTGTCCGCGGCCATGAACAAATCCACCCGCGCGTCGCTGTGCAGGATGGCAAAGCCGTGTGCCACCGGGTTGCGGGCCACATCGGCGCCGCGGATGTTCAGCAGCCACATGATGCTGTCGGGCAGGGTAATGACCGCCGCCGCCTGGCCTGCACCGTGCAGGTCCTTGGCCAGCCGCGCGCATTTCTCAGCAGCGCTTTCGCCCGCGTAATCAAGAGGGTGCGCGGCAACAGGTTGCATCGGCGGTGCGGGCTGGTCCTGCCAGATCCGGTCCACCAGGTTGCCGCATTGTGTCAGGGTGATGCCGCTGCCCTTCAGATCCTGGGTCAGCGCGGTGATCTGGCCCGCTGCATGCAGCCAGGGGTCAAATCCGATCTTGCCGCCTTCGGGAAGCTGTGCCTTCAACCAGCCGGCCAGCTGCACCTCGGGCCAGGGCACCGGCGTGAAATCCGCGGCCACCTGGCGTTTCACCTGGGTGCGGTAGCGTCCGTCGATAAATACACCGGCAATGTCCGTGAGGGCGGCACAGAAGCCGGCCGAGCCGGTGAAACCGGTGAGCCAGGCAAGCCGGTCATCCCGCGGCGCCACGTATTCGCCCTGATGGGCGTCGGCTCGGGGCACCAGGAAACCATCCAGATTTTCGGCTGCCAGCTCCCTGCGCAGGGCCGCCAGCCGGGGCGGGCCCTGTTCCGGGCGGGCGGTCACATCGAATGTCTGGAACATGGGTATCTCTCCTGCTGAAAGGCGGGGCGGATTGGGGCGGATGGCCCTGGCAGCGCAAATGAAAAGGCGCAGCAGCGGTGCGCCCCTTCTTGTCCCAAATCGCCTTGCTGCTGGCAAGCCTGACAGCATGGGTTTGCTGCAGACCTTGCGGCACAGGGCAAGCGGGGCGCTCCCGCCCGGTGTCAGGTCATCTTGCGATGCCCTTCGCCCCGTTGGGCCGGGCACCAGATGCTGCGCATCCGGTGCCGCCGCGCGCGTCAGCGCGCGGCCACGCCCAAGGCTGAGGGCAGCATCCTGGATGCTGGCCAAAGGCGCGGGAGGGCACATTTGGCTGAAGGGAGAAGGCTGAGGTCAGCTGGCGCGTTTGATGCCCATCACCCGGGCGCGGGCGCGCGGGTCGCTGTCGAACAGCGCCGCCAGCTGCTCGGTCATTGCGCCGGCCAGCTGCTCCACGTCGGTGATCGTGACCGCGCGTTCATAGTAACGGGTCACATCATGGCCGATGCCGATCGCCAGCAGCTCCACCTGTTTGCGTTTCTCCACCATGGCGATCACGTCGCGCAGGTGCTTTTCCAGATAGTTCGCCGGGTTCACAGAGAGCGTCGAATCGTCCACCGGCGCGCCGTCGGAGATCACCATCAGGATCTTGCGTGCCTCCTGCCGGGCCGTCATCCGCCGGTGCGCCCATTCCAGCGCCTCGCCGTCGATGTTTTCTTTCAACAGGCCCTCTTTCATCATCAGGCCCAGATTGGTGCGGGTCCGGCGCATCGGCGCATCGGCGCCCTTGTAGATGATGTGGCGCAAATCGTTGAGGCGGCCGGGTTGCTGCGGGCGGCCCTCGTTCAGCCAGCCCTCGCGCGCCAGCCCGCCTTTCCAGGCACGGGTGGTGAAGCCAAGGACTTCGACCTTCACGTTGCAGCGTTCAAGCGTGCGCGCCAGCACATCAGCGCAGATCGCCGCGATTGAGATCGGACGGCCGCGCATCGAGCCGGAGTTGTCCAGCAGCAGCGTCACCACGGTGTCGCGGAATTCAGTGTCCTTCTCGCGCTTGAAGCTGAGCGGTGTTGTCGGGTTGGCGACGACACGGGCCAGGCGGCCGGCATCCAGCGTGCCCTCCTCCAGATCAAACTCCCATGACCGGTTCTGCTGCGCCTGCAGGCGGCGCTGCAGCTTGTTGGCAAGGCGCGAAACTGCGCCCTTCAGCGGCTCCAGCTGCTGGTCGAGGTAGGCGCGCAGGCGTTCCAGTTCGGCAGGCTCGGCCAGGTCCTCGGCGGCAATTTCCTCATCATTGGCGTCCTGAAACACCTTATAGTCCGGATCGGCCTCGGATGCGGGCGGCGGGGCAGGCGGCTCCAGCGGCGCTTCGCCGTCGGGCATTTCGGTGTCCTCGGCGAACTCGTCATCCGCCATCTCGTCCATCGAGACCTGGGCCTGGCTCTCGTCCTGCTGCTGTTCCTGGGATTGCTCGGGGCTGGCGTCGGCCTGTTCGTCCTCGCTGTCGTCCTGGCCGGTGCTGTCCGGATCGTCCTGCTCTTCGGCGTTGTCCTCAGCATCGTCATTTGCGTCGTCGTCCAGCTCATCCGGGTCATCACCCAACTGGTCACCATAGCCGAGGTCGGAAATCACCTGCCGCGCCAGTTTGGCGAATGCTGCCTGGTCGGCAATCGTCTCGTCCAGGTTTTCCAGCGTGCCGCCAGCCTGGGATTCGATGAAACCGCGCCACAGCTCCATGATGTTGGAGGCGCCTTCGGGCAGCGGGCGGCCAGTGGCCAGATGGCGGATCAGATAGCCGGCTGAGGCGGCCAGCGGCGCCTCGGAAGACGACTTCATCTGATCATAGCCGCGGCGGATCGACTCATTGCGGATCTTGACGTCGATGTTAGAGGCGGTGCCGGGCATGTGGCGCGCGCCCATCGCCTCGCAGCGGGCGGTTTCCATCGCCTCATAGAGGTCGCGGGCCATTTCGCCCTGCGGAGTATATTTGGCGTGGGTGGCGTCGTCGTGGAATTTGTGGCGCAGCGCCAGCGCGTCGGCGGTGCCGCGGGCCAGCAGAACCTCTTCGCGGGACATCCGGCGCGAGACCTGCGGCAGCCGCATTGAATCACCCGACAAGCCTGACGGGTCAACGGTATAACTGACGGACAGTTCCGGGTCGTTGGCCATCACCTTGGTGGCTTCGGCCAGCGCCTTTTTGAACGGATCGGCTGGGTTGTCTTTGGGCTTTTTCATGGTCGCAAGCAATCCTTAGTCCAAGCATTCCGTCTTGCGCGGCCGTTGTCCAGTATTCTCTCAGGACCTGATTGAGGGCGGTGCCCGGCCGCGGGCGGGAAACGAAGCGCCCGCTCCGCTTTGCCGAAGGCGAACCTTTTGGTTCGGCAGGGCGGTCGGGCACTGCCCGGCCTGCCGGCCGGGCGGCACTTTGCTGTTAGCCCAGCGAAACGCTCGCGGCGCTTTCCGGCAGCTCTTCGTCAAAGCAGCGCTGGTAGAACTCGGCCACGGTCTGGCGCTCCAGCTCGTCGCATTTGTTCAGGAACGACAGACGGAAGGCATAGCCCACGTTACGGAAGATCTCGACGTTTTGGGCCCAGTTGATCACGGTCCGCGGCGACATCACGGTCGACAGATCGCCGTTCATGAAGGCGGTGCGGGTGAGGTCGGCAACGGTGACCATCTGGCTGATGGTCTTGCGGCCTTCGGCGGTGTTGTAATGCGGAGCCTTGGACAGGATGATTGCGGCCTCGGCATCATGGCTCAGGTAGTTCAGGGTCGAAACCAGCGACCAGCGGTCCATCTGGGCCTGGTTGATCTGCTGGGTGCCGTGGTACAGGCCCGTGGTGTCGCCCAGGCCAACGGTGTTGGCAGTCGCAAACAGGCGGAAGAACGGGTTCGGAGTGATGATCTCGTTCTGGTCCAGAAGGGTCAGCTTGCCGTCATGCTCCAGCACCCGCTGGATCACAAACATCACGTCGGCGCGGCCTGCGTCATATTCGTCGAACACAATCGCAACCGGGTTGCGCAGCGCCCAGGGCAGGATGCCTTCGTGGAATTCAGTGACCTGCTTGCCGTCGCGCAGCTTGATCGCATCCTTGCCGATGAGGTCGATCCGGCTGATGTGGCTGTCGAGGTTCACCCGCACGGAAGGCCAGTTCAGGCGCGCCGCGACCTGTTCGATGTGGGTCGATTTGCCGGTGCCGTGATAGCCCTGGATCATCACCCGGCGGTTGTGGCTGAAACCTGCCAGGATGGCCAGCGTGGTTTCCGGATCAAACTTGTAGGTGGGGTCCACGGCCGGCACCCGGTCCGAGGTCTCGGCAAAGCCCTTGACGGTCATGTCGGTGTCGATCCCGAACACATCGCGCACCGAAACTGTTTCGGTCGGTTTCGCATCCATATCCACAAAGCCGTCGGTCATCGCAGTCGATCCTTATCCCTCATCCCTGCTGTCAGGGGTCAATTCGCGGGATTGGTGCCTGATCTGGCGGGCAAGGGCAAGGGAAAGTAACGCCAGAAACCAGCTGAGGTTGCGATTGTTCCGGATCTGGACGGGCATGAGGGGAAAGGCTGGCAGCGTCCCATCTGACGCACAGCGCCCCCAGCCGGGCAGCGGGGGGCGCGTTTTGCCGGCTCTTGCTGAGCTTTGGGGGGGTAGGCTGCGGCCGGCACATCTTTGGGTAACCGGTCGTGGCAGCACACGTCAAAGAAATAAAAAGTCTATCTTAACGTTTCGGCGAAAGACCGCCCATAGCAGCCTGGCCTGAGGCGGTTTCCCGTGACACGGGCCGCGGGGCGGCCGGTGCAGGGCGTCAGGCGGCCAGCGCCGGCGGGGTGAACTCCAGCCCGGTCAGCAGGGTGATTTCGCGGCGCATCCCGGCGCCGAGGTTTTCCGGCCTCGCATAGGCCAGGCAGATTTTGTCGAAGACGCGGCAGCTGACTGGCATCGTGCTGGTGACGCCGGCAGACGCGAACAGCGGGCTGGATTTGGCTTGGCCGGCGGTGTTCTGCAAGGCGGCTTGTGGTCCTTCCAGGATGAAATGCACCTGTTCACCGCTGCGGATCATCATGCCGGTGGCGCCGGCATCGCGGAAGGCCGGGCGGTTCCGGCTGATGAATTTGGCGATCTGCTGATGGCTGGTTCCGGCGGTCAGCCGGGCGGTGAGGATGAGGCGGTGCATGGGCTGTCTCCTGTTGGGGCAGGTAAGCGGATCTGGTGAGATCAATTTACGCGGGAAATGCCCGCTCTGCCTGCCTGCAAAAGGATAGAAACCCCACTGCGGCGGCTGCAAAAGCGCTGCCGCCTGACCCAAAGGATAGCTGCCTGACCCTTGGCGCCTGCCATGCCATGGCCGGGGGCCGCCTTCGGCAAAAAAAGAGCGGCCCCAGGCCGCTCTTTGCGCATCCGTGTTCCGGCCGCCTATTTGAAGCTTTTGCTGTCCTTGATCTGGTCCCAGGCCCACATGACTTCTTGCAGCTGCTCTTCCTGGCTGCGGTCGCCGCCGTTGATGTCGGGGTGCAGCACCTTGATCAGCTTCTTGTAGGCCTTGCGGATATCGGCCTTGGTCCAGTCGTCCTTGGCTTCCAGGATCTCGATCGCGCGGCGCTCGGTGGGCGGCAGGCGGCGGCCCGCCTTGGCAGCCCGGCCCGGGTTCTGCGTCGCATTGACGCCCAGCACCTGATGCGGGTCCTCAATGCCGAGACGGGCCCAGGCGCGGGCCTCGGGGTCGCCCATCGGCTTGGTCTCGCGCTCCCAGACCTTGTCCTTGGACTGCTGCGCGTTCAGCTCGGCCTCGGTGGTGCCTTCAAAGAAGTTCCAGCCGTTGTTGTATTCGCGCACGTGCTCCTGGCAGAACCAGTAGAAATCATCCAGAACATCCGGCGCCTTGGGCGCGCGGAACTTACCGGCTTCTTCGCAACCGTCCTTGTCGCATTGGCGGACGGAGGTCTCGGACGCGCCGGTGGCGGCCCGGCGTCCGCGCGGATTTTTCTTTTTGGCTGAGCGGATGGACATATCAAAGCCAAAGGGATCGGACTTGCTCATGGGGGCGCACCTTCTAGACGCATCTGTTCGACTCGGAGGCAGCAGTTTAGTCTAAGGTGCGCCAGATAGAAGGGGGCGCGCCGAAAAAATTATGGGGATGAGCGGAAAATGAACGTGAAGAAAGAGATGGAAGCAGCGCTGCAGGCGGCCTTTGCCCCCAGCGCGCTGGAGGTGGTGAACGAAAGCCATAAACATGCAGGCCATGCAGGCGACGATGGCTCGGGCGAGAGCCATTTTGCAGTGATGATCCGCGCCGGAGCGTTCGAGGGTATGAACCGGGTGGCGCAGCACCGCGCCGTGCATAAGGCGCTGGGGGGTATTGTGCCGCGCATTCACGCACTGGCGCTGGATATCGGGGTCTAGGCACCCGGGCGCGGGAGGATCAGTCCTCCCCGTCGCCTTTCTGTTCGGCGCGTTTCTTCAGCGCGGCAGTCATGCCGGCAACCGGACTGAGTTCCTCGACACCATCATCCGACTGCATCCTGGCGGCGCCCGGACCGGGCACCTGGGTTGCCTCTGGCGGCGCCTCCGGATCGCCGGCCGCCGCGGTGAGCGGCGGTGTGTGCGGCTCGGAATGGCGGAACTCGACTGAGGGGGCAGCGGGTTCCTTGCGGCCTGGTGCCGGCAATTCTGCCGGCTGATCCGCGGCCAGCGCCCGGCGGAAAACCATCACATTGCGCCAGTTGGTGGTGGAGCCTGTAAGGCCGGACCGCTCCTCGCTTGGCAGCAGTTCGGCGCGCTGGAATTCCCAGCCGCCGGCAGCCATCTCATTCAGCAGACTCTCAACCGAATTGGCAAAGCGCGCCTCCGGAGTCTTGACCCCTTTCGCCTTGGTGCCCTTGGCCGGGGCGGGGACAACTTTGTATTCGTAGGCTTGCATTTGCTTTACTCTTCCTGCTTGAGGGCTTGTAGCAAGCAATTTGGAGCGGGCCAAGACAGGTAATTGGCTTGATGACCGGGGGCGGCCTGCCGGAACGCAATCGTGGATGCGCTGGCGGAAGGCCGTGAAGCCGCCCAGTGGTGTCTGTTCAGACCCCGCCGGGGCAAACAAAAAGGGCGCCGGCGGCGCCCCTCTTAAAAACTGCGTCCGAAAGCGGTCAGCCGCCCAGTTTCTGGGCCACCAGCTTGTTCACGGCAGCCGGGTTGGCCTTGCCGCCGGTGGCTTTCATCACCTGGCCGACAAACCAGCCTGCCAGTTTCGGGTTCACCTTGGCCTTTTCCACCTGCGCCGGGTTGGCGGCGATGATTTCGTCCAGGGCGGTTTCGATGGCGCCGGTGTCGGTCACCTGCTTCATGCCGCGCTCTTCGACGATCTGCGCAGGGTCGCCACCTTCGGTATAGACGATCTCGAACAGGTCCTTGGCGATCTTGCCCGAGATGGCGTCCGAGGAAATCAGATCAATGATACCGCCGAGCTGCGCCGGGGAAACCGGCGAATCGCTGATGGCGTGATCTTCTTTCTTAAGGCGGCCGAACAGTTCGTTGATCACCCAGTTGGCAGCCAGCTTGCCGTTGCGGCCATTGGCGGTTTCTTCAAAGTAGGCCGCGGCCTCGACCTCGGCGGTCAGCACCGAGGCGTCATAGTCGCTAAGTCCGAAGTCTTTGATGAAACGCGCCTTTTTCTCGTCCGGCAGTTCCGGCAGATTGGCGGCGATGTCATCGACCCAGGCTTGTTCGATCTCCAGCGGCAGCAGGTCGGGGTCGGGGAAATAGCGGTAATCATGCGCTTCTTCCTTGGACCGCATGGAGCGGGTTTCGCCCTTGTCCGGATCATACAGGCGGGTTTCCTGGTCGATCTTGCCACCCGCTTCGATGATGGCGATCTGGCGGCGGGCCTCGACTTCGATGGCCTGCTGGATGAAGCGCATGGAGTTCATGTTCTTGATCTCGCAGCGGGTGCCGAGATGATCGAAATCCTGGGTTTCCTGGTACTTCTCGTACTGGCCCGGCAAGCAGACCGAAACGTTCACGTCGGCGCGCAGATTACCGTTCTGCATGTTGCCGTCGCAGGTGCCCAGATACTGCATGATCTGGCGCAGCTTGGCGATATAGGCGGCGGCTTCTTCCGGCCCGCGGATGTCGGGGCGCGACACGATCTCCATCAGGCAGACGCCGGTCCGGTTCAGGTCGACAAAGGACATGTTGGGATCCATGTCGTGGATCGATTTGCCCGCGTCCTGCTCCATGTGGATGCGCTCGACCCGCACGTTGCGTGCGGTGCCGTCGCCCAGTTCCACCAGCACTTCGCCCTCACCCACAATGGGGTGGTAGAGCTGTGAAATCTGGTAGCCCTGCGGCAGGTCGGGGTAGAAGTAATTCTTGCGGTCAAAGGCCGACCACAGGTTGATATCCGCCTTCAGGCCCAGCCCGGTGCGCACCGCCTGTTCAATGCAGTATTCGTTGATCACGGGCAGCATGCCGGGCATTGCTGCGTCCACAAAGGCCACATTGGAGTTCGGCTCGGCGCCGAATTTGGTGGAGGCGCCGGAGAACAGCTTGGACTTGGAGCTGACCTGGGCATGCACCTCCATGCCGATGACCAGTTCCCAGTCATGCTTGGCGCCCGCGATCACCTTGGGCTTGGGGAGTTCATATGTCAGGTCGAGCATGGTTTTCCGCCGTATCCGAATGTCCGATGTTGGCAAGCGTTCTAGGCCCGCTGGCGGGCAGGGGCAAGGGGGCAATGGGCACTTGGTGCGGGCTAAAAGACCGGGCCGCGCCCGCTGCTCCCGTCAAACCGCAGGTTTGCCTCCGGCAAAGGGGAGGGCGCGTTCGCAGCCTCTAAGGTTTGGGTGCGGCCCTCCGCCGGGGGCGAAACATTCGCTTGGCGGTGCCCGCCAGCGCGGCTAAGAAAGATGCCCGAGCAGAATTTCAGGAGGCCGCATTGGACACATCCGCCCGCATCAGCCAGACAATCGCCGCAGAAATCGGCGCCGCATCGAAACAGGTGAACGCCGCGGTTTCGCTGCTGGACGAGGGCGCGACGGTGCCCTTTGTCGCGCGCTACCGGAAAGAGGCGACGGGCGGGTTGGATGATACCCAGCTGCGCACCTTGGCGGAGCGGCTGGAATATCTGCGCGAGCTGGAAAAGCGGCGGGCTGCTATCTTCGACACGATCAAGGGGCAGGATAAGCTGACCGAAGATCTGGCGGCCTCAATTGCCAAGGCCGAGACCAAGGCGCAGCTGGAAGACATCTATCTGCCTTACAAGCCCAAGCGGCGCACCAAGGCAATGATTGCGCGCGAAAACGGGCTGGAGCCGCTGGCCGATGCCATTCTGGCAGATCGGAGTGCTGACCCGGAACAGCTGGCCGGCGGGTATGTGACCGGGACGGTGGCAACGGTGAAGGATGCGCTGAACGGGGCGCGGGACATTCTGACCGAGCGTCTGACGGAAAAGGCGCATCTGCTGGGGCGGTTGCGGGAGTTCCTGCAGCGGGAGGCGGTGCTCACAGCCAAGGTGATCGAAGGCAAGGAACAGGAAGGCGCCAAGTTTTCGGACTATTTTGCCCATACCGAGCGCTGGGCGGACGTTCCGTCACACCGGGCACTGGCGATGCTGCGCGGCTCAAATGAAGGCGTGCTGACGCTGGATGTGGGGCCGGAGCCGGAGGAAGGCGCGGCCAGGGCCGAGGCGATGGTCGCAGCGGAGCTGGGCGCGGGCGGCAATGGTCCGGGGGATATCTGGCTGCGCAAGGTGGCAGGCTGGACCTGGCGGGTGAAGCTGAGCCTGTCGATGATGCTGGAACTGATGGGCGATCTGCGGGGACGGGCGCAGGAGGATGCCATTCAGGTGTTTGCACGCAACCTGAAGGACTTGCTGTTTGCGGCGCCAGCCGGTGCGCGGCCGACCCTCGGGTTGGACCCGGGCATCCGCACCGGCGTCAAGGCGGCGGTGGTTGATGCTACGGGCAAACTGGTGGCCACCGAGACGCTGTACCCGTTTCAGCCAAAGAATGATCTGCGCGGCGCGCAGGTATCGATTGTGAAACTGATCGCCGAGCATGGCGTCGAGCTGATCGCCATTGGCAACGGCACTGCCAGCCGCGAGACTGAGCGGATGGTGGCGGAGGTGCTGAACCATCTGCCCGCGAAAGTGAAGGCGCCGACCAAGGTGGTGGTGTCTGAGGCTGGCGCATCGGTCTATTCCGCGTCCGAGCTGGCAGCGCGGGAATTCCCGGATCTGGACGTGAGTTTGCGCGGCGCGGTGTCGATTGCGCGGCGCCTGCAGGACCCGCTGGCGGAACTGGTGAAGATCGAACCCAAAAGCATCGGTGTGGGCCAGTATCAGCACGATGTGGACCAGCACAAACTTTCGAAATCGCTGGAGGCGGTGATCGAGGATGTGGTGAACGGGGTGGGTGTGGATCTCAACATGGCATCGGCGCCGCTGCTGGCGCATGTCTCGGGTCTTGGCCCCGGCTTGGCGGAGGCGATTGTGGCGCACCGCGATGTGAATGGTGCGTTTATGTCCCGTAAGGAGCTGCTGAAGGTGGCGCGGCTGGGCCCCAAGGCGTTTGAGCAATGTGCGGGCTTCCTGCGCATCCGCGATGGCAAGGAACCGCTGGATGCGTCCTCGGTTCACCCCGAGGCCTATGATGTGGCGCGCAGGGTGGTTGCGGCCTGCGGGCGCGACATCCGCCAGATCATGGGCGATGAGACCGCCTTGAAAGGGCTGCGGGCAGAGGATTTTGTCAGCGACAGTTTCGGTCTGCCCACCGTGCGGGACATTTTGCAGGAGCTGGAAAAGCCGGGCCGCGACCCGCGTCCTTCTTTTGTGACGGCGTCCTTCAAAGACGGGGTGGAGCAGATCACCGACCTGAAACCGGGCATGGTGCTTGAAGGCACGGTGACAAATGTGGCAGCCTTTGGCGCCTTTGTGGACATTGGCGTGCATCAGGACGGGCTGGTGCATGTCAGCCAGTTGGCGGACCGTTTTGTGAAGGACCCGCATGAGGTTGTGAAGACCGGCCAGGTGGTCAAGGTGACGGTCACCGAAGTCGATGTGCCGCGCAAACGGATTGGATTGACCATGCGCAAGGATGGCGGTGCTTCGGCCAAGGAGGACCGCAGCGCGCGCGGTCCGTCCAAGGGCGCGGGGCCGCGGCGGGGCGGCATGCCTGCCGGCGCAAAAGGCAAAACCTCTGCCAGCCCCAAGGGCAGCCAAGGCAAGGGGCAGGGCACAGGCGCGCTGGGCGCGGCGCTGATGGATGCCTTCAAGAAAACTTAGCAAAGCGGGGCCATGGCCCCGCTTTTTCCTTGATACCGGCCAGTTACGCCGGGCTGACTTGCAGGCCCCGGCCGGTAAAGGCGATTTGTTGCCCGCCTTCGATCTCTTCGCGGAATTGCCCGGCGATGGCCGCAAGCGCGCCGGCATGGCCACGGGCGGCAAAGCGGCTGACAGAGCGGATGCGGGCGCTGTTGTCAAAGCCTTCGGCGGCATGCGCCCAGACCAGCGGATGCAGTTCCGTCAGGTGATCGCGGATCAGCCAGTTTGCAGCCTCGGCAATCTTCAGCCGAGGCAGGTCGGCTTGCAGGTTTTGCCCCAGACCCTTGCGCAGGGAAACCGTGCAATAGGCGGCCAGCAGGTTGATCATTTCCTGCGCGGGGTTGGCATTGACGATGTCCTTCAGCCCGTCGAGGAAGAGCCGGGAGTCAACACGGGCGCAGGCCTGATCGTCGATGGCAATGGCGTCGAAATAGACCCAAGCGTAGCCGCCGGCCCCCCAGGTTTCAGCGGTGCGCGAGGCGGTGCGGCGGGCCTCCAGTTCGAGGGCCGCATAGGAGCCGGACCGGCGCGGCAGCATATGGGTGCCGAGTGTGCGCATGTGGCGGTGGTTGCCGGGAGCGAGATCGATCAGCGCGGCGAATTCATCGGCCACCCGCAGCGTCCCGGCATTGCGGCCGGCAAACAGTGCGCAGTGTGCGGCTTTCAGGAACGGGCTGTCCTGGCAATCGTTTGCGATTGGATCCAGCAAGGCCGCGGCACGGTCGAAATGGGCGGCGCAGCGGCGCTGGTTCGCCGGCGGGGCTGCAATGGGTCCCTCAGATCCGCGCCAGGCCCAGCCGATGTCGATATGGGCAAGGGCGACCAGCGCTGTCAGATAGGGGTCGTGGCGGTTCTCGGCCCGCAACGCTTCAAACGCCATCAGGCCGCGGATCAATGTGCGGTTGCAGACATCCGGGTTTTCCGTCAGCGCATCTTCGGTTGCGTTCACAACATCAGCCCGGGCACCATAGGCGATGAGGTCGGCCAGCGGCAGTCCGCAGCGTGCGGCGGCGCGGGATTGATCTGCTTCACCGATTTGCCGGGACAGTTCGTCCCAGCGCTCCTGACGGGCCAGAAACTGGCCGCGGTCCTGGGCCTGGATGCAATCCGGATCACCCTGTTCGCGGCTGACCGGGATCGACAGGCTGTCTTCCAGGCGGCGGTTCAGCAGTTCCTCTGCCGGGGCAGGGACCAGGGACGAAACAGGAACAGGAACAGAAGTGGCGGCAGGCTTGGAGCGGTCGGAAACCAGACCTGAAATGCGGGACAGAAAATCCCGTGCCTGTCGTGAGGTTGTGAGCATTTGCGCTTCCTGATGAGTGGCAGCTTATCGTTGCTCCCAATGTCGTCAGGCATTGGGGCGCAAAGATGGCGGCACTGGGGAAGTTAACGCCTCAATGGGAACAATCGCGGGTGGCGGCAGCGGCAATGGCAGCTGATGCGCAAGTTCAAGACCAGCGCCGTCAAAACGCAGTGAAATGATGGCGTTCGGTCCTGATGCCGCGGGCCTGGAATGCGGCGTCCGCTTCGGCGTGCGGCGGGGTGGCCTCTTGCGGCAAGCGGATGCGTTTACCGTTGCGCAGGATCAATGTGGCGCGGACTGAGAAATCCCATCGGGTGTCAAAACGCATGCGGTCGATCTCTCCAAGCTCGGCCTTGCCGGTCAGGCCTCCGGTGAACCATTCCAATTGGTTTCCAGAAAACATGAGGCCTGACAGGGGGTTGCGGATCAGGTCCAGCAGCGCAGGAACAACCGGCAGGGCCAGCAGGATCACCAGCCAAACGGCCGCATCCAGCAAGAGCCACAACACCAGCAGCGCCGCCAGCCAGCCGCCGGTTGCCAGCATTGCCGTGGGAGAGCGGCCCCGGCGCGAGAAGCTGTAATCCGCCGCCGGAGAGCGTGTTTCCGGTGTTTCAGGCATCCAGGATCCGGGTGATCATCTCATTGGTGTCCCGGCTGAGACCCGGCGCGCCGGCAATGCGGCTCATCCGGGCGCGGATCAGCGACTGGCGGCCGGCGTCATAGCGTTTCCAAGTCTGGAAGGCGGCGCACATGCGGGCAGTGGTCTGCGGGTTCAGTTTATCCAATGCAATCAGGTTCTCTGCCAGCAGGGCATAGGCCTCGCCGCTGGCGTGATGGAAGCCCGCGTGGTTGCCCGCCAATGCGCCAAAGACTGCGCGGAAGCGGTTGGGGTTTTTCATGTCGAACAGCGCATGATTGGTCAGGGCGGCTGCGGTGGCTGCGGTTTTCTGTGGCGCCGCGCAGGCGATCTGCAGGGCAAACCACTTGTCCATCACCAGCCGGTCGTCCTGCCACTGATCAAAGAAGGCCTGGGATTGGGCATCGCCTTTTTCAGCCTTCATCAGCGCGGCGAGAGCGGTGTATTGCTGGGTCATGTTATCCGCAGCTGCGTATTGGCGCGCTGCCTGTTCGCCGCCGTCCAGACGGGTGAGCAGCGACAGGATACGGCCGTTCAGGGCGCGTTTGCCTGCGCTATCAGCGTCCGGCGCATAAGGGCCTTCGACTGTGGTGGCGGCATAAAGCCGGGGCAGGCTGGTTTCCAGCTGCTGCGCCAGGGTTTGGGTAAAGGTCTCAGCCGCGTCATAGATTTTCTGCGGATCGGGGGTATAGCCGCGTTCAAACAGGGTCTGGGCGATGTCGGCCTGGCTGGGCGGCGACAGCACCAGGGCGCGGAAGGCAGGGTCCTGATCGTCATCGCGCACCAGTTTTTCCAGCGCATCCAGATAGGCGCCATCGGGCGCGGCACCGTCCAGCACCATCGCCAAGCGGACCTCCTTGGCCAGCGCGTTGCCTGCCTCCCAGCGGTTGAACGGGTCGGTGTCATGGGCCAGCAGGAAGGCGCGTTCGGCATTGGTGGTGTCGCGCTCCAGGATCACCGGGGCGGAAAACTCGCGCAGGATCGAGGGCACCGGTTTGGCAGCGAGGCCGTCGAAGGTGAAGCTTTGCTTGGCTTCCGTCAGCTCCAGCACCTCTGTCGCGCGGACCTCGTCGCCGTTGGGGGACAACAGGCCCACCGCCATCGGGATCACCCGCGGCGCCTTGTCCGGCTGGCCCGGCGTCGGCGGCGTCGATTGTTCAAGCGTCAGGGTATAGGTGCCGTCGGCGTATTCCTCGGACACTTTCACCCGCGGGGTGCCTGCCTGACTGTACCACAGTTTGAATTGCTGCAGGTCGCGGCCGGTGGCGTCCTCGAACACCTGAAGCCAGTCCTCGATGGTACAGGCTTGGCCGTCGTGGCGCTCAAAATAGAGTTTCAGCGCCTTGTAGTAATTCTCATCCCCTACCAGACGCTTGAGCATGCCGATAACCTCGGCGCCTTTCTCATAGACGGTGGCGGTATAGAAGTTGTTGATCTCCTGGAACTCCTCGGGGCGCGGCGGATGGGCCAAGGGGCCGCCGTCCTCGGGGAATTGGCGGGCACGCAGGGTAATCACATCCTCGATCCGTTTGACCGGTTCCGAACGCATGTCGGAGGTAAACTGGGCGTCGCGGAAGACCGTCAAACCTTCCTTCAGGCACAGTTGGAACCAGTCGCGGCAGGTGATGCGGTTCCCGGTCCAGTTGTGAAAATACTCATGCGCGATAATCGCCTCAATACGTTCGAAATTTGCATCTGTGGAGGTTTCCGGGGACGCCAGGACGCAGGAGGAGTTGAAAATGTTCAACCCTTTGTTCTCCATCGCACCCATGTTGAAGTCGTCCACGGCGACGATGTTGAACAGCTCCAGGTCGTATTCGAGGTCATAGACCTCCTCGTCCCATGTCATCGACTTTTTCAGTGCTTCCATGCCAAAGGCGCATTTGCCCTCATCAGGGCCGGGACGGACCCAGATGTTCAGCTCCACCTCTTTGCCGGATTTGGTGGTGAATTGGCCGGGATGGTTGACCAGATCGCCCGCAACCAGAGCAAACAGATAGGCCGGTTTCGGCCAGGGATCGTGCCATTCAGCCCAACCTTCGCCCTGGCCCATGGGGTTGCCGTTCGACAGCATCACCGGCTCGTCGCCTTCAATCCGGACGGTGAAGGTGGACATCACGTCTGGGCGGTCGGGGTAGTAAGTGATCTTGCGGAAACCCTCAGCCTCGCACTGGGTGCAATACATGCGGTTGGACATATAAAGCCCTTCGAGCGCGGTATTGCCGGCCGGGTTGATCTCCACCTCGGCTTCCCAGGTGAAGGGGGCGCCGGGAACGTCGCAACTGAGGCCTTTGTCTGTCACTTCCGGCGCAACTTCCTGGCCATCGATCTTGGCTGAGATCAGCTGGAGGTCTTCGCCGTGCAGGAAGAATGTCTTGTCTGCCGCGTCCGCCTTGGGCGCAAAGCGGATTTTGCTGAGAACCCGGGTGGTTTCCGGCGACAGGCGGAAGGTCAGGTGAACGCTTTCAACGTCGTATCCAAAAGGGGTGTAATCTTTCAGGTAGAAGGTCTGGGGCGTGTCTTTGGCCATTCTCGCTCTCCTCGGCGCTGCGTCCTTTTAAGGTGTAGAGGATAGGCAGGTGACTGCAAGCGGATTGGGGGGCCTGAAGGGCGGTCTGGAAAAATCCGCAGCACTTTCTTGATAATCAAGAAATTGAGTTCGGTTTCAGAGGAAGGCTGTTTTGTTGCCGATCGGAAACTTCTCCCCTAGTTAAGAGACAGCATACAGTGGTGTACCGCCCAAAGGAGCAAGTCATGAGCCGGGTCGAAAAGCAGGGAATTCAGGTCGCGCCGGAGCTGGCGGAATTCATCGAAAAGCAGGCGCTGCCGGGCACCGGGGTTGAGGCCGAGGCGTTCTGGGCGGGCCTGGCGGAGCTGGTGAACGGGTTCGGCCCGGAAAACCGTGCGTTGCTGGCCAAGCGGGAACAGATGCAGGCTGAAATTGATGCCTGGCATATTGCCAACCGGGACAAGCCCCATGACCACGAAGGGTATAAGGCGTTCCTGAGTGAGATCGGCTATCTGCTGCCGGAGGGCGGCGATTTCGAGATTGAGACGCAGAACGTGGACCCGGAGATCGCTTTGGTGCCGGGGCCGCAGCTGGTGGTTCCGATCACCAATGCGCGCTATGCGCTGAACGCGGCCAATGCGCGCTGGGGCAGCCTGTATGACGGGTTTTACGGCACCGATGCGATGGGAACCCCGGCGCCCAAGGGCGGCTATGACAAGGGCCGCGGCGCGCGGGTTGTGGCGCGGGCGCGGGTGTTCCTGGATGAAGCCTTCCCGATTGACGGCGCCAGCCATGCCGATGTGCGCCGCTATTACGTGCAGGACGGCCAGCTGCTGATCGACGACCTGCCGCTGGCGCAGCCGGAGAAATTCGCAGGATACCGCGGCAACCCCAAGGCGCCTGAAGCCGTGCTGCTGCGCAACAACGGGCTGCATGTTGAGCTGGTATTCGACCGCGCCCATGCGATTGGCGCCCGCGATCAGGCGGGGTTGGCGGATGTGCGGCTGGAAAGCGCAATGTCGGCGATCATGGACTGCGAGGACTCGGTCGCCTGCGTTGATGCCGAGGACAAGACACAGGCCTACTCTAATTGGCTGGGCTTGATGCGGGGCGATCTGGAAGCGAAGCTGGACAAGGGTGGCAAGACCATCACCCGCCGTCTGAACCCGGATTTCGGCTTCACTGCGCCGGACGGCTCTGCGATGTCCGTAAAGGGCCGGGCGGTGCTGTGGGTGCGCAATGTCGGCCATCTGATGACCAACCCGGCGGTGCTGGATCAGGACGGCAAGGAGGCTTACGAGGGGCTGCTCGATGCGCTGATCACCGTGATGATTGCCAAGCATGACCTGAAACGCGAGGGCGGCAACTCGGCCCATGGCTCGGTCTATGTGGTGAAGCCCAAGATGCACGGGCCGGACGAAGTCGCCTTTACTGACCGCATTTTCGACAAGGTCGAGGACATCCTGGGCCTGCCGCGCCACACCGTGAAGATCGGCATCATGGACGAAGAGCGCCGCACCTCGGTGAACCTCAAGGAATGCATCCGTGCGGCCAAGCACCGGGTGGCGTTTATCAACACCGGTTTCCTGGACCGAACCGGTGACGAGATCCACACCTCGATGGAGGCAGGCCCGTTCTCCCGCAAGGATTTCATCAAGCGCAAGGGCTGGATCGGTGCCTATGAGAACCTGAATGTGGATATCGGCCTGGAGTGCGGCCTCAGCGGCAAGGCGCAGATCGGCAAAGGCATGTGGGCAATGCCGGACATGATGGCGGCGATGCTCGAGCAGAAGATCGAGCATCCGAAATCCGGCGCCAACTGTGCCTGGGTGCCTAGCCCGACCGCCGCGACCCTGCATGCGCTGCATTACCACAAGGTGGATGTGTTCGCGGTGCAGGAACGGCTTATGGCCGGCGGCCGCCGCGCCCATGTGGACGGCATTCTGGAAATCCCGCTGGCCACTTACCGCAAATGGACGCCGCGCCAGATCGCGCGTGAGGTGGAAAACAATGCGCAGGGCATCCTGGGCTATGTGGTGCGCTGGGTCGATCAGGGGGTGGGATGCTCCAAGGTGCCGGACATCAATGATGTCGGGCTGATGGAGGACCGCGCCACCTGCCGGATTTCCGCCCAGCATATCGCCAACTGGCTGCATCACGGTGTGGTCAGCGAAGAAGAGGTGATGGGCAGCTTGCACAAGATGGCCAAGGTGGTGGATGAGCAGAACCGCGGCGACAACACCTATCGCGCGATGGCGCCGGGGTTCGACACCATCGCCTTCCAGGCGGCCTGCGATCTGGTGTTCCAGGGGCGGGTGCAGCCTTCCGGCTATACCGAGCCGGTTCTGCACGCCCGGCGGCTGGAGCTGAAGGCGCAGCAAGCGTCGAACTGACCGCGGCAAACTGACCGGATGAAACAGTTTCCCTGCAAAATGGGGTAGTCAAAGGGGGCCTTTTGGCCTCCTTTTCTGTTCCGTGACGTCACGCGAACGGAAGGAAAGACACCCATGGCTGAGATTTCACTGGATCAGGCCCGCACAATCATCCGTGCGGCCTTGGGCAAAGGGCATGAGATGGGGCTGAAACCGCTGTCGGTAGTGGTGCTGGATGCGGGCGGCCATGTGCGGGCATTCGAGCGTGAGGACGGCGCCGCACCGGGCCGGTTCCCCATTGCCCATGGCAAGGCCTATGGCTCGGTCATGCTGGGTATGGCCGGCAGCGCGCAGATGGCCCGGGCAGAAGCACAGGCCTATTTCATGGCGGCGGTGAACGGGGTCTATGGCGGCCAAGTGGTGCCGGTGCCGGGCGGGGTGCTGGTACGCGGTGCGGACGGTGCTGTGATCGGCGCGGTTGGTGTGACCGGCGACAGCTCGGACAATGATGCCGTCGCGGCCATGGCCGGTATCGAAGCGGCGGGTTTGCAGGGCGAGATCTGACTTCTCACGGACATTCCGCAGCGTTGTGCGCGCCTGAACAGTCTGTTGCGCCGTGCTCCCCGTTGATGTGGCGCCCGCAGGGGGCTAGGTTCTTCTTTATACAGCACAAGAAGAGCGGAAAATGGCGCGACCCAAAGTTGGCATCATCGGAAATTCCTACCTGATCAACGATCAGTACCCTGTCCACGCGGGCGGAACCATGAACTCCGAGGCGATCGCCGAAGTGGCGGGTTGCATGCCGCTGATGATCCCTTCGGACCCCCGTTTTGTAACGGTTGAGGAACTGCTGGAGAGTTTTGACGGCTTCTTGCTGACAGGCGGCCGCCCGAACGTGCACCCGCATGAATACGGCGAGGCCGAGACCGAAGCGCATGGCGCCTTTGACCGGGCGCGTGATGCGATCACTTTGCCGCTGATCCGCGCCTGTGTTGACCGCGGCCAGCCCTTTCTGGGCATCTGCCGCGGCTTTCAGGAGGTCAACGTGGCGATGGGGGGCACGCTGCACCCGGAGATCCGCGATCTGCCGGGGCGGATGAACCACCGGATGCCGCCGGATGGCACGCTGGAAGAAAAATTTGCCCTGCGCCACACGGTGAAATTCAGCTCCGGCGGAGTGTTTCACCGCTTGTTCGGGGCCGAAGAAGTCATGACCAACACGCTGCACGGGCAAGGGATCAAACGCCCGGGCACCCGCGTGGTGATTGACGGGCAGGCGCCCGATGGCACAGCCGAAGCGGTCTATATCAAGGACGCAGCCGGGTTTACGATGTCTGTGCAGTGGCACCCGGAATGGGATGCGGCCAGCGATCCGGTGTCGCGCCCGCTGTTCGAGGCGTTCGGCGATGCGGTCAGAGCCTGGGCGGCTGGCAAGGCGCAGGCTGGTTTGCAGCGGTCAGCGTAAAAGGTTCGAATATGGCAATCAATGCACGGTTTGAGGCCGCTGGCAGGCCTGTATGCTGCGGAATCAGGCAATTCAGAGCCGGTGATGCAGCGGTGTTGACGGATGTTTTTGCATCCGCTGTTCATGGTATTGCCAGCCGGTTTTATTCTCCTGCGCAAATCCGCGCATGGTGCCCGGAGGCGCCGTCAAGCGAAGCTTTCCTGCGGAAGCTGTCCGATGGCCGCGCAGTCTGGGTGGCGGCGGATGATGCGGATGTGCCGGCGGCTTTCATTGATCTTGAGGCGGACGGCCATATCGACATGCTGTTCTGCCACCCCCGTGCGGCAGGGCAGGGCGTTGCGGCGATGCTCTACGGCAAACTGGAAGAGACTGCGCTGCGTCAGGGGATCGGACTGTTGTATACCGAGGCGAGCGAAGCGGCGCGCGGCTTTTTCGAGCGGATGGGATTTGCCTTGGAAAAACGGTGCGAATTTGAGCGTGGCGGCGTGAAAATTCACAACTACCGGATGGTTAAGATCCTGGACTAGGCGAAGAACCTGCGGCCCGCCCGCGTGGCAGGCCGCAAACTGTTTCAGACCAGTAGATCAAACTCGTGCATCAAAGGCAGGCGACGCGCGCGTTTGCCAGTGAGGTCGAACAGCGCGTTGGCCAGCGCCGGCGCCGCTGGCGGGGTGCCGGGCTCGCCGGCGCCGCCCATATGGGCCTGGGTTTCCAGCACCTGCACCTCTGTTTCGGGCATCGTGTGCATGCGCAGGGCGTCATAGTCGGGGAAGTTGCCCTGTTCGGCGGCGCCATCGGCAAAGGTGATCTCGCCAAAGCAGGCTGCCGACAGCCCGTATGCCATACCGCCGAACATCTGCGCCTTGACGATTTCCGGGTCGATCACCCGGCCCATGTCGCAGGCGATCCAGGCCTTGGCGATGCGGATGCTGCCGTCTTCCTCCGCCACCTCAATTACTTCGGCCACCGGCGTGCCAAAGCTGTAGCACAGGGCAACGCCGCGTCCCACGCCATCGGGTGTTTTGCCGGCCCAGCCTGACATCTCCCTGACCGCCTCCAGCACGCCGGCAGCGGGCGCCCATTCGCGGCGGGCAAGGTCCAGGCGGAATTCCAGCGGATCGGTGCCGGCCGCATGGGCCATCTCATCCATGAAACTTTCGACGAAGAAAGCGTTGAAGCTGTTGCCGACAGAGCGCCAGAAACCAACCGGGATCTGCAGGTCCGAGATATGGCCGGCCATCCGGTAATTCGGGATCGCGTATGGGGAGTTGAAGAACCCCTCGACATGCACCTTGTCCGGGCCTGCGGGGGTGAAATCCGCCAGCCGTTTCATCGCCTGTTCGGTGGGCGAGGCCGCTGCCACTTTGCCGTCCATCAGCACCGCCGTGCCATCCTTTACCGCGCCGCGCATCCGCGCCATGGCGCCGGGGCGGTACATGTCGTGCCGCATGTCTTCCTCGCGGCTCCATGTCAGCTGCACCGGCACGCCAGGCATGTCCTTGGCGATGCGGGTGGCGAACACTGCATAGTCGAACTCGACCCGGCGCCCGAACCCGCCGCCCAGATAGGTGGTGCGGATGTCCACCTGTTCGGCGTCCAGTCCGGCCTCGGCGGCGCATTTTGACTGGGTGAACGTGGGCATCTGGTTGCCGCACCAGACGGTCAGCCTGCCATCCTCCAGCAGGGCAGTGGCATTCATCGGCTCCATTGTGGCATGCGCCAGATAGGGCACCTGGTAGTCTGCCGTCAGTTCAGTTGCGCCTGCGGGCAGCTGATCCGCATCGCCGTCATCGCGCAGCACCGAATTCGGAGCGTCTTCAAAGGCCGATGCAATGCGGGCGAAGATCTGATCTGTTTCCGGAGGATAGGGGGCGTCCTGCCAGTTTACCTCGATGGCATCCACCGCCTGCATGGCGAGCCAAGTATTGCTGGCCACCACTGCGACGCCGGTGCCCATATCAATTACCTTTTCCACACCCGGCATTGCTGCGGCGGCTGCGGCGTCAAAGCCTGCCATACCGCCGCCTTGGCGCGGGTTCATGCGCAATGCGGCAAATTTTATACCCGGCAGCCGCACGTCGATGCCGAATTCGGCGGTGCCGGTGGATTTTTCCGCCATGTCGACGCGGGGCTGGGATTTTCCGATCAGCCGCCATTCATGGCGCGGGCGGAGGTCCGCTTCCACCGGGTCCAGCTTGGCGGCGTCCATTGCGAGCTCGGTGTAGGGGATCTGCGTGCCATCCGGTGCAATCACCGCCCCGTTGGCGGTGGAGAACTGGCTGCGGTTGACGCCGAGCCGGTCCGCTGCCGCCTGTTTCAGTGTCTCGCGGGCTGTTGCACCGGCTTGGCGCATCCGCTTATAGCCGTCCTTCATCGAGGTGGAACCGCCGGTGCCATGCAGGTTCAGCACCTTGCCGAGATGCCCCAGTGCCTCGCCGATGGAATGCTTGAAGGTGCCGCTGTCATAGCCTTTGCCCGGCAGCGCATCCGCCATGAATGCAGAGTTGTAATATGCCTTGGCGGCCGGCCCGTGAAGCACCCGCACCTGATCCAGTTCCACATCCAGCTCTTCCGCGATCAGCGCCGCCCAGCTGGTTTTCACCCCCTGGCCCATTTCGGCACGCGGGGCAAACAGGGTGATGCCGTTCTGATCAATCAGAACAAACGGGTTCAGTGCTGCCTCGCCATCGCCCGGTTGCAGCGGGTTAGGGGCGGGACGGCTGACGTAATAGGCGCCGAAAGCAACGCCGCCGACGACAGCGGCAGAGCCGATGAGGAAGGTCCGGCGGGCGATTTTTGCGATGCTGGCCATGGGATTACGCCTCCTGCATCTGTTTCGCGGCGGAATGGATGGCAGCCCGGATACGCGGATAGGTGCCGCAGCGGCAAAGGTTGCCCTGCATTGCCTCGTCAATATCCGCGTCTGATGGCGCCGGGTTTTCGGCCAATAGGCTGGCCGCCTGCATGATCTGGCCGGACTGGCAATAGCCGCATTGCGCCACCTGATGCTTAACCCAGGCCTGCTGGATTGCCGCCATGGCATCGGGCGTGCCGAGACCTTCGATTGTGGTGACCTCGCCCCAGACATCCGACAGCGCCACTTGGCACGAGCGCACCGCCGCGCCGTCGATATGCACCGTGCAGGCGCCGCAAGCGGCAACACCGCAGCCGAATTTGGTTCCGGTCAGGCCAACCTCATCGCGCAGAACCCACAGGAGGGGCACGTTATCCGGCAGGTCCACTTGATGTTTCTTTCCGTTGATGCGCAGGTCTGTTGGCATGGCGGGGCTCCCTTGCTGTGGTCCTGACAAAGTGTACCAATTATGTCAGAATGTCAATTGACATTTTGCGCTGAGAATGTCAGAAGCAAAAACATGAACATGGCAGGCATTGATCCGAAACAGCAGGTAATCCTGGGCGCCGCATGGGCAGCGTTCTCTACCTATGGGTTCCGCAAGACCTCGATGGATGACATTGCCAAGAGTGCGGGCATGTCGCGGCCGGCGCTGTATTTGCATTTCAGGAACAAAGAGGCGATTTTCCGGGCGCTTGTCGCCGCGTATTATGACAATACTGCGGAGAATGTCCGGGCCGGGCTGGCCTCCGAAGGAACCCTGGCCAAGCGCCTTTTGGCGGCCTTTGAGGGGCAGGGCGGCGAAGCGATTCAGTCGATGATGGCCTCACCGCACGGAATGGAGCTGTTCGAAGTCACTAAGAACGTCTCCGGTAAGGAAATCGAAGAGGGCGAAGCAGCTTTGCGCGGGCTTTATGCCACTTGGCTGCAACAGCAGGCAGAGACCGGGCAGGCGGTGCTGAACGGGCAGGCCGAAGTGATTGCCCGGACCATTTGCGCGTCCCTCAAGGGTATCAAGCAATCCGCCGGGGATTACGCCACCTACCTGGAAGGCGTGCGCCAGCTGGCGGCGCTGTTCGGTGCCGGGCTGACGCCGCGCTGACGGGCGGGCCGGACGAACCGGCCCGCGTGCGCATCAAAGCTCGGTGCGCAGGTGCCACAGCTCGGGGAACAGTTCCACTTCCAGCATCCGTTTCAGATAGCTGACGCCGCCGGTGCCGCCGGTGCCGCGCTTGAAACCGATCACCCGCTCCACCGTGGTCACATGGTTGAAGCGCCAGCGGCGGAAATAATCCTCGAAGTCCACCAGCTTCTCGGCCAGTTCATACAGCTCCCAATGTGTTTCGGTGTCGCGGTAGACTTCAGTCCAGGCGGCTTGCACGGCCTCATGCGGTACATATGCCCCGGCCAGATCCCGGTTCAGCACTTCGTCCGGTAGCGGGAAGCTGCGCGCCAGCGCCTTCAGCGCTACGTCATACAGCGAGGGCTGCGCCAGCTCTGCCTCCAGCAGTGCCAGGATGTCCGGGCGGTGGACGTGCGGGCGCAGCATCGCCGTGTTGCGGTTGCCCAGCATGAATTCGATCTGCCGGTACTGGTGCGACTGGAAGCCGGAGCTTTGGCCCAGCTCGTCCCGGAACGCGGTGTAGTCCGAGGGCGTCATGGTGCGCAGCACGTCCCAGGCAGAGTTCAGCTGCTCAAAAATGCGCGCCACACGGGCCAGCATTTTGAAGGCCTGATGCGCCTTGCCGCCCAGCAGGCGTTCACGGGCGGCGGTCAGTTCGTGAATGGCCAGCCGCATCCACAGTTCCGAGGTCTGGTGCTGAATGATGAACAGCATCTCGTCATGGGTATTGGTCCATGTCTTCTGCGCGTTCAGCAGCATGTCCAGCGACAGGTAATCGCCATAAGACATTCGCCCGTCAAAGGACATCTGCGCTCCGTCGTCGGCGGGATCATAGGGTTTTGTCATCAAAGTCTTCCTTTTCCAAAGTGTATCACGGTTCAGGGAAAGGAAGGGTTTCTCCGGTTCAGGGTGCCGCATTGGGCCAGCCGGCGCCACAGCGCGACCCAGCCCGCCGGGCGGCACAGCGGCAGATGGTATGAGCGGGTGGTTCGCATCAGGTAACCGCGTTGCGCACTTTGTATTCGGCACGGTCCCACAGGGCGTTGTTCATGACATCGGCAATGATCCGGGCCGCTGCGCGCACGTCGTCCTCGTTAATGTAGAGCGGCGTAAAGCCGAAGCGCATAATATCGGGTGCGCGGAAATCGCCGATCACGCCGCGGCCGATCAGCGCCTGCATGGCGGCATAGCCGTAAGTGAATTTGAACGACACCTGGCTGCCGCGGAACTCCGGGTCGCGCGGCGAGGCCAGTTCAAGCTGCGGGCAGGTTTTCTCTACCTCGGTGATGAACAGATCGCACAGTGCGATGGATTTGGCGCGCACGGTTTCCATGTCCGCCATGTCCCAGATATCCATTGCCGCCTCCAGCGCGGTCAGTTGCAGGATCGGCGGAGTACCGACGCGCATCCGGTCGATGCCATTGCCGGGGCGGTAGTCGAGGTCAAAGGCAAAAGGCGCTTCATGCCCCAGCCAGCCGGACAGCGCCGGGCGGACGTGTTCCGCGTGGCGGGGGGCAACATAAATGAAGGCCGGCGCGCCGGGGCCGCCATTGAGGTATTTGTAGCTGCAGCCAACCGCAAAATCGGCGCGGCAACCCGCCAGATCCACGGGAACAGCACCGGCTGAGTGGGCCAGATCCCAGACCGTCAGCACGCCGTTGGCATGGGCCTTTTCGGTAAGCGCTTTCATCTCGTGCTTGCGGCCGGTGCGGTAATCAACCTCGGTGATCATCAGCACCGCGATCTCGTCGGTGATGTTTTCCTCCACCGCTTCCGGGTCCACCACCCGCAGCTCATAGTCCGGCCCCAGCGATTTCAGCAGCCCGCCCGCCATATAGAGATCGGTGGGGAAGTTGCCATTGTCTGACAGCACCACCTTGCGGCCCGGGTTCAGCTCCAGTGCCGAAGCCACCGCCTGATAGACTTTGATCGACAGCGTGTCGCCCATCACCACATGGCCCGGCTCCGCCCCGATCAGCCGCCCGATGCGGTCTCCCAGCGCCTTGGGCTTGTCCATCCAGCCGGCCTTGTTCCAGCCGGTGATCAGCATCCGGCCCCATTCGTCCTGCATCATCGCGCCAACACGGTCCTTGGCGGCACGGGGCAGCGGCCCCAGCGAGTTTCCGTCCAGATAGATCATGCCTTCCGGCAAGTCGAACATCGCCTTGGTCGCTGCAAAATCGGTCATCGTGGCCTCGCGTCAGGTAGGTATTTCAAGCTTAAAGCTTTGCGGTTTGCTATAGTATCCATTGCATTCTGTCCAGAGGCCGGCTGCCTGCGTCAGCCCTGACCGGCGGCAGGCTGGGGATCGGGAATGCCGAGCTCAGCCCGTTTGCGTTTGGACAATCCTGCAGTGACCATCTGGTAGGACAGGGTGATCTGTTCCTGCAGCTCAGCATCTGACAGGCCGGGGGCTTCAAAATGCTGCAACCACTTCATCCCGCGTGATGCCAAATAGGGTGCCGGACGAACGCCGGGACGTTCCTGCAGCACTTCAAAGGCAATTTCTCCTGCTTTGAATGTGAAGGCATCCTTGCCGTCCGCCCAGCCGCAGACCGCAAACAGCTTGCCGCCAGCTTTCCAGACGTCGGAGTTACCCCATTGGACCACATGTTCAGCGGCGGGGAATGTGGCGCAGAATGTGTTGAATTCCTTGCGGTCCATCAGGTCTGCCCTCCTGAAATCTCGATGCACTGGCCATTGATGGATCCCGACCCCGGTCCGCACAACCAAAGCGCCGCAGCGGCGACTTCGCCGGGTTCGATCAACCGCTTGTGGCGGTTGGCGTTGACCATCACGTCCAGCGCCTCCACCGCGCTCATCCCGGCGCGCTGGGCGATTGATGTGATGTTGCGCTCGACAATCGGCGTGTCCACGTATCCGGGGCATAGCGCGTTAAAGGTGAAGGGCGTGCCCAGATAATCCTCGCTCAGCGCGCGGGTGAGGCCGATCATCCCGTGTTTGCTGGCGGAATAGCAGGCGGCGCCTTTCAGCCCCCGCAGCCCGGCGATGGAGGAAACGGTGATGACCCGGCCCCAATCGGTCTGCCGCATCGATTTGAAACATTCGCGGATGGTCAGAAAGGCCCCGTCCAGATTGGTCGCCATCATGTTGCGCCAGAACTCCATCGTTGTCTTGTGCAGCGCAGCGCCCTCGGCAACGCCGGCATTGGCCACGCAGATCTGAATGGGGCCGCGCGCCTCAACCGCGGCGGCAATCCTGGCCGCCACGTCCTCCTCGCTGCGTACATCCATGGCCAGGGGATGCAGGTTCTCCGTTGCGGCTTCTTCCAGAACCTCTTGCCGCCGTCCGGTGATGGTGACGTGTGCTCCCTCCGCTGCCAGCCCTTGGGCGATGGCCAGCCCGATCCCGGTGCCGCCGCCGGTCACCAGCGCGTGTTTGCCTGTCAATGTCATGAACGTCCGGCCTCCCTGTTTTGGGGCACAGCCTATCCGGGCAGAGCGCTCAGGCAAGCCCGCCGTGCCGTCACGCCGCATGGGTCTGGCGTTTACAGTTATATTCACATGTGTGAATGTTGCGGCAAACGTTCAGGGAGATACCAATGAAAGCCTTTGCCGCCGCTGCCTGCGCAGCCCTGCTGATGCCCATTGCCGCGCAGGCAAGCGAAGACATTGCCGACCAATACCCCCAGTCCGAACTCTACTCCAAACCGGTGGAGGTCATCCCGCATGTGTTCTCCGCCATCGGCGCCACGGCCCCGCCGACCTATGAGAATGCAGGCCACAACAACAACCTGTCCTTCATCGTGACCGGCGAAGGAGTGGTGGTGGTGAATGCCGGTGCCTCGGACGCGCTGGCCAAGGCGCTGCATCAGGAAATCAGGCAAGTGACCGATCAGCCCGTGGTGCTGGTGATCAATGAAAACGGCCAGGGCCATGCCATGCTGGGCAATGGCTATTGGCGCGACCAGGGCGTGGATGTACTGGCCCATGCCGAGGCAATTGCAGAAACGCAGGAAAACAGCGATATGATCCTGCAGCGCATGCGCGGCTACAACAAGGACCGGGCCGGCGATACGCGGGTGGAACATGCCAACCTGTCCTTTGACGACCGCTATGAGCTTAGCCTTGGGGGGGTGGAAATTCAGGTTCTGCACCTGGGCCCGGCGCATGATCCCGGCGACATCCAGGTCTGGATTCCCGCGTGGAACCTGATGATCGCCGGCGACATCGCCTTTCATGAACGGATGCTGCCGGTCTTTCCGCACACCTGCACCAAATGCTGGGTTGAGACCTGGCAGGACAAGCTGGAACCGCTCAACCCCGCCTATGTCATCCCGGGCCATGGCCACCCGACCAATTTGCCGCAGCTGCGCCGCTATACCTTTGACTATCTGGTGGACCTGCGGGCCAAGGTCGGCGCCCATATCGAGGACGGCGGAGACCTCGCCAGCGCCTACTATGTGGATCAGGAGCAATGGAAGGGGTTGGACACATTCGAGGAACTGGCTACCAAAAACGCAGGCCGGGTGTTCGAGGAAATGGAATGGGAATAAGCCCCTCCGCTTCAGTACACATAAATATACGTAGGCTTTCGGGCGAAACTATGCAGGATCATGCCGCAAGCCGGAACAGATTCGTCGTTTCTGCAGCATCGGGGGCAATTTGTCCTTTTCTGATAGTCCCGCCCGAACAGGTCTGGACGAGCAAGCCGGATAAGGAAAGATTGCCCGAAATGCATATGATTTCAGGACATATTCTGCAAGTGAGCAGGGCGTGATGCGGTGGCTGGATGTGCCGCCCGTCTGGCTGGCAGGCTTTGTTCTGACGGCCTGGCTGCAGCCGGTTCATGCCGCATTCGGGCTTTCTTTCGGGGGGGCATGGGCCGGGTTCCTGGGTGGTATTCTGCTGGGTGGCGGCCTCTTGCTGGCTCTGCTCGCCATAACCGAGATGCGGCGGCAAAAAACCACGGTCATTCCGCACCAGACACCCAGCCGGCTGGTGCAGTCAGGGATCTTCAGCCGCAGCCGCAACCCGATCTATTTGGGCGATGTTCTGATCCTCGCGGGCCTTGTGCTGTGGTTTGACGCAGTGCTGGCGCTGCCGTTGATCCCCATCTTCCTGTGGCTACTGGAAAAGCGGTTTGTCATTCCCGAAGAAGACAGGCTGCGGCGGACCTTCCGGGCGGACTGGGCCCGCTATGAGAAAAAGGTGCGCCGCTGGATCTGATCGGAACGCGGCATTGCAGCATGACTTTGCGGCAATGCAGCAAAATCCTTGCGCAACAATCTTGCGCATAGTAAAGGAAATCATTGTGATCCGTACCTAGGCATTGCTGGCACGGGCAAGACGAGGGGGACCCATAAGGTGAAAATAGGGACACCAAAAGAAACATTTGCGGGCGAGAACCGGGTCGGCATGACGCCGGACTCTGCCAAGCAGTTGCAGAAACTCGGCTATGATTGCGCGATCGAAGCCGGGGCCGGTGCGGCTGCAGGTTTTTCTGACGCAGTTTATGAAGCGGCGGGCGTCGAGATCATCAAGACACCGGCAGCGTTGTGGAAAGCATCCGATATCATCGCCAAGGTGCGGCAGCCGGATGCGACCGAGCTGAAGCGGCTGACCAAGGGCAAGACGCTGATCTCCTTCTTCAACCCGGCGGGCAATGAAGAGGGCATGGAGCTGGCCAAGTCCAAGGGCGCCAATGTGATCGCCATGGAAATGGTGCCGCGGATCAGCCGCGCGCAGAAGATGGATGCGCTGAGCTCAATGGCCAATATCGCGGGCTATCGCGCGGTGATCGAGGCGGGCAACAACTTCGGCCGCTTCTTCACCGGTCAGATCACCGCGGCGGGCAAGGTGCCCCCGGCCAAGGTTCTGGTGGTTGGCGCCGGTGTTGCCGGCCTGGCGGCCATCGGCACCTCAACCTCGCTTGGCGCGATCACCCTGGCGTTTGACGTGCGCCCGGAAGTGGCCGAGCAGGTCGAGAGCATGGGCGCCGAATTTGTCTATCTCGACTTTGAGGAAGCCCAGCAGGACGGCGCCGCCACCGGCGGCTATGCCTCGGTCTCCTCGCCGGAATTCCGCGAAGCGCAGCTGGCCAAGTTCCGCGAGCTGGCGCCTGAGGTGGACATCGTCATCACCACCGCGCTGATCCCCAACCGCGAAGCACCTGAGCTGTGGACCGAGGATATGGTCGCGGCGATGAAGCCCGGCTCGGTCATTGTCGACCTGGCAGCGGAGAAGGGCGGCAACTGCAAGCTGACGGTGGCGGACGACAAGATCGTCACAGACAATGGCGTCACCATCATTGGCTATACCGATTTCCCCAGCCGGATGGCGGCGCAGGCCTCGACGCTTTATGCCACCAACATCCGCCATATGATGACGGATCTGACTCCGGAAAAAGACGGCCAGGTCAATCACGACATGGAGGACGACGTGATCCGCGGCGCCACCGTGGCCTTTGCGGGTGAGATCACCTTCCCGCCGCCGCCGCCCAAAGTGCAGGCAATTGCCGCCAAGCCCAAGGAAACCGTGCCGGAGCTGACACCGGAAGAAAAACGCGCCCAGGAGGTTGCGGCCTTCACGGCGCAGACCAAAAGCCAGGTGACTTTGCTGGCAGGCGGCGGCGCGCTCTTGCTGCTGGTCGGGCTGTTCGCTCCGGTCAGCTTCATGCAGCATTTCATCGTCTTTGCGCTGGCCTGCTTTGTGGGCTTCCAGGTGATCTGGGGCGTGGCGCACAGCTTGCACACACCGCTGATGGCGGTGACCAACGCGATCTCCTCGATCATCATCCTCGGCGCCTTGATGCAGATCGGCTCAGGCAGCTGGCTGGTGATCCTCTTGGCGGCGCTTTCGGTCTTCATGGCCGGGATCAACATCTTCGGCGGCTTCCTCGTCACCCGGCGCATGCTTGCCATGTTCCAGAAATCTTAAAGCGAGGCAGGTACAATGGATTACGGTTTCACCACCGCCGCCTATGTTGTTGCGGCAGTTCTTTTCATCCTGTCCTTGGGCGGCCTGTCCAACCAGGAAAGCGCCAAACGCGCGGTCTGGTACGGCATTGCCGGCATGGGGCTGGCGGTTTTTGCCACGATCATCGGCCCCGGCTCAGGCCTGTGGCTGTTGTCGCTGCTGCTGATCGCCGGCGGCGGCCTCATCGGCACCTATGTCGCCAAGAAGGTCCAGATGACCGAGATGCCGCAGCTGGTGGCAGCGATGCATTCGCTGGTCGGCCTGGCCGCGGTGTTTGTGGGCTTTATCGCCCATTTCGAGATCGGCAATGTGGCGGCGGCGGTTGCTGCAGGCAGCACCGAAGAGCTCGGCACCTTTGCCAAGCTGATCGCCAAAAAGACCCCGGCGGAAATCGCCTTTTTGCGGGTTGAGCTGTTCCTGGGCATCTTCATCGGGGCGATCACCTTCACCGGCTCGGTTGTCGCCTTTGGCAAGCTGGCGGGCAAGCTCACCTCGGCGGCCACCAAATTGCCGGGCGGCCATATGCTGAACGCCGGCGCCGCAGGCCTCTCCTTCCTCAGCCTGATCTGGTACTTCAACACGGGCGGCTTCTTCCCGCTGTTCCTGATGACCCTGGCGGCGCTGTTCATCGGCTACCACCTGATCATGGGCATCGGCGGCGCCGACATGCCGGTGGTGGTGTCGATGCTGAACAGCTACTCGGGCTGGGCCGCGGCGGCGATCGGCTTCAGCCTCGGCAATGATCTCCTGATCGTGGTCGGCGCGCTGGTCGGCTCTTCGGGTGCGATCCTCTCCTACATCATGTGCAAGGCGATGAACCGCTCCTTCGTGTCGGTGATCCTGGGCGGCTTCGGCGGCACTGCGGGCCCGGCGATGGAAATCGACGGCGAGCAGATCGCCATCGATGCCGACGGTGTGGCGACGGCGCTGGACGAGGCCGACTCTGTGGTGATCATCCCCGGCTACGGCATGGCGGTGGCGCAGGCGCAGCAGAACGTGGCCGAACTGACCCGCCGTCTGCGCGCCAAAGGGAAGACCGTGCGCTTTGCCATCCACCCGGTCGCAGGCCGCCTGCCGGGGCACATGAACGTGCTGCTGGCGGAAGCGAAAGTGCCTTACGACATCGTGCTGGAAATGGACGAGATCAACGAGGACTTCCCGGATACCGACGTGGCCATCGTCATCGGCTCCAACGACATCGTCAACCCGGCCGCCCAGGAGGACCCCAACTCCCCCATCGCCGGCATGCCGGTGCTGGAATGCTGGAAGGCGAAACAGGTGTTTGTCTCCAAACGCGGCCAGGGCACTGGCTATTCCGGTATCGAGAACCCGCTGTTCTTCAAGGAAAACACCCGCATGTTCTACGGCGACGCAAAGGCAAGCCTCGATAATCTGCTGACCATGATCAGCTAAGAGAACAGATAACCTGTAAAAGGCGCTCCAACCGGGGCGCCTTTTTTCTGCGCTGCTTCTTTCTGGTCCAAAATACTCCGGGGGAAGCCGCAGGCTGGGGGCAGAGCCCCTTTGGATGGCCTCTGTATACCGTGGCATCCACATAACATATTGAAATACCAGTTTTCTTTACATGCATTTCCTCAGGCTTTATGGTCCGCGGCATTGCCCGGGAGACCCCAATGCGCCTGATCCAGGATCACCCTTTACGTTATCAGCTCACCAATGAGCTGCACGCGCGGCCCTTTCCCGCGATGTCCAGCCCCTGCACAGTGGTTTACCTGGCGGTAAAACAGCCGCAGGAAGCCGAACATCGCGACAGGCAACAGGATGTCCAGCATCTGACGGACCTTCTGGACCGCCATGGCGCAGCGCATCCGCAGCCGGGGGCAACGCATCACACGGCGCAAATCGGGCGGCACATGATCAAATGGGAGCAGCACACGGAATTCGTCAGCTACACGGTCTACCGGGACGGCGTCAGCACACGTGCCTTTGATCCGGCGGATTTCGATGTCTTCCCCGAGGACTGGCTGGCACAGGCGCCGGGGCAGCGGATCACCTCTGCGCTGATCCGGGTGGTGCCGCGCACGGCTCCGGCCAGGCTGAAGGCTACCCTGCACGACTGGTTTGTGCCGGAAAGCGTGGCGGTGTCGCCGGTACTGGATGACAGCGCCGTGGTCGCCGGGGACTTTCGCATTGACCCCGCCGGGCACATGCGGTTTGCCGTGCTGCCGGGTGCGGGGACCGGAAGCCAGCGCATCGGCCGGATTGTGCAGCGGCTGTGCGAGATCGAGACCTACCGGGCTATGGCGATGCTGGGCTTTTCCCGCGCCCGCGGCCTGACACCAACCATCAGTGCGCTGGACACGCATCTCAGCGAGATGATGGTGGAGATGACCAGCGGCACCGTGCCTGCCGAACAAACGCTGTCGCAGCTGCTGACAGTATCGGCGGAGCTGGAGGCAATGGCAGCCCGCTCTGCCTTCCGCTTTGGCGCAACGGGTGCTTACGAAGCTTTGGTCAATCAGCGCGTCAGCCTGCTGCGCGAAGGCCGCCACGAAGGATTTCAGACGCTGGCGGAATTCATGCTGCGGCGGTTTGAGCCGGCCATGCGCACGGTGAAATCGGCGGAAAAACGGCTGGAGGCGCTGGCGGGCAGGGCGCGCCGGGCAGGCGAGCTGCTGCGGACCCGGGTGGATGTGGAACGGTCTGCGCAGAATCAGGCGCTGCTTGCCAGTATGGACCGCCGCGCCGATCTTGCACTGCGTCTGCAGCACACGGTCGAGGGGCTGTCAGTGGTGGCAGTCAGCTATTATGCGGTCTCGTTGGTGTCCGACTTCTTCCTGCCGCTGGCCGAACGTTACGGGCTGAATAAAAAGCTGCTGATGGCGGCGGTCACTCTGCCGGTTGTCGGGCTGGTGTGGCTGGGGATCCAGCGGATTCGGAAGAAGCTGCATTAAGCAGGGCATTCATGCCGATGCCGCCAAGCGCGATAAAGGCCAGCGCCAGCACAGCAGCGATGCTTAGCGTCGGGATGCCGGCCAGCCCCGCACCCACAGTGCAACCGCCTGCCAAAACGCCGCCGGTTCCCATCAGCACGGCGCCGGTCAGATAGCGGCCTGTTTGGCGCGGGCTTTCAAAGCTTTGCCATTGGAAGCTGCCGCTCAGCAGTGAAGCCGCCAGGGCGCCCAGCAGCACACCGCCGATCAGCCCCGGTCCAAAGCCTGCAGGAATGGAGCTGGAGGCGATAACAAAGAACAATGTGTCCGCAGCCGGAGAGGTGAACGACAGGCTCTCCATTGCGATCGGGTCGAATTCGTCAAACAGCACAAAGCCGGTGCCAACCCAGGCCAGGGGCACCAGCAAGCCGATCAAGGCGCCGCCGCCCAGTGTCAGCAGGCGGTTTCCCGAACGCAGCGCAACAGCCAGCGCGGCAGCGGCGATCAATGCGCTCCACAACAGCGCTCCACCGGGCAGGGCGGCCAGCGAAACCTGCTCCCCCAAGGGCAGCGTCACGGAACCAAGCGCGGTTCGAAGCGGCGCCAGAACGCCCTTGAGCGTGGTATGGGCCGTAACAGCGAAGACTGCGATCACCAGCAGTGCCCGCAGATTGCCGCTGCCTGCCAGAACCACCAGCCGCGACGCGCATCCGCGGGTCAGGATCATGCCGCCTCCGAACATCAGCCCGCCTGCGGCGATTGCCAGCAGCGGCAGATCTCCGGTTAGCAACCGGTGGTCCGCAAAACTGATCCAGCCCTGCGCCACGGCAGCTTGCGTGCCAAGGACCGCAACCGCCAAAGCCATCGCCCAGACACCAGCAGCCCGGCGCCGGTCGTCCCCTGCAAGCGCACGGCGGAAGCAGAAACGGGTCAACTGCGCCAGCGCGCCGAACAGCACGCCGATGGCCAATGCGAACAAGACGGAAATCTCCCGTGCTGTGGTGTCTTCAAAACCGAATGTTTCGAACATTGCGCTCTCCTGCTGTGGATTCGGAACGTTTTCCCGAAATGGCGGGTATTCACTGCATAGGCAAGCGGTGCTGGGCATGCTCGCGGTGTCAGGTCGGGACGCTTTTCCCAATTTATGCGGTTCGGGGGAAAATCGGATTTCAAGAAACCGCGGCCAGCAAAACAAACTGGCCGCTTTGGGGAAAGCGGCCAGAAGGTATGTTTTTATTTGAATGTATGCGTGTGTTGCGCCTCAGCGCCCGCGGATCCGCGGGTCCAGCGCATCGCGCAACCCGTCGCCGAGGTAGTTCACGCTCAGCACCGTCAAGGAGATCGCCATGCCGGGCCAGAACACCCGCTCGGGGTGTTGCTGCAGGTAATCGGTGGCATCAAACAGCAACCGCCCCCAGGTCGGGAAGTCCGGCGGGAAGCCGAGGCCGAGGAAGGAGAGCGACGATTCGGTGATGATCGCAGTGGCAATCCCCAGCGTGGCCGAGACCATGATGGGCGACAGCACGTTGGGCAGGATATGCCGGGTGATCAGCCCGCTGTTGGTGGTGCCGATGGATCGCGCCGCCATCACAAACTCGCGCTCCTTCAGGGCCAGCACATCGCCGCGCACGATCCGTGCGGTTGGCATCCAGCTGGTCACCCCGATGGAGACCACGATCAGGATGAAAATCCCCTGTTCCGGCCCAAAGGCCGCATTCAGCGGTTCGCGGAACAGCAGCATCATGACCAGCAGCAGCGGCAATAGCGGCAGCGCCAGGAACAGGTCGGTGAGGCGCATCAGCGGCCCATCCAGCTTCTTGAAAAAACCGGCCATAACCCCGATGAATGACCCCAGGAACAGCGCCAGCAGCATCGCGGTCAGACCGACGGAAACCGAGGTGGCGCCACCCGCCATCATCCGGGCCAGCATGTCGCGGCCCAGCTGATCGGTGCCAAAGGGATGCGCCCAAGTGGGGCCCTGGTTACGGGCGCGGATGTCGATCTTGGTGGCCTCAAGGTCCCACAGGTAGGGGCCGAGATAGACCGCCAGGATGATGAACAGGAACAAGGCTCCGCCCATCAGCGCACCACGGTGGGATTTGAACTGGTCCCACACGTCCAGCCACTGGCTGCGCGGCGGTTTCGCAGGTTGCGGATTGCTCAACTCAGTCATAGCGGATCCTCGGGTCAAGAATGCCGTACAGCACGTCGGCTATCAGATTGAACAGCACGATCAGCACCGCAAAGATAAAGGTCAGCGTCTGCACCATGGGCAGGTCGTTGGCCTGAATGGCGCCGATCAGCAGCTGGCCGATGCCATTCACCTTGAACACCTGCTCGGTGATGATGGCGCCACCAAAGATCGCCGGAATCCCCAGCGCAATCACGGTGACCACCGGGATCATCGAATTGCGCAGAACATGCACCATTACCACGACATATTCGCTGAGACCCTTGGCCCGCGCGGTACGCACATAATCCTGGTTCAGGTTGTCCAGCATCGAGGCGCGCATAAAGCGGCTGAGCTGTGCGGTGATCTGCAGCGCCAGCACCATCACCGGCATGATCATCTGCTTCAGCTGGTAGACAAAGCTGTCCCAGCTGTCGACCACATGGGTGGTGTCATAGATCGACGGGAACCAGCCAAGCTGCACTGAAAAGATCACGATCACCAGCACACCGGAGAAGAACGGCGGCACCGAGAAGCCGACCATCGACACGAATGTGCCCAGCTGGTCGAACCAGCTGTATTGACGGTAGGCGGAATAGATGCCGATCGGCAGCGCGATCAGGATGGCGACCACATAGGCGGTGCCGACCACCCACAGGGTCTGCGGCATCCGCTGCACCACGATATCCATCACTGGCGAGCGGGTCTGCCAGGAAATCACCCTGAGCTTGCCGTCAGCCAGGCCGGTGCCGAAGATGTTGTCGATCAGCACCTGCGGTTCGATCCAAAAGAACTGCACCAGCCATTTCCAGAACCGGATATGCATCGGCTCGCCCAGGCCCAGGGCCAGGCGCATCTTTTCTTTGACTTCAGCGGGGACGGTCAGGGGAACCTGCGCCATTGGATCGCCGGGGGCGAGCTCCAGCAGCAGGAAGATCACGAGGCTGATGAACAGCAGTGTCGGAACTGCCAGGATCAGCCGCCGGATTGTAAAGGTCAGCATCTGCTAAGCGCCTTTGCAACTTGTATTGAATTCGGAACATGCGGAGAGAGGCCCCGCGTCCAGGCCATGCGGGGGACTGCGGCGCTGCCCTTCCGGATGGCAAGGGGCCCCGGCATGTGCCGGGGCCCCGGAAAAGCAAGCCGGGCTTACTTGATGCGGTACCAGTCAGCTGCGTTCCACAGCTCGCTGTCCCAGACGTTCAGGTTCACACCGCCCAGGGTATTGGAATGCGCCGACAAGCGGCCGCGGTGCACCAGCGGGATCATGCCGCCGTTTTCAACCATAATGTCGTTCAGGCGGCGGCCGATCTCGGCACGCGCTTCCAGACCGGCTGTCTTGCTCAGCTCGGCGTGCAGCTGGTCGAACTCCTCGTTGCAGAAGCGCGAGATGTTCTGGCCCTGCCACTGCGTGTCCGGACGCGGAGCCTGATCGCACAGACCGTTGCCCAGGTAGGCCTGCGGGTCGGTGCCGTCAAAGTTGTTGGCGTACATTTCGACGTCGGCATAGAACTTCTGGAAAGTGTCGGGCGAACCCGGGTCGCCGCCGAAGAACACCGAAGCGTTGATGTTGCGCAGCTCGGATTCGATGCCGATCTGGCTCCACCATTCCTTGATCAGCGCCTGGAAGTCCTGACGCACAGCGTTGGTCGAGGTCTGATACAGGATTTTCATCGGCTTGCCGTCAGGGGTTTCCCGCACGCCGTCGCCATTGGTGTCCTTGTAGCCGGCTTCCTCCAGCATCGCCTTGGCGCCTTCGATGTCCTGAGTGGAGCAGTCAAAGGTGTCGGAGGCAAAGGCCGCAGGTGCGGGCACCCAGTTGCAGCTGACTGCGCCTGCTTTGCCATAGCCGATTTCCACCAGCAGCGGACGGTCGATAGCCATCGACATCGCCTTATAGACAGCCGGGTCCTTCAGGAACGGATGCGGATGCTTGGCAGTCGCGCGCTCGCCCTCGGGCAGGCTTGATGACGGATCGGTCTGGTTCAGCATGATGCGTTCCACCAGCGAACCGAAGCCCGCAACCGGTGTGCCTTTACCGCCCGCTTCCATCTGGGCGATCACTTCCGGCGCCAGTTGCAGGTTCCAGGCATAGTCGAACTCGCCGGTTTCCATTACCGCACGCCCCGCAGCGGTTGCGTCACCGCCGCCTTTGAACAGAACCTTGGCAAAGGCCGGCTTGGCCGGGTCGCGGTAGTTTTGGTTGGCCGACATGGTGATCACGTCGTTCGGCTTGAACTCATCGACCACAAACGGGCCGGTGCCGATCGGGCCAAAGTTGGCATCGGTGCATTCCGGCGCCCGGGCACCGGTGCAGTTTTCAAACTGCGCCTTTTGCAGGATCGGGCCTTCGCCGCCCACAAACGGGCCGTAGGGGAAGGGGGTCGGCTTGTCGAAGGTGACCTTGACGGTCAGATCATCCAGCGCTTCGACATTTGTGACACCTTCATATTTGGTCAGCTGGGCGCAGCCGCCCTCGGGATGCATGCAGTAGTCTGCGGTGAACTTGACGTCATGCGCAGTGACACCGCTGCCATCGGACCACTTCATGCCGGGCGCGATTTTCCAGGTTACAGAGGTCAGATCCTCGCTGACCCCGCCATTGTCCACAGTTGGAATTTCTGCGGCCAGATAGGGAACCATGTTGCCCTGCGGGTCGTAGCGCGCCAGCGGTTCAATCACCAGCGACGAGGACTGGATGTCCTTGGTGCCGCTTGACAGATACGGGTTCAGGATCGACGGCGCCTGCCAATAAATGATGTTGACCTGGCCGTCTGACCCGCGTTCGGCAAAGGCCGCCGGCGCGAGGGAGGCAGTGGCAACAGCCCCCATCAATAGGGATTTGAGTTTCATCACACTCTCCTTGTCGGACACGTTTCGTGTCTTATTTGTTGGCCGGACTCTTTGGCCCGGACGATTGCCGCATCACTGCGGAAATGTAGCATTCGCGCCTGCAGGCAGCCAAAAAACGAAGAAACTAAGCAGTCTTAACATTTTGCCGGGCAGACCGGCGCGGGGCGCATTGCAGGCAGCCACTGGTGGTATCGAAGACCAGTTCACCGGAAATTGCAAATTCCAATTTCGATCACCCTATGCATTATTTGCATGAGCATTTTTGTGCAAAGTAGAGTTTACTCTGAAAGCTGAGGCCTCCGTTCCCGGCAGGCTTGGCAATAATAAGGCAGGGGAGCCGTCATGCTGGACAACACCATTGCGTCCATAAGAAATCTGCGGGTGGAGTTTCAGACCAAGGACGGCCCTGTCACCGGCGTTGAGGATGTCTCCTTTGATGTCAGCCCGGGCGAAACCGTTTGCATCGTGGGCGAATCCGGGTCGGGCAAATCGGTCTCTTCGCTGTCGCTGATGCGGCTGGTGGAGTTCGGCGGTGGAGAGATCGCGGGCGGCGAGCTGTTGTTCAACCGGCGTGAGGGCGGCGAGACCAATCTGGCCAGCACCGAACAGGAGATGATGAAGCAGATCCGAGGCAACGAGATCGGCATGATCTTCCAGGAGCCGATGACCGCGCTGAACCCGGTGTTCACGGTGGGCCGCCAGCTGACCGAGGGTCTGCGCATCCACAAGAACATGTCCAAGTCCCAGGCCGAGGAACGCGCGCTGGAACTGCTGAGCCAGGTCCGCATCCCCGAGCCGGAGCGGCGCCTGAAACAATACCCGCATGAATTGTCCGGCGGCATGCGTCAGCGGGTGGTGATTGCCATGGCCATGGCCTGCGAGCCGCGGCTTTTGATCGCCGACGAACCCACAACAGCGCTGGATGTGACTATCCAGGCCGAGATCCTGGCGCTGATGGACCGCCTGAAACGCGAGACCGGCACCGCAGTGATGTTCATCACCCACGACATGGCCGTTGTGGCGCAGATGGCCGACCGCGTTGTCGTCATGTTCCGCGGCAACAAGGTTGAGGAAGGCTCTGTCGAGGAGATTTTTGAGAATCCCAAGCACGACTACACCAAGGCGCTGCTGGCCGCAGTTCCAAAACTCGGCGAGATGCGCGGCAAGAAATACCCCGAGCCGATGAAGCTGCTGGGGGTCGAAGGCCAGAAGATCGAACCGATCAAGGGCACGGAGGAGGTGCTGCTGGACGTGCAGAACCTTACAACCCGTTTCCCGGTCAAAGGCGGGCTGTTTCGCCGCACGATTTCTAATGTCCACGCAGTAGAAGATGTCTCTTTCAAGGTGTTCAAGGGCCAGACCCTGTCGCTGGTTGGGGAATCCGGCTGCGGCAAATCCTCGGCCGGCCGCTCGATCCTGCGGCTGGTGGAGCCTGATTCAGGCAAAGTGGAGTTTGAGGGCCGCGATGTGCTGGGTTTCAACGCCTCCCAGATGCACAAGGCGCGCCAGGACATGCAGATGATCTTTCAGGATCCCTTTGCGTCCCTGAATCCGCAAATGCAGCTGGTGGATCAGGTGGCGGAACCCTTGCGCAACTATGGGCTGGCCTCCGGCTCGGAACTGCACGACCGGGTCGCAGGCCTGTTTGACCGGGTGCATTTGCCGCGCAGCTTCATGCGCCGCTACCCGCATGAGATGTCCGGCGGCCAGCGCCAGCGGATCGCCATCGCCCGCGCCCTGGCCCTGAACCCCAAGCTCATTGTCGCGGACGAGGCGGTCTCGGCGCTTGACGTGTCGGTGCAGGCGCAGGTGCTGAACCTGATGATGGAGCTGCAGGCGGAACTGGGCCTGTCGTTCCTGTTCATCAGCCACGACATGGCAGTGGTGGAACGCGTCAGCCATCAGGTCGGCGTCATGTATCTGGGCCGCATCGTTGAGCTCGGTCCGCGCGAACGTGTGTTTGAAAACCCGCTGCACGCCTACACCCAGGCGCTGATGAAAGCTGTGCCGATCGCCGACCCGCGCCAGCGCAAATCGGAGAAAGAGCTGAACTTCAAACCGATCCCCTCGCCGATCCACGAAGTGGGGTATGAGCCGGAACCGTCGGAGTACCTGGAGCTGGAACCCGGCCATTTCGTGCTGACCACAGACAGCGGCTACTGATCATGGCCGCCAGATTGACGCCTTTGGAGATCATGCAAGCGCTGGTCTCCTTCCCGACCGTGAGCCGCGACACCAACCTGCCGCTGGTGGATTGGGTGCAGGAATACCTGTCCTTGCACGGTATCGAAAGCCACCGCTGGACGGATCCGCAGCAATCGCACAAGGCCGCCGTCTTTGCCCATGTTGGTCCTTGGGAGGAGGGTGCCGTGGTGCTCTCGGGCCACACCGATGTGGTGCCTGTGGACGGCCAGCCCTGGGACACGGATCCTTTCACAGTGGTCGAGAAAGACGGCAAGTACTTCGGCCGCGGCACCTGCGATATGAAGGGCTATGACGCGCTGGCGATCTGGGCGCTGGTGGAGGCGCAGACCCAAGGCGTTAAGCGACCGCTGCAACTGGCACTGAGTTTCGACGAAGAGATCGGCTGCACCGGCGCTCCGCCTATGATCGCCGCGATGCAGCCTGTTCTGCCCAAGGGGGCGGCGGTGATTGTCGGCGAACCGTCGATGATGCAGGCCGTCACCGGCCACAAGGGCGGCACCGGCTATGACACTCATTTGGTCGGGTTCGAAGTGCATTCGTCGCTGATGCACACCGGTGTCAGCGCTATTATGCAGGGCGCCCGGCTGATCGACTGGGCCAACCTGAAGAACGCTGAGAATATGGCCAAGGAGCCGGGCGAGGTGCAGGCGATGTTCTCCCCGCCTTGGACGACCTGCCACGTCGGCATGATCGAGGGCGGCACCGCCCACAACATCACCGCCAAGGACTGCCGGTTCATGATGGATTTCCGGGTGGTGCCGGGGGAGAGCGCCAGTGATTGGGAAGCCGCCTATCTCGCCAAGGTGCGCGAAATAGAAGCGGAGATGCAGATGATCCACCCGGACGCCCGCATTGACGTGTCCAAGCATTTCGACGTGCCCGGACTGGTTCCGGAACAAAACGGCGAGGCAGAGGCGCTGGTGCGCCGGGTGACCGGCGACAACGGCTCCCATGTGGTCAGCTACGGTACTGAAGCGGGCCAGTTTCAGCAGGCGGGTTATTCCGCAGTGATCTGCGGTCCTGGCGACATCGCGCAGGCGCATCAGCCCAACGAATTTATCACAATCGCCCAATTCAATGCGGGTCACGACTTCATGCGCAAGCTGGTGGAGAAGCTGAGCGGGAACTTTCCGCTGCCTTGAATCCGGGCGTTTCATGCTCGGATTGGTGCTGAAGGTGTACAGATGCTGCAGGGGGAGCGCGGATGCCGCCTCCGCCCTGGCGGGTTCCGCCGCGTCCCGGCGGGACCGGATACTTGCGAAGCTAAGTTTTTTCGCGGACAGTCTGCCGCAACGGAACCTGAAACAAAAAGGGGAGGGGAATATGCCGGCCAAGAACCGTTTTGCCGAGATGCACCAGGAGATCACCGCTTGGCGCCATCACCTGCACGAGAACCCCGAACTGATGTACGAGGTGCACGAGACTGCCGCCTTTGTGGTGGAGCGGCTCAAGGAGTTCGGCGTCACCGATATCACCACCGGCGTGGGTAAGACCGGGGTGGTGGCGGTGATCGAGGGCAGGACCAATACGTCGGGCCGCGCTATCGGCCTGCGCGCTGATATGGACGCGCTGCCAATCCCTGAAGCCTCGGGGGTGGGCTACGCCTCCAAGACGCCCGGCGTGATGCACGCCTGCGGCCATGACGGCCACACCTCGATCCTGCTGGGGGCGGCTAAGTATCTTGCAGAGACACGGAATTTTGACGGCAAGGCAGTTCTGATATTTCAGCCCGCAGAAGAAGGCGGCGCAGGCGGCAAGGCGATGTGCGACGACGGGCTGATGGACCGCTGGGGCATCCAGGAGGTCTATGGCCTGCACAATATGCCCGGCCTGCCAGTGGGTGAATTTGCCATCCGCCCCGGCCCGCTGATGGCGTCTTCGGATGAATTTGTCATCACCGTCACCGGCAAGGGCGGCCATGCCGCCGCCCCGCATGAGGCGATTGATACGACGCTTGCGGCCTCGCAGATCGTGGTCTCGCTGCATTCGATCGTCTCGCGCAACGTCGACCCGGTAAAGCGGGTGGTGCTGACCGTCGGCACGTTTGAGACCGACAGCACGGCTTCGAACGTGATTGCCCATACCGCCAAGCTGCAAGGCACCGTCCGAACCCTGGATCCGGAGTGCCGCACCCAGGCCGGGGATTGGGTGCGCCGGGTTGCCGAAAGCACGGCGGCGGCCTTTGGCGCCACAGCCGAGGTCGAGTGGGTTCCAGGCTACCCCGTTACAATCAATGATGAAAACGGCACCGTCCATGCGGTGGAGGCAGCGCAGGCGGTCTCTGCCAAGGTCGACACTGAGACCCCGCCGATTATGCCATCCGAGGATTTCTCTTACATGCTGGAGCAGCGCCCCGGTGCCTATATCTTCCTCGGCAACGGCGACACCCAGATGTGCCACCACCCGGCCTATGTCTTTGACGACGAGGCGATCCCGCTGGGATGCAGCTGGTTTGCCGAGCTGGTGGAACGAAGAATGCCTGCGGCCTGAGGCTGCGGGGAAAAGACAACCAAAGGAGCGAGAAATGCCGGTCAAGAACCGCTTTGCCGAACTGCAGGATGAAATCACCGCCTGGCGCCGTGACATCCACGAAAACCCGGAAATCCTGTTCGAAACCCACCGTACCAGCGCGCTGGTCGCGGAAAAACTGCAGGAATTCGGTTGCGACGAGGTGGTGACCGGCATCGGCCGCACCGGCGTGGTGGGCGTGATCAAGGGTAAGGCGGACACATCGGGCAAGGTCATCGGCTTGCGCGCCGATATGGACGCGCTGCCGATCCATGAGCAGACCGGGCTGGAGTATGCCTCCAAGACCCCCGGTGCGATGCATGCCTGCGGCCACGACGGCCACACCGCGATGCTGCTGGGCGCGGCTAAGTACCTTTCCGAGACACGGAATTTCGACGGCACCGTGGTGGTGATCTTCCAACCCGCCGAAGAAGGCGGCGGCGGTGCCAAGGTGATGTGCGATGACGGGCTGATGGACCGCTGGAACATCCAGGAAGTCTACGGCCTGCACAATTGGCCGGGCCAGCCGCTGGGCTCCTTCGCCATCCGCCCCGGTTCGTTCTTTGCCGCCACCGACCAGTTCGACGTCACTTTCGAAGGCCGCGGCGGCCATGCTGCCAAGCCGCATGAAACCGTGGATACCACCGTTCTGGCAGCCCAGGCCGTGCTGGCGCTGCAGACCATTGCCTCGCGCAACGCCGACCCGGTGCATCAGATTGTGGTCTCGGTGACCTCGTTTGAGACGTCCTCGAAGGCGTTCAACGTGATCCCGCAAAAGGTGCAGATCAAGGGCACCGTGCGCACAATGTCGGGGGAGATGCGCGACCTGGCCGAGAAGCGGATCAACGAGGTCTGCACGGGTATCGCGGCGACCTTTGGCGGCACCGCAGATGTCACCTATCATCGCGGTTACCCGGTGATGGCGAACCACGGCGCGCAGACTGAGTTCGCCGCCAAGGTGGCCGCCAGTGTTTCCGGTTCCTGCGAAGACGCGCCGCTGGTGATGGGCGGCGAGGATTTCGCCTTCATGCTGGAAGAGCGCCCGGGCGCTTATATTCTGATGGGCAACGGCGATACTGCGATGGTGCATCATCCGGAGTATAACTTCAACGATGACGCGATCCCTGCAGGCTGCAGCTGGTGGGCGGAGATCGTCGAGCAGCGGATGCCGGCTGCTTAGCCTTATGCGGGGAGGGGGCTGTTTGCCCCCTCACGAGCCTGCGGTTCAATTCACTTGCCGAGGCAAGGGCCCAGCTCGCGGCTTATCTCCGCGGTCGAAGCTTGCGATCGCTGAATTGCCGCCCGGACCACATGCGTGGCCGTGGCAACAACCAAGAGCGGAAGCGTAAATTTGCGGGCGATGCGCGGCCTCGCCCGGTTTCCGGGGCATGCGCCGAATAGCGCGACGCCGGAGGAGTTGCGGGCATTTCAGCTTGATATGAAGGAACGGGGCGTTGGTGCGCCAACCTTCAATAACCGGTTGACGGTGCTGAGCTTCTTCTATGCAACCAGGTGTCTGCGCCCGGAGAGTGAAGGCGGAAAGGAAAACGATCCTGTCACTCGTTTTCCCGCTGAACGCGGCGCATGCGTTATCAGCGGGCAGCCAAGAAGATCCCCGTGGCGCTGAGCGCCGAGGACGTGTCACGCCTTCTGGAAACCGCGCCCGGACCTGGATTGCGATGCCGCGCTGCCTTTAGCGTGGCTTTCGGCGTGGCGCACGGCTTCGCCGGGGTCAGGAAGAAGGTGCCACCCCACAGGCTGAGGCACAGCTTTGCAACCCATCTGCCGGGGGCCGGGACTGATATCCGGGTCATTCAGGTTTTGCCCGGGCACGCCAAGCCGGAGACCACCACCAAAGGTGGCGGCCAACACCTTTCAGGATGTAGCCAGCCCCCTTGATCTGCTCATGAGACGGGAGGCCAATCCCGGTCAGGCAGGGCTCAGATGCCCCGTCCCGGACTGGAGGTCGCGGATATCTTCCGCGCCCGCGGTGCTGCCTGCCGTCATGACCATGCCGGACACCTGAACCTGCCACAGTTGAAGGTAATGTCCGCGATTGAGAGCTGCCGGACCGCAGCGCTCGGCGGGCATGCTGCCCGTCGAATACTTCCACGCGGTCTTTACGCTGCCAGCCCGGATCGCGGGTATTGCGTTTCAGAACAAGGCGGCGGCCTATGGCTTGCTGGTCAAGGTGTCGTCCCAAACGCTCCTGACCATCGCAGCCGGTCCAAAACACCCGGGTGTGAAGACCGGCATGACATCGGTTCTGCAGACGTGGGGTTCGGCAATGACCCATCACCCGCACGTGCATGTTTTCGTGCCGGGAGGCGGGCTGCCGCCAGATGGCACCCGCTGGAGCGCCTGCCGCCCAGGCGGTTTTCCTGCCGGTGAAGGTCCTGTCGAGGCTGTTTCGGCGCTCTGGCGGGATGAGCAAACCCGGATACCTTCGCTGCCCATCCCGCGCCGCTGCGCAAAACCAACCGGGCCGTTTATGCCAAACCGCCCTTCGGCGGGCCGGATGCCGTGCTTGCCTATGTGAGCCGGTATACCCACCGGGGGGCTATCTCAAACCATGAATGGGGGACGAAGGTCATGCGCCTGCCGGCAGATGAGTTCATCCGCCGCTTGCTCAACCCTGTCCTGCCCACCGGCTTCCACTGCATCAGACACGCTGGCTTCCTCGCCAATGGTATCCGGCGCGACAGGACGGGACGGATCAGGAGCTTGCTCGGCAAAGAGCAAAACCCGGATCAGGCGGCCGAAAACGATCAGCGCACCGGCACGGATGAAGAGGACCAGCTTCGAGCTGGCCCGGAATGCGGCAGCGCGATGCGTGTCATCGAGACCTTCCTGCGCGGCCAAACTCCAAAATCCCGCGCACGCCCAAGGGAGGAATTTCTTTTGGGTCAAGGGTGACTTTAGCCTTCAGTGCACGGCGTCAAATTTCCGCCATGAACCAGCAATACGCTGCCCCAAATGAAACAGATTCTTATCGCTGCAATATTTTTGCTCGGCACCGTAACTTCCGCCCTTTCGGAGGCGGCTGCGGACGTTGCCTTTGTTGCAGATGCGCATATGCGTTGGTCAGATGCAGAAGAAAGGGTAACAAGCCTTAGACAAGAGGTTTACACTAAACTGCAACCGGGCTTTGCGGATTTGGGGGCCGAAATTATAAACTCCGACCGGTTTTGGGAGGAACTGGCAGGCGACTTTGATGCTGAACTTCTTAAGTTGATCCGTGGGAATGTTGCCGCCGTCTACCAAGAGGTGCTAACGACCGAGGAAATCGCTGCCTTGGCAGACTTCTACCGCGCAGACGAGGGGCGCGTCTTGTTGGAGCAGGGCGTGACGCCTGTCACTTTCACCTCTAACGTTGCGTTTTTTACTGAAGGAGCGGGCGCACCGCTTGCTGAACATTTGTTGGAATTAGAATCAAGTATGGAAGCCAAGGGGGAAACCGTAACCCAATATCTGCGCGCAGTTTTCTCGCCGGTACGGATCGCCGACATCATAGAAATGGAAGAAGTGATGGCGTTTGCGGATGAAAGCCGACGAGCAGTGGTTGCAGAAGCCTTGCGCAACGCAGAATGACACCGCGCTAGTTAGAGTTTCTCAATAAAATATTCTGGCAAAACATGCCGGTTTTTCAATTTTCATTACCTAACCAAACTGATGCGGACATTGAGAGACAATGCAGCATTAAACAGGTTGGCTCTGCGCCGGCTTTCGCCGCATGCCGCATGAACGGTAGCTTTGCTTTTGTTGCGACAGCGAATTGAGTGAGCTTAGGCGGTAGATACTTTGGGATAAAGGAAGAAGCTAATGCTCCAGCATCTCGCGGTAGATCGCGACCAGCGCACCGGCCTCCTTTTCCAACGCGAAATTGGTAATCGCGTGCTTGCGTGCTGCCTCTGACCAAGCGTCCAGCTGCCCTTCGGTGGATAACACCTCATTGATCGCCTCCACCATCTGCCGGGTCTCGCCTGCGTCGATCAAGAGGCCGGTTTCACCCGGGGCGATCAGCTCTTCAAAGGCGCCAACGCGGGTGGCAACCGCAGGCACCCCGCAAGACATGGCTTCCAAAGGGGTCAGGCCAAACCCCTCCCAGCGTTGCGGTGCCACATAGAGATCCAGCGCCTGATACCAGCGGGAAACCTCCCAGACCGGCACCTCAGGCGGGAACAGCAGGCGGCCGGACAGGCCTGCGGCCTCCACCTTGGCGCGCAGCTCCTTTTCAAACGCCACATGCTTTTCGGTGGCGCGGCCCATGACCAGGCCCACCGCTTGGGGATGCGCTTTCAGCACCTCCAGCATGGCATCGACAAAGACGTCTGTGCCTTTTTGCGCCCGGATGCGGCCGTAGCAACCGATCAGGATTGCATCCTGAGGCAGGCCCAGTTCACGCCGCAACGCGGCTTTGTCAGCGGGCGGGGAAAATTCTTCGGTATTGATCCCGTGATGCACCACCTGCACCGGGTTCTGCAGATAGGCGGCACCTTTGGCCGAGGTTGCAATCACCCGGTCCATGTTGGAAATCAGCCATTTGGTGTAACCGGAGTGATGGCGCTGGGAAGCCGAGGTGAACAACAGTTTCAGCCGCTTGCCCAGCAGGTATTTCAACGCCAGCCCGCCGAGCATTTCGACATTGCGCCGGGCGTGCCAGACGCGGGCGCCGGCGGGGCCGTTGCGTTTCATGAACAAGAGCTGCAGCACCGACAGATGCGGCATGCCGCCGGGCAGGCCGCTGCCGGCGGTGGCAATGGCGATCTGCTGGCGCTGCAGCGGCACCAGCCGCACGATGGTAGAGGTGACGCCGGACAGGCGGCGTTTGAAATTCGGCGCGATGACTTCGACCGTATTGGCGTCAGTTTTTGCCATCATGGCCTCCATCGCGGGGCAGAATCGCCAGCAGGGCGTCCACCGTCTTGTCCAATTGATCCGATTGGCGGGAGATGAATTGCCGGGCGGCGTCACAGGCAGCCTGGAAGGCCTGCGGCTGCTCCAGCCAGGTGGCAACCTGATCGGTCAACTCTGCCGCGGACCGCACCTCAGCGGCGGCGCCAAGCGCGGTCAGTTCGGCATAGGTTTCGGCGAAATTGTAATGTCCGGTGCCGGTGATCACAGTGGCGCCCGCCTGCATTGGCTCAAACGGGTTGTGACCGCCTATTTCGCGGAGGGAGCCGCCCAGGAATACCAGCGGGCTGAGGGCATACCAGGTGCCGACCTCGCCCAAAGTGTCAGCCAGATAGACCTGGGTGGCCGTCCCGGGCATGACGCCCTTGCTGCGCCGCGCGCAGGACAGGCCTGCGCCCTTCACCAGAGCTTCTGCCGCATCGCCGCGTTCGGGGTGGCGGGGAGCGAGCAGCAGGCAAAGGTCTGGGTGCTTCTTCAGCAGCGTTTTATGTGCCTCCAGCACGGTCTCTTCCTCGCCCTCGTGGGTAGAGGACGCAATCCAGACCGGGCGTTCACCGATGTTTTTACGCAGCTTTTCAAGGCTGTCCCGGTCGACCGGCAACGGCGCTGAGACAGCCTTGAGGTTGCTGCCGGGGCGGACGCGCTTGGGGTTGGCGCCCATCGCCTGCAGGTTTGATGCGGTCTTTGCATTTTGCGTCACCAGCAGGTCGAATTGCCCCAGGATGTAGCGCGCCGTTTCCGGGCGTTTCTTCCAGCCTTCCACAGACCGGTCCGACAGCCGCGCATTCAGCAGCACCAGCGGGCAGCCGCCCTTGCGCGCCCGCACCAGCATTTGCGGCCACAGTTCGCTTTCGACAAACACCCCCAGATCGGGGCGCCAGTGCGCCAGAAATCGGTCCACCGCCGAGGCTGTGTCCAGCGGCGGGAACTGATGGCGGCAGCGTGGCGGCATCCGTTTGGCAATCAGCTCGGCAGACGTTGGCGTGCCGGAAGTGATCAGAAATTCCGCGTCCGGCGCCTGTTCTCCCATGCGCTTGATGAGTGTGAGTACCGATAAGCTCTCGCCGACCGAGGCGGCATGGAACCATATCAGCTGCCCGGCGGGACGGGGCAGGGAGGCGTGGCCAAGGCGTTCGCGCACGCGCGCCTCCGGCAGGCCGTAATCACGCAGCTTGCCCGCCACCTTGCGCCAGGCAAAGGGCGCAATCAGGGCGCTGGCGCCGCAATAAAGGGAGTAAAGCAGCGTCGGCCGCACGGGCGAGTCACTGGACATGATCAGCCGCCGGTGTGGCTCATGTGGCGGGACATCTGGCCGCCGGCCTCCTGCCGGGAATAGTCAAAGTCATGCCCGCGGGGCTTGTCGCCGATGGCGGCGCGGATCGCGGCCTCCAAGACGCCGGTGCCTTCCTCGTTTGCGCGCAGGGGCGCACGCAGGTCGGCTTTGCCCTCCTGGCCCAGGCAGGTGTAAATTTCACCGGTGCAGGTCACCCGCACCCGGTTGCAGCTTTCGCAGAAGTTATGGGAAAGCGGGGTGATGAAGCCGATCTTCTGGCCGGTTTCCTCCAGCTGCACATATCGCGCCGGGCCGCCGGTGCGCTCAGCCAGATCGGTGACGGTATAGTGGTTTTCGTATTCCGCACGCACGTCCTTCAGCGACCAGTATTGGCCGATGCGCTCCATCGCGCCGATGTCTTCGCCCATCGGCATGACCTCAATCCAGGTGAGATCCAGGCCGCGTTCGGCGCACCACGCGGTGATCCTCGGCAGTTCTTCTTCGTTGAAGCCCTTGAGCGCCACGGCGTTGATTTTGACCTTCAGGCCGGCCTTCTGCGCGGCGTCAATACCCTTCAGTACCTGCGGCAGGCGGCCCCAGCGGGTAACATCGGCGAATTTCTGTTCGTCCAGCGTGTCGAGCGAGATATTCACCCGGCGCACCCCGGCGGCATAAAGGTCATCGGCATATTTCGCCAGCTGCGAGCCATTGGTGGTCAGCGTCAGCTCCTTAAGGGCGCCGGTGTCCAGATGGCGGCTCATCGACTGGAAGAAAGTCAGGATGCCGCGCCGGACCAGCGGCTCACCTCCGGTGATCCTGAGCTTCTCAACGCCGAGCCGGATGAAGGTGGAACACAGCCGGTCCAGCTCCTCCAGGGTCAGGAGATCCTTCTTGGGCAAAAAGGTCATATTCTCGGACATGCAATAGACGCAGCGGAAGTCGCAGCGGTCGGTGACCGAGACACGCAGATAAGTGATTGCGCGGGCGAAGGGATCAATAAGCGGAGCTGTCATGCCTCCTAGGTAAAGCGGGGCACCGCCCGCGGCAAGAGGGGGACGGCTTTTACCGCTGGCAAAGAGTTTCGCGCAAAGCTAGGGTCGCCTCATGCGTATGACAGTCATTTCCCTTGCTTCGATTTCCCTGCTGGCCGCCTGTAACGGGATCCAGCTGAATTCTTCAATCCTTGGCGGCCAGGGGGCACCGGCGGCAGCTGAGCTGCAGGACCCGGTGCTGCAGCCGGCCCCCGGCGTTGATGCGGCCGAGGCGGATCCGGCCTTGCCCGCCGCGCCGTCGTTCCGCGGCTCTGCAACCACGGTGGCCTCGCTGGGCGATCCGTCGCTGCCGGGATTGTGGATGGAAACACCGCTGGTGGCTGCTGAACAGCAGGCATTGGTGCGCACCAGCCGCAACACCCAGGTGGTGCTGACGCTGAAGCCAGCCCCGGGGGCCGAGTCCGGCGGCAGCCGTCTGTCGATCGGCGCCATGCGCGCATTAAGCCTGCCGCTGACGGAATTGGCCGAGGTACAGGTACTGCCTGCCGGTTGATCCTGCTTGAGAGCGGGGAAGCGCCCGCCCTCTTGGGGCGGGGGCGTGCGCTGCCCGGCTGGCGCCGGGCGGACGTTTTGGCTGGCCTAAACCTCTTTCAGGTATTTTGCCGCTTCCTTGCGGGCGAAGGCTTTCATGGCTGCCCCATGTTCGGCCAGAAACGCGCGGGTACGCTCCGCGTCATGTTTGCTGAGGTCGCGCAGCCACCAAGCCACGGCTTTTTGCATGAACCAGTTGCGGTCCGGCACATAAGCCGCCGCCCAGCCGAGTATACGTTCGCGCTGTTCCTGGTCTGAAGGCTTCAAATTGTTCATCTTGGCCCAGGGCAGGGTGGCGACCAGAGCGGCGCGGCGGGACCACATGTGATCCGACTGCGTCCAGGCCTCGACCGTGTCCAAGCGTTCCGGTGCGGCTTGCAGGCGCTTTGAAACGGCCGAGCAGGCGTGATCGGCAATGGCCCAGCTGTCAAACCCGGGCACCCATGCCTGCAGCAGTTCCCAAACGGGCGCATCCTCTTTGATCCGCGCCTGGGTCAGCAGCTTGGCGGCAGCGATGCGGGCCTCAAAGATATCCGTCTCCCACAGGGCGCGTGCCAGGTTGACCCGTTCTTCGAGCGGCAGCGCCTGCCGCCAGGTCTTGGTCAGGTCATTGGTGGCCGGATTGGGCACGCCGAGTATTTCGCGGGTTTGCTTGTGGTAGGCGGCCATCTGCGCGGCGTGGCCGGGTTCTGCCTGCGCTTTCAAACTGGCAAGAGCGTCATCCAGCGTCATCAGTATCTCCGAAAATGTTGGACGGCTGCCCGTCGATTGTGGTCATGTTGCGCTCTGCCCAGAATGTATGGAGCCCATCCTGGCCCAACGGTTCGGTCATCCTGTCCAATGTGTCCCGTTCGCCGGCGTAATCGAGGAACGGCACCGCGTAGCCGCAGGACGTCTGAACCATTTCCACACTCATGTCATAGATCTGGCGCGGGCCTGGGTTGGCAGGGAACAGCGCGTTGAGCTCCGCAAATTCCGGATCGCGGGGATGCAGGGTGCGGGCCGAACCATAGGCCCGCAGTATCAGAGGCCGCGTCTCGAAGCTGCACCACATCAGCGTCATCCGGTTCATCTGGCGCAAATGCCCCGCAGTCTCGTTGCCGCTGCCGGTGAGGTTGCGCCAAACGATCCGGTTCGGGTCCATCACCCGCAGGCTGTCCATGCCCTTGGGAGAGATGTTCACCCGGCCTTGCGCCGCAGCGGTCCCGGAAAAGAAGATATGCTGCGCAGCGATGAAACGCGCGTGATCCTCATTGATCCGGTTGAATTGCTTGGCCACCGGCTGCTACTCCACGGTAACGGATTTCGCCAGATTGCGCGGCTGGTCCACGTCGGTGCCCTTGGCCACCGCGGTGTGATAGGCCAGCAGCTGCGCCGGGATAGCATAGAGGATCGGGGTCAGCGCCTCCTTCACCCGGGGCATCCGGATGGCGCACCAGACGTCGTCTCCGGCCTCGTCAATGCCGTTCTGATCGGAGATCATCAGCACCTTGCCCTTGCGCGCCAGAACCTCCTGCATGTTGGAGACCGATTTGTCGAACAGCGAATCCTTGGGGGACAGCACCACCACCGGCATATGTTTGTCGATCAGTGCGATGGGGCCGTGCTTCAACTCGCCGCTCGCATAGGCTTCAGCGTGGATGTAGCTGATTTCCTTCAGCTTTAGCGCGCCTTCCAGTGCCAGCGGGAACATCAGGCCGCGGCCCAGGAACAGCACGTCGCGGGCTTCGCTGACCTTCTGCGCGGCTTGGCGGATTGCCTCGTTCTGCTCCAGCGCGGAGGACATCACATTGGGCAACCCGCGGATCGCGGTGGCATAATCCGCCATCTCCCCGGCGCTCAGATGGCCGCGGTCGCAGGCGGCTTTCAGTGCCAGCGCCAGCAGAACTGTCAGCTGGCAGGTAAAGGCCTTGGTGGACGCCACGCCGATTTCCGGCCCGGCATAGATCGGCAGTGCCAGATCGCTTTCCCGCGCGATGGAACTTTCGGGAACATTTACCACTGACAGGATCTTGTCCGCCTTTTCCTGGCAATAGCGCAGCGCAGCCAGAGTGTCGGCGGTCTCGCCCGATTGGGAGACAAACAGCGCCAGTGTCTTGCCGGGGATCGGCGGCTCGCGGTAGCGGAACTCGGACGCAATATCGACCTCGACCGGCAGCCGGGCGATCTGTTCAAACCAGTATTTGGCGGTCACACAGGCGTAATAGGCGGTGCCGCAGGCCACCATGGTCAGCCGTTCGACCTGCGAAAAGTCCACCTCGCCGGGCAGGCGCACGGCGTCTTCCTCAACCGGCAGATAGTGGCGGATTGCTTCGGCAATCACATGCGGCTGCTCGGCGATTTCCTTGGCCATGAAATGCTTGTGGCCGGCTTTGTCGACCTGGGCAGAATCGATCTGGATGGTCTTGGTCGCCCGGTTCACCAGGGCGCCGTCTGCATTGCGGATTTCTGCGCCTGCGCGGGTGACGACGGCGCGGTCGCCTTCCTCCAGATAGGTGATCCGGTCGGTGAGCGGCGCCAGGGCGATGGCATCGGAGCCCACGAACATCTCGCCATCGCCATGGCCGATTGCCAGCGGCGAGCCCTTGCGGGCAGCGATGATCAGGTCTTCCTCGCCATCAAACAGGAAGGCGAGCGCAAACGCGCCTTGCAGCTGGTCCAGCGTCTTGAAAGCGGCATCCACCGGCGCCAGCCCTTCCTGCAGGTAGCGTTCCGTCATCAGGGCGACGGTTTCGGTGTCGGTCTCTGTCCGGAACTCCATGCCGCAATCCAGCAGCTCAGCCCGCAGCTCCTTGTAGTTCTCGATGATGCCATTGTGCACGACCGCGACGGCGCCCGCGCGGTGCGGGTGCGCATTGCTGACAGAAGGCGCGCCATGGGTAGCCCAGCGGGTGTGGCCGATGCCGGATTTGCCGGCCAGCGGTTCATGCACCAGGAGGTCGCTGAGGTTCACCAGCTTGCCCACCGCGCGGCGGCGGCGCAGCGCGCCGTTGTTCACGGTGGCAATGCCGGCACTGTCATAGCCGCGGTATTCCAGCCGCTTCAGCGCTTCGACCAGGATCGGGGCCGCTTCGTGATTACCCAGTACGCCGACAATTCCGCACATCACTTGGCTTCCTTCTGCAGGCGGGCTTTCTTGGCGCGCAGGATATCCATCAGCTTGCGTGCCCGGCCCGGCTTGTTGGTCTGTTCGGCGCGGGCAAGGGCCAGGGCGCCGTCTTCGACATTCTTTGTGATCACTGCACCGGTGGCGGTCATCGCCTCACTCCCGACCCGGACCGGTGCCACCAGCATGGTGTTCGATCCGATAAAGGCGCGGGCGCCGATTTCGGTGCGGTGCTTCATCACCCCGTCATAGTTGCAGGTAATTGTGCCTGCGCCAATATTGCTGGCTTCGCCAACCGAGGCATCGCCGATATAGCTGAGGTGATTGACCTTGGCGCCGGCGGCGATTTCAGCATTCTTGATCTCGACAAAGTTGCCAACGTGAGTGTCCTCGGCCAGTTCCGCACCGGGGCGCAAGCGGGCATAGGGACCGACCTTGGCGCCGCGGCTGACATGGCAGCCCTCCAGATGCGAAAACGCCCGGATCAATGCGCCGCTCTCCACCGTCACGCCGGGGCCGAAAACCACGTTGGGCTCGATCACCGTGTCGCGCCCGATGATGGTGTCAAAGGCGAGATAGACGGTTTCCGGCGCCATCAGGGTGACGCCGAGATCCAGCAGTTCGGCCCGTGCGCGGGCCTGAAACAGCGCATCCGCCTGCGCCAGTTCCGCGCGGGAGTTGACGCCCAGCGTCTGCGCCTCATCGCAGGACACAGCGGTCACTTTAAGGTCTTCGCGCCGGGCCAGCTCCACCAGGTCAGTCAGGTAATATTCGCCCGAGGCGTTTTTATTGCCGACCTTGCCGATCAGGTCGAACATGGTATTTGCGTCGCAGGCCATCAGCCCGGAATTGCAGAACGAAATGGCGCGTTCCGCGTCGCTGGCATCCTTGAATTCGGCAATCCGCTCCAGACTGTCGCCATCCATCACCAGACGGCCATAGCGGCCCGGATCCGCAGCCTCGAACCCCAGTACCACCAGATCGGCGCGCTGGCGGGCCTCGACCATGCGCTCCAGCGTGTCCGCGCTGACAAACGGCGTGTCGCCATAAAGCACCACCACGTCGCCCTCGAACCCGTCCAGCGTCGCGCGGGCCTGGTCCACAGCATGGGCGGTGCCCAGCTGGTCCTCCTGCAGCACAACTTCGGCGTCTTCGTCGATTGCGGCCACGGCCACGCGCACCGCCTCTGCCCCGTGGCCTGCGACGATGATGCTGCGCTCAGGGGCCAGCGCGCGGCCCGCGGCCATGGCATGCTCCAGCATCGGCGCCTGTGCAATCGGGTGCAGGACTTTGGGAAGGTCAGAGTTCATCCGGGTGCCTTTTCCGGCCGCCAGGATGACAAGGGCAATGCTCATAATCGCTTTTCTCTTTGTCTTTTTATCGCTCCCGTTTTATCCGCTGAGGGACGGGGCGCAAGAGATAGCGCCATCAAACAAGATTGCGGGCTGCAACATGCGGCAGCGGAAATGCGCCGAAGGGGCAGGATATGCGAACAGTTATCTTCGATCTGGACGGCACGCTGGCGGATACTTCCGGCGATCTGCTGGCGGCGGCCAATGCCTGTTTCCGGCAGATGGGGCTGGGCGATGTGCTGAGTTATCCTGAAGATGCCGGTGTTGCCCTGCGCGGCGGGCGCAACATGCTGGCCACCGGTTTGAAACGGGTGGAAAATTTCGACGAGGCGATCGTTAACGATTTCTATCCAGTGCTGCTGGAGGCCTACCGCGGCGCTATTGACCATCACACTGTTCTGTACTCTGGCGCGATGGACGCGGTCGAGGCGCTGAAAACCGCAGGCTTCGGCGTCGGCATCTGCACCAATAAGCCGGAGGGGCTGGCGGAACAGTTGCTGCGCAGCCTGGGGGTGCGCGATGCCTTTGCATCGCTGGTGGGCGCGGACACGCTGCCGGTGCGCAAACCCGACCCTGAGCCGCTGTTTGAGGCCGCGCGCCGGGCCGGCGGCGATCCGGCCCGCACATTGCTGGTGGGTGACAGCGACACTGACCGCAATACATCTGCCAATGCGGGCGTGCCGTCGGTACTGGTGACCTTCGGCCCGTCGGGCGATGATATGGCAGCGCTCAAACCCGAAGCGCTGCTGCACCGGTTCGAAGACCTGCCGGAGATCGCGGAGCGGCTGATTGCGTGATCCCGCAACTTAGTTTCGGGAAACCCGGCCAAATGGCTTCCCTCTTGACCCTTGCCGGGCGGCGGCTCACAAACGCCGCATGAGCGAGATTTTTTCCGGGTCTTTCACCCAGCAGGAACCCATCCCCGAAGACGCCATCGAGGCAGCACTTGCGGTGCTGCGCAGCGGTCGGCTGCACCGTTACAACGTGGCAGAGGGCGAGGCAGGGGAAACTGCGCTGCTGGAGCAGGAATTCGCCGCGCAGATGGGCGCAAAATACTGCCTGGCAGTGGCCTCGGGCGGTTATGCGCTGGCTACCTCGCTGCGGGCGGTCGGGGTGAAGCCCGGCGATAAAGTTCTGACCAATGCCTTTACACTTGCACCGGTGCCGGGATCCATCGCTTCGGTCGGGGCAGAGCCGGTGTTTGTTGAGGTCACCGAAGACCTGACCATTGATCTCGACGATCTGGCCGCAAAGGCGGATCAGGCCAGGGTGCTGATGCTGTCGCATATGCGCGGCCATCTGTGCGACATGGACCGTCTGATGGAGATCTGCAATGCCGCCGGCATCACCGTGATTGAAGACTGCGCCCACACCATGGGGGCGTCCTGGAATGGTGTGCTCTCGGGCAAGCACGGGGCAGTGGGGTGCTATTCCTGCCAGACTTACAAACATGTGAACTCGGGCGAAGGCGGGCTGCTCATCACCGACGATGAAGAGATCGCCGCCCGTGCCATCATGATGTCAGGATCCTATATGCTCTATGGCCGCCACTTGGCGGTGCCGGGGCCGGAAGTTTTCGAGCGGGTAAAATATGAGACCCCCAACATTTCGGGCCGGATGGATAACCTGCGTGCCGCCATCCTGCGGCCGCAGCTGAGTGACCTTGAAGCCCAGGTGCAGCGCTGGAATGACCGCTACCGCGAAGTTGAGAACGGCCTGCGCGGCACGCCGGGCCTGACCGTGGTGGAGCGGCCTTCGCAGGAAATCTACGTCGGCTCCTCGATCCAGTTCCTGCTGATGGACTGGTCCGAGGAGGCCGTGCAGGAGGCGGTGCGCCGCTGCGCTGCCCGCGGCGTGGAGCTGAAATGGTTCGGCACGCCCGAACCTGTGGCCTTCACCTCCCGCTATGACAGCTGGCGCTATGCACAGACGCCGCGTCTTCCGCAAAGCGATCGTGTCCTGGCGGGCATCATCGACATGCGGGTGCCGCTGACATTCAGTGTGGAAGACTGCGCCCAGATCGCCCGTATTATCCGCGCCGAGGTCTCTGCCGTCTATCAGTCCGCCTGATAGAGCGGCACCGTCGAGATCGAGACCTTGGCCGAGCCATCGGTCAGCTCTGCCGCGTGGGCAGCATAGATCAGCGTCTGGTTGGCCTCGTCGAAGATGCGCTTGACCCGCAATGATTTCAGGATGATGGAGCGGGACGCGCGGAACACGTCCTCGCCATCGCGGCCGCGGTCGATGTCACCTATTGTGATCGGCCCGGTCTGGCGGCAGGCGATTGAGGCGTTGGACGGATCCTCGAACCAGTTTCCGTTGGACAGGCGGTCCAGCAGCCCCCGTTCGAAATAGGCGATGTGGCATGTCACGCCGCTGACTTTGGGGTCGGCGATAGCCTCGATTATGATGTCGTTTCCCACCCAGTCGACGCCGATCTCCCCGACTTCCTCCGCTGCGGCAGGCAGGCTCAGCAGGCAGGTCAGGGCTGCCGCGGTGCGGTTCAATCGTTTCATCAGTTGTTATCCTCGTAATCTGAATTGTGCCGGTCTGTCCGGTTACTGCTAAACCAACGCGCGCAATCGGCAAAACGATCCGGGGAACCTTTTTGAACAAGCGGACGTTGTTTCAGCACAACGGCGCAAAAAACGCGCCCTCAGACAGAAATGATATCGAGGAGAACATAATGTTTATGTCCAAACGCACCCTGACCGCTCCTGCCCTGACCGCGTCCGCTCTGGCCCTGCTGGCCGCACCGGTCTGGGCCGGCGCCCAAGTGCAGGCTGTGACCGACCTGAACCTGCGCGCAGGCCCGGGGCCGCAGCACAAGATCATTGGCGTCATTTCTGCCGATGGCTCGGTTGATCTTGAGGGCTGCCTTGAGGAAAGCAATTGGTGCAAGGTTGCATTTGATGGCGCGGACGGCTGGGCTTACGGCGAATACCTGACCGGCACTCTGGCCGACAAGTATGTGCCGGTTGTTGCCAAGGACAACCCGGTCAAATTCAACACCGTCACATACACCAGCACTGAAACCGGCGAAGACGATGCTGCGCTGGGCGCTGTCGGCGGCGCCATCACCGGCGGATTGATTGCAGGCCCGGCAGGCATTGTCGCAGGGGCGATTGCGGGTTCACTCGCGGGTGAGGCTGCGGTGCCGGACGAGAAAGTGGTGACCTATGTGCGCAGCAATGCCACCGAACCGGTTTACGTGCAGGGTGAGGTGGTGACAGGCGTCATGATCCCGGAAGAGGTCCAGCTGACCGAGGTTCCGGACACCAATTACCGCTATGTCTACCTGAACGGCCTGCCTGTGCTGGTTGAGGCGGACGACCGCACAGTGGTTTACGTGGTCCGCTGATCCAATCCAAAGCAGCTATTTTGCGGGCGGTCCCTGTCGGGGCCGCCCGTTGCTGTTTGCGGCGCCGGCACGGAACACGATTGACCCGAATCGAGGCCTCGTCTATTGAATTGAACAACTGTTCATATAATCGGCTCTAACCGGGAGGTCCCGCGGGATGTTCAATGCAAGCATGACTTTTGATCTTGGCGATGACGTGAATGCGCTGCGCGACGTAATTCACCGCTGGGCGCAGGACCGTGTCAGGCCGATGGCGCAGGAAATCGACCAGAGTAACGCGTTTCCTGCGGAGCTTTGGAAAGAGATGGGCGAGCTTGGCCTTTTGGGGATCACCGTGCCGGAGGAGTTCGGCGGTGCCGGCATGTCTTATCTGGCCCATACCGTCGCAGTCGAGGAAATCGCCCGCGCCAGCGCCTCTGTCTCGCTGTCTTATGGCGCGCATTCCAACCTCTGCGTCAATCAGATCAAGCTGAACGGCAACGCCGAGCAAAAGGCCAAGTATCTGCCGCGGCTGATCTCGGGTGAGCATGTCGGTGCGCTGGCGATGTCCGAAGCAGGTGCGGGTTCCGACGTCGTTTCAATGTCGCTGCGGGCGGAAAAGCGCAATGATCACTTCCGCCTGAACGGCAACAAGTACTGGATCACCAACGGTCCGGATGCCGACACTCTGGTGGTCTATGCCAAAACCGATCCTGATGCCGGTTCCAAAGGCATGACGGCCTTCCTGATCGAAAAAGAGATGAAGGGCTTTTCCACCTCCAAGCACTTCGACAAACTGGGCATGCGCGGCTCCAACACGGCTGAGCTGGTGTTTGAAGACGTGGAAGTGCCGTTTGAGAACATTCTCGGCGAGGAGGGCAAGGGCGTGCGGGTGCTGATGTCCGGCCTGGACTATGAACGCGTGGTGCTGGCAGGTATCGGCACCGGCATCATGGCCTCCTGCATGGATGAAATGATGCCGTACGTGGCTGAGCGCAAGCAGTTCGGCCAGCCGATCGGGAACTTCCAGCTGATGCAGGCCAAGATCGCCGATATGTACACCGCGATGAACTCGGCGCGGGCTTATGTCTATGAGGTGGCCAAATCCTGCGACAAGGGCACGGTTACCCGCCAGGACGCGGCGGCCTGCTGCCTTTACGCGTCTGAAGTGGCAATGACCCAGGCGCATCAGGCGGTGCAGGCCTTTGGCGGCGCCGGCTACCTGTCCGACAACCCGGTGGGCCGTATTTTCCGCGATGCCAAGCTGATGGAAATCGGCGCCGGCACCTCTGAGATCCGCCGCATGCTGATCGGCCGCGAGCTGATGGGGACCATGTGATGAAAACGGCTCTGCCGTTTGCTCTGCTGATGGCAGGCACGCCTGTCATGGCACAGGAGGTTCAATTCTCCTCCGGTGCGACGGCGGCTTGCGTCGCGGGAGCGGCCAATCAGGACGCAAAGCGCAGCTGCGTGGGCACCTCGGCACAGCACTGCATGGGGGCGACGCCGGATGGCTCTACCACCGTTGGTATGATGGGATGCTTGGATGGCGAGCGCAGCTACTGGGATCAACGGCTGAACCGCGCCTACAAGTCTTTGCGGGCCAAGGCGGAAGAATTGGATGCCGAAATGGAGGAACTTGGTTCTGCCGCACCAAAGACAGCGCCGGCGCTCCGGGATATGCAGCGGGCCTGGATCAGCTATCGCGACGCCACCTGTGATTTCGAAAGGTCGCAATGGGGCGGCGGCACTGGCGGCGGCCCGGCCACGGTCAGCTGCCTGATGCGGCTGACCGGAGAGCAGGCGCTCTATCTGGAAGATGCCTGGCTCGGCGAATAGCAGGCCGGAAAGAGACGCTGGCGGACGCGCATTGGCCCGCCAGCATAGGGATACAAAGGATCAGAAGCGGTGCACGTAAGCAATGTTCAGGACAACCGGGTCGATCTCGGCGGTGCCGATTGCGGCTCCGTTCAGGGTAACGTCGCTTTCGATGTCGATGTAGCGGACATTGAAACGTACCGCGCCGCGGTCGGAGATCTGCCAGTCCGCACCGGCATTGAGTGCCACGCCAAAGCTGTCGTCCATTTCGATCACACCAAGCGGCGAGCTTTCTTCAAAGAAAGTGGTGTAGTTCAGGCCCAGGCCGACAAACGGTTTGATCTTGCCCTGGGTCGGGAAATGGTAGTTGACCGAGATGGTCGGCGGCAGCTGCTTGGCAGAGGCGGCATAACCGGCACCGGCCAGAGTGACATCATGCTCGAACGGCGAAGCGGCCAGCAGCTCGACACCCCAGTTGTCGCGGAAGAAGTACTCAACTGTCAGCGACAGCGCGGTGCCATCGTCGATATCAGCGGCCATGCCGGCAAGGGTGCCGTTGCCGGATTTCGGGTTCACGTTGGCGATGCCGACGCCAACGGTCCAATCGCCCTGCTGCTGGGCCAGCGCGGGGCCGGCCAGCGCGGCCAGGGCAGAGGTCAATGCCAAAGCGGAAACCATGCGTTTCATGGGGTGCGTCCCTTTTCTTATGATTACTCCGCCGTGGTGCACCCGGAAGCAAAGGAAAACCCTGATCTGGATCAAAGGGACGTCTGCTTTGCCTTTGAAAAAGCAAGGAAAAAATGCATGTCAGCTATGCATTTCGGGAATGACTGAATATGCATGAGTTATGTAACATTCCCGGGCTGCGCGCCGATGGCAGCTGGGACCTGCCGAAGCGGCTGAACATGGCCGCCCAATGCCTGTCGCATCCTGCTGAGGCTTTGGCGCTGATCGATATGACCGGCCCTGCGCGCCGCAGCTTTTCTTATGGCGCGCTGTCCGAGATGGTGGATGGCCTGGCTCGCTACCTGCTTACCCGCATCCAGCCGGGCGACCGCGTCGGTGTGCTGCTGAGCCAATCGCCATGGTGTGCTGCAGCGCATCTGGCCATCTGGAAGGCGGGCGGCATCTCGGTGCCGCTGTTCAAGCTGTTCAAACGCGACGCGCTGGCCTCCCGCGCTGGCGATGCTGGTGTGCGCTTTGTCTTTACGGACCAAGAAGGCGCGGAGCTGCTCGGCGATCTGGCCGAAGCGGTGATGGCTGATACCGCTGGAATAGACGGCCCGCCGGTTGCTTTTGCCGATACCGCGCCTGAAACCCCCGCGGTGCTGATATACACTTCGGGCACCACCGGCAGCCCAAAGGGTGCGCTGCACGGCCACCGGGTGCTGACTGGCCATCTGCCGGGCGTTTCGATCAGCCATGACCACCTGGGCCAGCCGGGCGACTGCCTGTGGACGCCTGCCGACTGGGCCTGGATTGGCGGATTGTTCGACGTGCTGATGCCGGGTTTGGCGCTGGGCGTGCCGGTGGTGGCAGCACGGCTGGACAAGTTCACCCCAGAGGCCTGCGCAGATCTGATCGCAGCGGCCGGCGTGCGCAATATCTTCTTCCCGCCAACTGCCTTGAGGATGCTCAAGGCAGCCGGGCAGGGGCTCAACGGTCTGCGCTCGGTTGCCAGCGGCGGAGAGCCCCTGGGCGCGGAGATGCTCGCCTGGGGCCGGCGGGAACTGGGCGTAACGATTAATGAATTCTACGGCCAGACCGAGTGCAACATGGTTGCCTCCTCCTGCGCAGCGGATTTTGAACCGCGTCCGGGCTGCATTGGCAAACCGGTGCCGGGGCATGAGCTGGCGGTGATCGACGAAGCGGGCAATATCACAGGTGCCGAGGGCGACGTCGCCATCCGCTGCGGCTCTGCCTCGATGCTGCTGGAATATTGGAACCGGCCTGAGGAAACTGCCGAGAAGTTCCGGGGCGACTGGCTGGTCACCGGCGACCGCGGCATCTGGGAAGGGGATTATCTTCGCTTTGTGGGCCGCGAGGATGACGTGATCACCTCCGGCGGCTACCGCATCGGTCCGGCAGAGATCGAGGATTGCTTGATGACCCACCCGGCAGTGGCGACGGTGGGCGTGGTTGGCAAGCCTGATCCTCTGCGCACCGAGATCGTCAAGGCCTATGTGGTGCTGAAAGCTGGTGCCAAAGCCTCGGAACAGGAACTGCAGGACTACGTCAAAGAGCGCCTCGCGCAGTACTCCTACCCGCGTGAGGTGGCGTTCCTTGAGGCGCTGCCGATGACCGTGACGGGGAAGGTTATCCGTAAGGAACTGAAGACGCGGGCTGCGGGGGAGGTAAATCGATGAGACTATGGAAAAATTCCTTTTTAGCCGCAGGAGCAGCAGCTGCGCTTGTGTCTCCAATTCAAGCAGCGGGGGAAGTGCAGGCGCTCTTTGATACCGCTGGTTTCCTCAACGCCTGTACGGGGTTCGTCTCAAACGGTGCCTTTGCACTCCCGATGGACAGTCAATGTGTCACGCAGGCTGTACGTATGTGCAATTTGAGCCATGAAATGAAAGCTCAGCAGTACTGCGTTGAAAGCACCGCTGTCTGGATGGAAGAGGACGGAGACAAAATCATCCGTCAGATGCCGGGCTTTGACAGAAGCGTTCTTGAGAGCAGCGGTGCTGCGGGTCTTTCACTGCCTCTGCCGGAATTGAGTGCAGAACCGGATTGCACCAAGATGTCAGACCCCAGTCTGACGTCGGAAATACTGTGCCGCTATTCAGATGCGCTTTCAGAATGGCTCAAGCTGAGAACTATGATGCGCAGTCAGGCAATGACAGGCGCCGCAAGCCAATGACCCATGGTGTTGCATACCCGGCGTACGCTGCCCCAACCGGAAATAAAGATCTCAACCCTATCACGGGAGAGTGGACATGAAACTCACATCCAAGGCGATGCCTTCCTCCGAAGGTTTCAAGCAGAACCGCGAGGCGCATCTGGATGCGCTCGGGCAGATCAGCGAGGCGGCAGAGGCCGCGCGCATGGGCGGCGGCGAGAAATCCCGCGCCCGCCACGAAGGCCGCGGCAAGATGCTGCCGCGCCGCCGGGTGGCGAACCTCCTCGATCCGGGGTCTCCGTTCCTGGAAATCGGTGCCACTGCGGCCCATGCCATGTATGACGGTGCCGCCCCCGGCGCGGGTGTGGTCGCGGGCATAGGCCGGGTGCACGGCCAAGAGGTCATGGTGGTCTGCAATGACGCCACCGTGAAGGGCGGCACCTATTTCCCGATGACGGTGAAGAAACACCTGCGGGCGCAGGAAATTGCCGAGGAGAACCGTCTCCCCTGCATCTATCTGGTGGACAGCGGCGGTGCCAACCTGCCGCAACAGGATGAGGTCTTCCCCGACCGCGACCATTTCGGACGCATTTTCTACAATCAGGCGCGGATGTCGGCCAAGGGTATTGCCCAAATCGCCGTGGTCATGGGCTCCTGCACTGCAGGCGGGGCCTACGTTCCTGCCATGTCCGACGTGACCATCATTGTGAAAGAACAAGGGACCATCTTCCTCGCAGGCCCGCCGCTGGTGAAGGCCGCGACGGGGGAGGTCGTAAGCGCCGAAGATCTGGGCGGCGGCGATGTGCACACCCGTCTGTCCGGCGTGGCCGATTACCTGGCCGAAGACGATGCCCACGCGCTGGCGCTGGCGCGGCGCGCGGTGCAGTCCCTGAACATCACCAAGCCGCTGACGGTGAATTGGGCCAGCCCCGAGGAACCCGCTTATGACCCTGAGGAAATCCTTGGCGTGGTGCCAGGTGACCTGCGCACGCCTTACGACATCCGCGAGGTGATTGCGCGGCTGGTCGATGGCTCCCGCTTTGACGAATTCAAACCGCGTTTCGGCGAAACTCTGGTCACTGGTTTTGCCCATGTCAAAGGCTGCCCTGTAGGCATCATCGCCAACAACGGTGTGCTGTTCTCGGAAGCTGCCCAGAAGGGCGCGCATTTTGTGGAACTGTGCAGCCAGCGCAAGATCCCGCTGGTGTTCCTGCAAAACATCACCGGTTTCATGGTCGGCCGTAAATACGAAAACGAAGGCATCGCCCGTCACGGCGCCAAGATGGTGACCGCGGTGGCGACCACCAATGTGCCGAAGGTGACAATGCTTGTCGGCGGCTCCTTTGGAGCCGGCAATTACGGCATGTCAGGCCGGGCTTACCAGCCGCGGTTCCTGTGGTCCTGGCCCAACTCCCGCATCTCGGTGATGGGCGGCGAGCAGGCGGCAGGCGTGCTGGCGACGGTCAAGCGCGATGCCATCGAACGCCAGGGCGGCAGTTGGAGCGCCGCGGAAGAAGCTGATTTCAAACGCCCCACCATTGAGATGTTCGAGGAGCAGAGCCACCCGCTTTATGCCTCTGCACGTCTCTGGGACGACGGCATCATCGACCCGCGCAAGAGCCGCGATGTGCTGGCGCTGTCGCTCAGCGCCGCGCTGAATGCCCCGATTGAAGACACACGCTTCGGCGTGTTCCGGATGTGAGGACCTCCCATGTTTGACAAGATTCTGATTGCCAACCGCGGAGAGATTGCCTGCCGCGTGATGGAAAGTGCCCGCGCCATGGGAGTGCGGACCGTGGCCGTCTATTCAGACGCCGATGCGGCCGCCAAACATGTGGCGCTGGCGGATGAGGCCGTGCATATCGGCGGCCCGGCGCCTGCGGACAGCTATCTGCGCGGTGCGGAAATTATCCGCGTGGCCAAGGCGACCGGCGCCCAGGCGATCCACCCCGGTTATGGCTTCCTGTCGGAAAATCCGGACTTTGTTGAGGCGGTGGAGGCCGCGGGCCTCACCTTCATCGGCCCGTCCGCAGACGCGATCCGCAAGATGGGCCTCAAGGACGCCGCCAAGGTGCTGATGGAAGAGGCCGGCGTGCCAGTGGTGCCGGGCTATCACGGTGCCAATCAGGATGCGGGCTTCCTGCAGGAAGAAGCGGGCAAGATCGGGTATCCGGTGCTGATCAAGGCCGTGGCCGGCGGCGGCGGCAAGGGCATGCGGCTGGTCGAGAACCCGGCGGAGTTTGCAGATGCCCTGAACAGCGCCCAGGGTGAGGCCACCACGGCCTTCGGCAATCCGGATGTGCTGATCGAGAAATACATTCAGCAGCCGCGTCATATTGAGGTGCAGGTCTTTGGCGACGGCACCCATGCGGTGCATCTGTTTGAACGCGACTGTTCGCTGCAGCGCCGCCACCAAAAAGTGATCGAGGAGGCCCCCGCACCGGGCATGACGGCTGAGATGCGTCAGGCAATGGGGCGGGCCGGCGTGCGCGCGGCTGAGGCGATCGGCTACAGGGGGGCAGGCACCGTCGAATTCATCGTCGATGGCTCGGACGGCCTGCGCACCGACGGCTTCTGGTTCATGGAAATGAACACCCGCCTGCAGGTGGAGCATCCGGTGACCGAACTGATCACCGGTGTCGATCTGGTGGAGTGGCAGTTGCGGGTCGCCTCAGGTGAGCGCCTGCCTGCCCGGCAGGAGGATCTGACGATCAGCGGCCACGCGTTTGAAGCGCGGCTTTATGCGGAAGATGTACCAAAGGGCTTTCTGCCTGCAACCGGCACGCTGACGCATTTGTCTTTCCCGGCGGAGGCCCGTGCCGACAGCGGCGTGCGGGCAGGCGACGCCATCAGCCCCTGGTATGATCCGATGATTGCCAAGGTGATTGTGCATGGCTCCACCCGTAAAGTGGCGCTGTCCCGTTTGGCCCGTGCGTTGGAAGAAACCCAGGTGGGCGGCACCGTCACCAACCTTGCTTTTCTCGGCGCGCTGGCAGCGCACGAAGGGTTTGCGCAGGGCGACGTCGACACCGGCCTGATCGCCCGCGATCTGGAGGCACTGGTGGCTGCGCCAAAGACTGAGCTGCGCCACAAAGCGGCCGCTGGTATGGTGGCACTTGGTCTGGTGGAAGCCGTGCAGGAAACCGGTTTCACGCTTTGGGCGCCGCTGCACCGCGCTATCACGCTCAGCCATTTGGAGGAGGAGTTCACAGCTGACGTGCAGGTGGACGGGCCGGACCGGCAGCTGTGGACGGTGAATGGCGAAACCGTGCTGGCCGAGCGCAGCCAGGGCCATTGGCGCATTGAGGGGCGCCGGATGCCCGTAACCTCGCAGGCCGGCCCGCTGATCACGGTGTTTGACGCTTACGGCCTGGAATTTGCCGTTGTGGATCCGCTGGATCGTGATGCGGCTGCAGGCGGCGACAGCAACGTGGTTGAGGCGCCGATGCCGGGGCTGGTCAAAGCCGTATTTGCCAAAGCCGGCCAGCCGGTGGCGGAAGGTGACAGGCTTGCCATTCTGGAGGCGATGAAGATGGAGCATTCGCTGCTGGCCGCCCGCGACGGTGTGGTGGCTGAGGTGCTTGCCGACGCTGGCGACCAGGTCGAGGCCGGCGCGGCGCTGGTGCGGCTGGAAGAGGAAGGCGGCTGACCGTGCGCCTGCGGCAGCTGTCCGGAATTGGGTATTTAAGACCAGAAAGAAGCAGGAGGCCCGGCGATGGCTGAGCGTGTCGAAATTTTCGAAGTCGGTCCGCGCGACGGGCTGCAGAATGAAAAGCGTGAAATCCCCGTGGCGGAGAAGGTCGCGTTGACAAACTGCCTGAGCCGGGCCGGGTTCTCGCGGATTGAGGTGGCGAGCTTTGTGTCGCCCAAATGGGTGCCGCAAATGGCGGGCAGCGCCCAGGTGCTGGCGGGCATCACCCGCGCGCCTGGCGTGCGGTATGCGGCACTGACACCCAATATGCGCGGTTACGAGGATGCTGTAGCTGCCAAGGCGGATGAAATCGCGGTCTTTGCCTCCGCCTCCGAAGGGTTCTCCAAGGCCAATATCAACGCCACAATCGAGGAAAGCATCACACGCTTTCTGCCCGTTTTGGAGGCTGCCAAGGAGAACGGGCTGCCGGTGCGGGGCTATGTCTCCTGCGTGACCGACTGTCCTTTTGACGGGGCAACACCGCCGGAGAAAGTGGCGGAGGTGGCCGAACGGCTGTACGCCCTCGGTTGCTATGAGATCTCGCTGGGCGACACCATCGGGCAGGGTACTCCGGAGGCGATCACCGCGATGCTGAGCGCCGTCACCGCACGGGTGCCTGCGGCCAGGCTTGCGGGGCATTACCACGACACCGCGGGCCGGGCGCTGGACAATATCGAGGTCTCGCTGGATCAGGGCGTGCGGGTCTTTGATGCTGCCGTGGGCGGTCTGGGCGGCTGTCCTTACGCGCCGGGGGCTGCGGGCAACGTGGCGACGGAAGCGGTGCACAAGCGCCTGACCGAGTTGGGCTATGACACGGGGCTGGACGGTAACGTGCTGGAAAAGGCTGCGGCACTGGCCCGTTCGATGCGCGGCCTGCAATAGAATTCAGCGGAGAAGCAAGATGTTTGAGACAATCACCCTGGACACTGACGCCCGTGGCGTCTGCACCCTTACTCTGAACCGTCCGGACAAACACAACGCCATGTCCGGCCAGATGCTGCAGGAGTTGATTCTGGCGGCCCGGCGGCTGAACGAAGATGAGACCGTCCGTGTTGTGGTGCTGACCGGTGCAGGCAAGAGTTTTTGCGCCGGCGGCGATCTGGGCTGGATGCGGGATCAGATGGATGCGGACGCCGAAACCCGTGGCCGCGAGGCGCGGGTGCTGGCAGAGATGCTGATGGCGCTTAACACCCTGGCTAAGCCGGTGATCGGCGCGGTGCAAGGCAATGCCTTTGGCGGCGGTGTTGGTATGGCCTCGGTCTGTGACGTTGCCATCGGCGCGGACCATCTGAAGATGGGGCTGACCGAGACCAGACTGGGACTGATTCCCGCCACCATCGGCCCTTATGTCATTGCCCGCATGGGCGAAGCCAAAGCAAGGCGTGTCTTCATGTCGGCCCGCCTGTTCGGCGCGGCAGAGGCAGTGGAGCTGGGGCTGCTGGCCAAAACCGTGCCCGCAGATCAGCTGGCAGAGGCGGTCGAAGCGGAGGTCGCACCTTATCTGAACTGTGCGCCGGGCGCCGTCGCTGCCGCCAAGAAGCTGGCCCGCGACTTGGGGCCGCAACTCGATGACGCTGTGATTGACCATACAATCAAGGCGCTGGTGGCGCGTTGGGAAGGCGACGAGGCGCAGGAGGGCATCAGCGCATTTTTTGAAAAGCGCAAACCTGCCTGGCAAGGCTGAAATACCGGTAAAAATGAGTCATGTTTTGATGGCGGCCGCGGTTTCCCCTGCGGCCGCTTTCCTTATGAAATAACTAAGGAATTACGCGCATGTTGCGGCTGTGCTTTTTCCTGTCACAAACCCTTGTAGATTAACCTTGCTTTAGTTGACGCTGTGGGGGCGGGGGGGTATGCACAGGGCAAATCAACACGCCAATTGACGTCGCGCGGGAAACCGCCGGGAAAAGGAGCTGCTCTTGGAAGAGATGTTGAGGGAATACCTGCCGATCCTGGTTTTCCTGGCCGTTGCGGCAGGATTGGGCATTGTCCTTATCCTGGCAGCCGTTGTGCTGGCGGTCCGCAACCCGGACCCGGAAAAGGTCAGCGCTTATGAGTGCGGCTTCAATGCCTTTGATGATGCCCGTATGAAATTCGACGTCCGGTTCTATCTGGTGTCGATTCTCTTCATCATTTTTGACCTGGAAATCGCATTCCTGTTTCCCTGGGCCGTCGGTTTTAAGGACATCAGCGACACTGGGTTCTGGTCGATGATGGTGTTCCTGGGCGTGCTGACCATCGGCTTTGCCTATGAATGGAAGAAAGGGGCGCTGGAATGGCAGTGATGACCGGAGCCAACACCGCGGGTGTGGACAAGGAAGTTGTCACCCAGGCCCTGAATGCTGAATTGCAAGACAAGGGTTTCCTGCTGACGTCGGCAGAAGACATCATCAATTGGGCGCGCACCGGCTCGCTGCACTGGATGACCTTCGGTCTGGCCTGCTGCGCGGTGGAGATGATGCACACCTCGATGCCGCGCTATGATGCCGAGCGTTTTGGCATCGCGCCACGCGCCTCGCCGCGCCAATCGGACGTGATGATCGTTGCGGGCACCCTCACCAACAAGATGGCGCCGGCCCTGCGCAAGGTCTATGACCAGATGCCTGAGCCGCGCTACGTGATTTCGATGGGATCCTGCGCCAATGGCGGCGGCTATTATCATTACAGCTATTCCGTCGTGCGCGGCTGCGACCGGGTTGTGCCGGTTGACGTTTATGTGCCCGGCTGCCCGCCGACGGCAGAAGCGCTGCTGTATGGGCTGATGCAGCTGCAGCGCAAAATCCGCCGCACCGGCACCCTTGTTCGCTAAGGCGGGAGAGAGCAGATGACTGAAGCACTGAATGAACTCGGCGCCCAGATCGAAGCCAAGCGCCCTGATTGCGTGGTGGCCTGGGACGTGTCCTTTGGCGAGCTGAACATTGACGTGACGCCCTCGAATATCGCCGGTCTGGTGGAGTTCCTGAAATCGGACCAGAACTGCAAGTTCTCCTCGCTGGTGGATATTACAGCGGTGGACTACCCGGAACGGGGCAAGAGGTTCGATGTCGTCTATCACTTCCTGTCGATGTACCGGAACCAGCGGATCCGCCTGCGCACTGCGGTGCGCGAAGATGAAATGGTGCCCTCGATCGTCGATGTGCACCCTTCGGCAAACTGGTTCGAGCGGGAAGTCTACGACATGTTCGGCATCCTGTTCTCCGGCCACCCGGACCTGCGCCGGATCCTGACCGACTATGGCTTCCGCGGCTATCCGCTGCGCAAGGATTTCCCGACCACCGGCTATACCGAAGTGCGCTATGACGAGGCGCAAAAACGCGTGGTCTACGAGCCGGTGAAGCTGGTGCAGGAATACCGCCAGTTTGATTTCATGTCGCCCTGGGAAGGTGCCGAATACATCCTGCCCGGCGACGAGAAGAAGGAGGGTGCAAACTGATGTGGTTTGAACCTCTGGCCGAAGTGGGAACCTTGCTGGCGGGCTGTGCGGCCATGCTGGGCGTGGCGATGCCCTTTTTTAAAAAATCCTCAGATTACTCAAATTGCGTAGTTTCGGTGCACAAGGCGGATAGGAGGCTGAAATGATGGACGGCTCCAAATTTGACGACGGCAGCGTTGATGCGCTGAGCGGCGAGCAGAAGATCCGCAACTTCAACATCAACTTCGGCCCGCAGCACCCTGCGGCGCATGGGGTTTTGCGCCTGGTGCTTGAACTCGACGGCGAAATTGTCGAGCGTTGCGATCCGCATATCGGCCTCTTGCACCGCGGTACTGAGAAGCTGATGGAAAGCCGCACCTACCTGCAGAACCTGCCGTATTTCGACCGCCTCGATTATGTGGCGCCGATGAACCAGGAACATGCCTGGTGCCTGGCCATCGAAAAACTGACCGGTGTCGAGGTTCCCCGCCGCGGCCAGCTGATCCGGGTGCTCTATTCGGAAATCGGCCGCGTTCTGAACCACCTTCTGAATGTCACCACACAGGCAATGGACGTTGGCGCGCTGACCCCGCCGCTGTGGGGCTTTGAAGAACGCGAAAAGCTGATGGTCTTCTACGAGCGCGCCTGCGGTGCGCGCCTGCACGCGGCCTATTTCCGCCCTGGCGGCGTGCATCAGGACATTCCGGACGATCTGCTGGACGATATCGACCTCTGGGCGCTGGAGTTTCCCAGGGTGCTGGACGACATCGACGGTCTTCTGACCGAAAACCGCATCTTCAAGCAGCGCAACTGCGACATTGGTGTGGTGACCGAGGAAGAAATTCAGCAATACGGCTTTTCGGGTGTCATGGTGCGCGGTTCCGGCCTCGCCTGGGACCTGCGCCGCGCGCAGCCCTATGAATGCTATGACGAGTTTGAGTTCCAGATCCCCGTCGGCAAGAACGGCGACTGCTACGACCGCTACCTCTGCCGGATGGAAGAGATGCGCCAATCGACCTCGATCATCCGCCAGGCAATTGTCAAACTGCGCGAAGCCACCGGCGACGTGATAGCCCGCGGCAAGCTGTCCCCGCCCAAGCGCGGCGACATGAAGACCTCGATGGAAAGCCTGATCCACCATTTCAAGCTCTACACCGAAGGCTTCCACGTCCCCGCGGGCGAGGTCTACGCCGCCGTCGAGGCGCCCAAGGGCGAGTTCGGCGTCTATCTGGTGGCGGACGGGTCAAACAAACCCTACCGCTCCAAGATCCGCGCGCCGGGTTTCCTGCACCTGCAGGCGATGGACCACGTGGCCGGCGGCCACCAGCTGGCCGATGTCGCCGCCATCATCGGCACCATGGACGTCGTGTTCGGGGAGATCGACCGTTGAGCCTGCCCGCCCTTTTTCATCTTTCTAAAAATACTCCCGCCGGAGGCATCCGTGCGGGCAACACCCACCAAAAGGTGATCTGATGCTGCGCCGTCTCCACCACGAACAACCCGACAGCTTTGCCTTCACTCCGGCCAATCAGGCCTGGGCTGAAGCGCAGATCACCAAATATCCCGAAGGCCGCCAGGCCTCGGCGGTCATTCCGCTCTTGTGGCGTGCGCAAGAACAGGAAGGCTGGGTCACAAAACCCGCTATTGAGGCCATCGCCGATATGCTGGGCATGGCTTATATCCGGGTGCTGGAAGTCACCTCTTTCTACTTCATGTTCCAGATGCAACCCACAGGGTCTGTTGCCAATATTCAGATCTGCGGCACCACGTCCTGCATGATATGCGGGGCTGAGGACCTGGTTGCGGTCTGCAAGGAAAAAATCGCCGCAAAGCCGCACACCCTGTCGGCGGACGGCAAGTTTTCCTGGGAAGAGGTTGAGTGCCTGGGCGCCTGCACCAACGCTCCGATGGCGCAGATCGGCAAGGACTATTACGAGGACCTGACGGTTGAGACCTTTACCATGCTGCTGGACAATCTGGCCGCAGGCAAAATGGTGACGCCGGGCCCTCAGAACGGGCGGTACGCAGCTGAGCCTGAATCGGGCCTCACCTCGCTGACTGACTTTGACAGCGGCAAGACCCAGTACAATGCAAGCGCGCAGCTGGCGATGGACATCAAGGATGGCGTCAAGCGTATCCAGGGTGATGAAGTGCCGCTGCTGACCCCTTGGGTTGGCAAGGACGGCGTTGTTGCCGGCCGGGCCGCGGCAGATGCGCCGCCCAAAGCACCGGAAGCGCCCAAACCTGCCGCGAAACAGGCGGAAGAAGCTGCCAGGGCGGCCCCCAAAAAGTCGGACGCGGCTGAGCCTTCCTCTCCGGAAGGGGCGGCGGCAAAACCTGCGGCGGACAGCCAGCCCGAGGAAGCCCAGCCGGAAATCCTGAAGGAAGCCCGCGGCGGCCTGGCGGATGATCTGAAACTGCTCAAAGGGGTTGGCCCCAAGCTGGAGCAGACCCTGAACGAGCTGGGGTTCTTCCATTTCGACCAGATTGCCGACTGGACAGAGGCCGAGGTGTCTTGGGTTGATGCGCGGCTCAAGTTCAAGGGCCGGATCACCCGCGACGGCTGGATCGAACAGGCCAAGCGGCTGCAGGTGGGCGACGAGACCGAATTCGCCAGACGTGCCAAGGAAGAGCACATCTACGACGACGGCAAAGACGAATGATCGGGATGCGGCTCTGCAAGGCCGCGCTTGGGTGATAGGGAACAGATGAGCAAGGAACAGGACCAGGCTATCGCTGCAAAGGGCCGGCATATTGCGCTTGTGATTGCCGGGACCATTTTGCTGTGGATCGCTGTGTCGCTGTTCATCGGCCCCATGCTGGGGCTGCCGGGGCGCTATGCCTTGCTGTTCGACTTCGCCGCGCTGGCAGGCATGATCTATGCCCTGGTCAACATATTTCAACTCTGGCGCATGCGCCGGGCCAATGAACAAGAAAACCAAAGGTAGGCACACATGCTGAAGGATCAGGACCGGATCTTTACCAACCTTTACGGGATGCACGAACGTAACCTGGCGGGCGCCAAGGCGCGCGGCCATTGGGATGGCACCGCCGGCATCGTTGAAAAGGGCCGTGACTGGATCATTCAGACCATGAAAGACAGCGGCCTGCGCGGCCGCGGCGGTGCGGGTTTCCCGACCGGTCTGAAGTGGTCCTTCATGCCCAAGGAAAGCGATGGCCGCCCGGCCTTTCTGGTGATCAACGCGGATGAATCCGAGCCTGGCACCTGCAAAGACCGCGAAATCATGCGCCATGATCCGCATACGCTGATCGAGGGCGCACTGATCGCCAGTTTCGCGATGAACGCGCATACCTGCTACATTTATCTGCGCGGCGAATACATCCGCGAGCGTGAGGCGCTGCAGGCCGCGATCGACGAATGCTATGATCAGGGCCTGCTGGGCAGGAACGCGGCCGGCTCTGGCTGGGACTTCGACGTCTTCCTGCACCACGGGGCAGGGGCCTATATCTGCGGCGAGGAAACTGCCCTGATTGAAAGCCTTGAGGGCAAGAAGGGCATGCCCCGGATGAAGCCGCCGTTCCCGGCGGGTGCGGGTCTTTATGGCTGTCCGACCACGGTGAACAACGTCGAATCCATTGCCGTTGTGCCGACTATCCTGCGCCGCGGTGCCGATTGGTTCGCAGGCTTCGGCCGCCAGAACAACGCAGGCACCAAGCTGTTTGCGATCTCCGGTCATGTGAAAAACCCCTGTGTGGTTGAAGAGGCGATGTCGATTGGATTCGAGGAACTGATCGAAAAGCACTGCGGCGGCATCCGCGGCGGCTGGGACAACCTGCTGGCGGTGATCCCCGGCGGCTCCTCGGTGCCTTGCGTGCGCGGCGAGAACATGCGCGACGCAATCATGGACTTCGACTACCTGCGCGGCGAGCTGGGCTCGGGCCTTGGCACCGCGGCGGTCATTGTGATGGACAAGCAGACCGACATCATCAAGGCGATCTGGCGCCTGGCCAAGTTCTACAAGCACGAAAGTTGCGGCCAATGCACCCCGTGCCGCGAAGGCACCGGCTGGATGATGCGCGTCATGGACCGCCTGGTAAAGGGCGAGGCCGAGCTGGAAGAGATCGACATGCTGTGGGACGTGACCAAACAGGTCGAAGGCCACACCATCTGCGCCCTTGGCGACGCGGCGGCCTGGCCGATCCAGGGCCTGATCAAGAACTTCCGCGAGGAAATCGAAGACCGCATCAAGGCCCAAAAGACCGGCCGAATGGGCGCGATGGCGGCGGAGTAACTGATGGAAGCCTTTGACGCATATTCCCACGCTCTGGCCGCGCTGGTGATCTTTACCCTGATCATCCTGGCGCTGTCGCCGTTTTCGGCGCTGGCCAAGCAGAAGGCAGGCCTTGCGCCGGGCGCCACGCCGCAAGAGGACTATGCCGAAAAGGCCTACCGTCTGAACCGGTGCTACCTCAATGGCTGCGAGACTTTGCCTGCCTTCCTGACAGTGACATTGGCGGCGATCCTGGCGGGCGCGGCGCCGTTTTGGGTAAACTTCCTGGCCTCGCTGGTGCTGGTATCGCGGGTGATCATGATCCTTATCCACCTGCGCGGCAGCGGCAAACCGCATGGCGGGTTGCGCTCGATTTTCTACGTGATTGGCTGGTCCTGTATGGGCGGCCTGGCAATTTTGACTTTGGTGGCAGTATTTTGAGCATTCTAACGACATACCGGATGGCCCTGCCGGTGGCCTGTTTGGCAGTTGCGGCGCTGGTCACGGCCTGCGGTTCCTCAACCACCAACAAAAACCGCGAGCTGTATGACGGCATCCCGTTCAAGGCTAAGGCCAAGCCGGTGGACAAGAAGGTGAACCGCGCTGATTTCTCCATTGAAATCAAGGGCGCCGACCGCTCCGTCACCGGTGCGCGCGCGGCTGCGGCCCACGCCGGAACTACCTATTGCGTTGTGAACTATGGTTCTTCCAAAATCGATTGGGCGGTGGACCCTGCCGATCAGGATACGCAGCTGACACTGACCGACGGCAAGGCCGTATTCCAGGGAACCTGCACACCGTGAGCGGATTTCCGGCATATCAGGGCTGGCCGGTCCGGCTGCTATTGAATAGCAGCGCCGCGCGCTTGAGCAGTGGGAGCTTCAAACTGAAGGAGTTCTTTGCCATGCGTGCCCTGATTGCTGTTGCCCTGTCTGCCTTTGTTGCCCTGCCGGTTTCGGCACAGGCCAAACCGTCGCTGCGCGATGTTGCCGAAATCGAAGACCCCCTGTTTGCGGTGGCCATGGCCAAGGAGGTCTCGGACCACTGCGACCGCCTTGCGCCGCGCTACTTCAAGGGGCTGGGCGAGTTGCGCAGGCTCAAAGCGCGGGCAAACGCGCTGGGATACACGGACACGGAAATCCGGGCCTACATCGACTCGGATGCTGAAAAGGCCCGTATGCGTGCCAAGGGCGAGCGTCTGCTGGCGCAAAACGGCGTCTTTTACGAACAACCGGAAACCTTCTGCGCCTATGGCCGCGCGGAAATCGAAAAGAACAGCGCGATCGGCGTGTTACTGAGGGCGAAATAGACCATGTCTGACCTCCGCAAGATCAACATTGACGGAACCGAGATCGAGGTGGACGGGGCGATGACCCTGATCCAGGCTTGTGAGGAGGCCGGTGTCGAGATCCCGCGCTTCTGCTACCACGAGCGCCTGTCGATTGCGGGCAACTGCCGAATGTGCCTTGTTGAAGTTGTCGGCGGCCCGCCGAAGCCGGCGGCGTCCTGCGCGATGCAGGTGCGCGATCTGCGCCCCGGGCCGGAAGGACAGGCGCCGCAGGTGAAAACCAACTCGCCGATGGTCAAAAAGGCCCGCGAAGGCGTGATGGAATTCATGCTGATCAACCACCCGCTGGACTGCCCGATCTGCGATCAGGGCGGCGAATGCGACCTGCAGGACCAGGCGATGGCCTATGGCATCTCTGCCAGCCGCTTCAAGGAAGCCAAGCGCGCGGTGGATGATCCGGACCTTGGCCCGCTGGTCGGCACCGCTATGACCCGCTGCATCAGCTGCACCCGCTGCGTGCGCTTCACCTCTGAGGTGGCCGGCATCACCCAGATGGGGCAGACCGGGCGCGGCGAGGATGCAGAGATCACCTCCTACCTGAACCAGACGCTGCAATCGAACCTGCAGGGCAATATCATCGACCTTTGCCCGGTTGGCGCGCTGACGTCGAAACCTTATGCCTTCACCGCCCGTCCGTGGGAGCTGACCAAGACCGAAACCATCGACGTGATGGACGCGCTGGGATCGAACATCCGCGTGGACACCAAGGGCCGTGAAGTGATGCGTATCCTGCCGCGCAACCACGACGGTGTGAACGAGGAATGGATCAGCGACAAGACCCGCTTTGTCTGGGACGGGTTGCGCCGCCAGCGCCTTGACCGTCCTTATGTGCGTGTGGACGGCAAGCTTAAACCTGCCTCCTGGCCGGAAGCGCTTACTGCCGCAGCCAATGCCATGAAGGGCAAGAAAGTTGCCGGTCTAATCGGCGATCTGGCACCGGTTGAGGCCGCCTTTGCCCTGAAACAGCTGGTCGAAGGCCTGGGCGGCAAAGTGGAATGCCGCACGGACAACGCCCGCCTGCCCATAGGCAACCGGGCGGGTTATGCCGGCACCGCGGCCATCGAAGACATCGACAGCGCCGAATACATTCTGTTGGTCGGCACCAACCCGCGTGATGAAGCCCCGGTGCTGAATGCGCGCATCCGCAAGGCCTGGCTGAACGGCGCGAAGATCGGCAATATCGGCCAGCCGGCGGATCTGACCTATGACGTGTTCCAGATGGGGGCAGGGCGCGACGCGCTTGCCGGTCTGGAAAAGCACGAGTTCACTGACATCCTGGAAAAGCCGTCGGTAATTGTCGTGGGCGCCGGCGCTTTGCGTGAAGCAGACGGGCTTGCCGTTCTGGCTCATGCCATGCATGCGGCCGAACGCACCAACGGCAAGCTGCTGATCCTGCACACCGCTGCGTCCCGTGTGGGGGCAATGGATGTGGGGGCCGTCACCGAAGGCGGCATGGAAGCAGCCATCGACGGCGCCGAGGTGATCTATAACCTGGGTGCGGATGAGGTCGAAATCGACAGGTCTGAAAGCGGGGGCGCCTTTGTGATCTACCAGGGCTCCCATGGCGACCGCGGCGCACATCGCGCTGACGTGATCCTGCCGGGCGCTGCCTATACCGAAGAAAACGGCTTGTTCGTAAACACCGAAGGCCGTCCGCAGCTTGCGATGCGGGCAGCATTCGCACCGGGTGAAGCCAAGGAAAACTGGGCCATCCTGCGCGCCCTCAGCGCCGAAGTTGATGCCACGCTGGGCTATGACTCTCTGGCGCAGCTGCGCCAAGCGCTGGTGGCCGAGGTGCCGCATCTGGCCAGGATCGACGAAGTGGCTGAGAAAACAGGCGACGCGCTGGAGCTGGACAAGCTTGGCAAGGCTGACTTCCTGCCTGCGGTCAAGGACTTCTACCTGACCAACCCGATTGCCCGCGCCTCGCAGCTGATGGCGGAACTGTCGGCGGGTGTGAAAGCCCGCGAAACCGGGAAACTGGCTGCCGAATGATCCGCTTTGCCCTCATAACGCCCTTTCTGCTGGCCGCCTGTGCAATGGCGCCCGGCAGCGAAGGCGGGCGGCCCGCCCCGATCTATGAAGGGGTGGAAACCAGTCTGCTGGAGGGCGATCTGGTGCAATTTCACGTCTCCATGCGCGGCGCAACCGTGCAGGAAGACCTCGACAACTATGCGGAATGTGCCGCCGCGCAATATGCGCTGATCCGGGACTACGGGTTTGCACGCCATGTGCGCACAACAATGAAACAGGCAGGGGGCAGCCGGACCGCTGATGCGGTCTATCTGATTTCGCCCTCTCTGCCGCGCGGGCTGCGCACCATTGACGCTGAAGTCGTGGTTGCGGATTGCGCGGCAAACGGAATACCGACGGTGTGAGGACCTATGGCTGATTTCTTTAACACTCCAGGCGGCATCGCTGTTCTGATCCTGGCGCAAGTGCTTGCAGTTGTTGCCTTTGTGATGATCTCGCTCCTGTTCCTTGTCTACGGGGACCGCAAGATCTGGGCCGCGGTCCAGATGCGCCGGGGACCGAACGTGGTGGGCGTCTTCGGCCTGCTGCAATCGGTAGCCGACGCGCTGAAATATGTGGTCAAGGAAGTGGTGATCCCGGCCGGCGCCGACCGCCCGGTCTTTATCCTGGCGCCGCTGACGTCTTTTGTGCTGGCGATGATCGCCTGGGCGGTGATCCCGTTCAACGACGGCTGGGTGCTCAGCGACATCAACGTCGCCATTCTTTATGTCTTTGCGGTCTCCAGCCTTGAGGTCTACGGCGTGATCATGGGCGGCTGGGCCTCGAACTCGAAATACCCGTTCCTGGGATCGCTGCGGTCGGCCGCACAAATGATCTCCTACGAAGTATCGCTGGGGCTGATCATCATCGGTATCATCATCTCCACCGGTTCGATGAACTTTGGCGACATCGTGCGGGCGCAGGACGGCGATCTGGGCCTCTTGAACTGGTACTGGATCCCGCATTTCCCGATGGTCTTCCTGTTCTTCATCTCGGCGCTGGCAGAAACTAACCGCCCGCCGTTCGACCTGCCGGAAGCGGAATCGGAACTGGTTGCGGGTTACCAAGTGGAATACTCGGCAACGCCTTTCCTTCTGTTCATGGCCGGTGAATACATCGCCATCTTCCTGATGTGCGCACTGACGTCGCTCTTGTTCTTCGGCGGCTGGCTGTCGCCGATCCCCGGCTTGCCCGACGGCGTGCTGTGGATGGTTGCCAAGATGGCATTCTTCTTCTTCCTCTTCGCGATGGTCAAGGCGATCACCCCGCGCTACCGCTACGACCAGCTGATGCGCCTGGGCTGGAAAGTGTTCCTGCCGTTCTCGCTGGCCTGGGTGGTCTTCGTGTCCTTTGCCGCAAAATTCGACTGGTTCTGGGGCATCTTCGCCCGCTGGACCGTGGGGGGCTAAACAGCGATGGGCGTCGATATCGAGCTCTTCGAACGGCTGGCCGACTTGTCGGCCCGCTTCCAGCCGGAAGGCCGGACGCTCATGCTTGGGCGCCATTCCTTCCAGGTGGAGGATCATATCAAACACAAGTTTGACCGGATCCTGCGCAAGAAGGGGCTCGATCTGACCCATACGGAACTGCTGCAGGAGGACGGTTATTGCGAAACCCTGATGCGGAAGCTGGGGTTTGGCGACATGGAGACGATGGACTTTTCGGATTATGAGGGTGCGACGATCCTCCATGACCTGAACCGCCCGGTGGCTGCCGAGCTGGAAGGGCAGTTCGATCTGATCTTTGACGGCGGTACGATTGAGCATGTCTTTAATGTGCCGATGGCGCTGGAAACCGTATTCCGGATGCTGAAACCGGGCGGGCGGTTTATTTCCGCCAACGGGTTCAACGGCTGGCCCGCGCATGGCATCTACCAGTTCAATCCGGAACTGGTCTGGACGTTTTGGGGACGCAACTGCGGCTGCACGGTGCATGATTGCCGCGGCATCCACAAACGGCCGCGCGGCGGCGACTACCATATCGAATTCCAGGACCCCGCAGAGACCGGCAAACGGATGCGGCTTAAGGGCAAGATACCGGAGGGGCGCATGTACCTCTACTACGAGATCGAAAAGACCAAGGATTCAGTGATGAAAGACCTGGTTCTGCAAAGCGACTATGAAACCAAGTGGCACAGCCACGGAAACGCCGGCGCAACCCGGCTTGATGACGAAATGGCTCCGCAATGACCCAAATCGACTACACCCGCGCCGCCAAATACTTCCTGCTGCAGGATTTCTGGGTCGGCTTCAAACTGGGGATGAAGTATTTCTTCGCCCCCAAGGCCACCCTGAACTACCCGCATGAGAAGGGCCCGCTGTCACCCCGCTTCCGCGGCGAGCACGCGCTGCGCCGCTATCCGAACGGCGAAGAGCGCTGTATTGCCTGCAAGCTGTGCGAGGCGGTCTGCCCCGCGCAGGCGATCACCATCGACGCGGAACCGCGCGAGGATGGCAGCCGCCGCACCACGCGGTACGACATCGACATGACCAAATGCATCTACTGCGGCTTCTGCCAGGAAGCCTGCCCGGTGGATGCCATCGTCGAAGGCCCGAACTTTGAGTTCGCCACCGAAACCCGCGAGGAGCTGTTCTACGATAAGGACAAGCTGCTGGCCAACGGTGAACGCTGGGAAGCCGAGATTGCCCGCAACCTGGAAATCGACGCGCCGTACCGATGAGAGAGAAGCGCAAAAGTTTTCAAAAACTTTTGCCAAGAATTTTTGAAAATTCTTGGACGGAGGACAGGACATGACCAAACAGCCGCCCAATCCGTTTGAGGCCATGATGGCCCAGATGCAGACCCAGGCGCAGGAGATGGCCAAGGCCTTCAATCCGGCGCTGGAGAACTTCTCGCCCTCGGAGGCTTTCAAGGAGTTCGAAAGCTTATGGCCCACCATGCCCAAAGAGGTCATGGAAATGATGTTCGGCAACACCGTCAACAAGGACGGGCTGGATGCCAAGACTCGGCTGCTGCTGACACTGGCCGGGCTGACAATGCAGGGCGCGCAGGCGGATTCAGCGGTGCGCCAGACCGTGCGCCACGCCCTGGCGGCAGGCGCAAAGAAACAAGAGATCGTGGAAACGATCGGACAGATGTCGGTCTTTGCCGGCATTCCGGCCATGAACCGGGCGCTGGATCTGGCGCAGACGGTCCTGGACGACAACAAGGACGATGAGACATGAGCGTTTTTGCCTTCTACCTCTTCGCCGTCAGCGCCATCACCGGCGGGCTGTTCACCGTGATCAGCCGCCAGCCGGTGCATTCGGTGCTGTGGCTGATCCTGGCCTTTATTTCTTCGGCCGGGCTGTTTGTGCTCTTGGGGGCGGAGTTTGTCGCCATGCTGCTGATCATCGTCTATGTAGGCGCGGTCGCGGTGCTGTTCCTGTTCGTAGTAATGATGCTCGACGTGGATTTTGCCGCGCTGAAGGCCGAGATGGCGCGGTACCTGCCGCTGGCGCTGCTGATCGGCCTGGTCATCCTGATGCAGTTCGTGATGGCCTTTGGCGTCTGGGAAACCGCGCACAAAGCGCCTGAGCTGCTGGCCAACCCAGTGCCCGCCGACCGCCACAACACCGAGGCGCTCGGCCTCATCATTTATGACCAATATTTCCTTCTGTTCCAATTGTCAGGCCTGATCCTGCTGGTGGCGATGATCGGCGCGATTGTGCTGACCCTGCGCCACCGCACCGACGTCAAGCGCCAGGACGTGGTTGCCCAGATGATGCGCGACCCGGCCGTGGCAATGGAACTCAAGGACGTGAAACCGGGGCAGGGGCTGTGAGCACATGATCGGACTTGAACATTATTTGACCGTCGCGGCGACGCTGTTCGTCATCGGCATCTTCGGGCTCTTCCTGAACCGCAAGAACGTGATCATCCTGCTTATGAGCATCGAACTGATGCTGCTGGCGGTGAACATCAATCTGGTCGCTTTCTCCAGCTTCCTGGGCGATCTGGTGGGGCAGGTCTTTACCCTGTTTGTGCTGACCGTGGCCGCCGCCGAGGCCGCCATCGGCCTGGCGATCCTGGTCTGCTTCTTCCGTAACCGCGGCACCATTGCCGTCGAAGACGTCAACGTGATGAAGGGCTGAAGAAACATGGAAACCATCCTTCTCTTTGCCCCGCTGGCGGGCGCCCTGATCTGCGGCTTCGGCTGGAAATTCATCGGTGAGAAAGCCGCCACTGTCACGGCCACATCGCTGCTGTTCCTGGCGGCACTTCTCAGCTGGATCACCTTCCTGTCGTTTGACGGGGTGACCGAAAACATCGAAATCTTCCGCTGGATCGAAAGCGGCTCGCTGTCGACCTCCTGGGCTATCCGGCTGGACCGGCTGACCGCGATCATGCTGATCGTAATCACCACGGTGTCGTCGCTCGTGCATCTGTACAGCTTCGGCTACATGTCGCATGACCCGCAGTGGAAAGACGGCGAAAGCTACAAGCCGCGCTTCTTTGCTTATCTGTCGTTTTTCACCTTTGCGATGCTGATGCTGGTGACCTCTGACAATCTGGTGCAGATGTTCTTTGGCTGGGAAGGCGTCGGCGTCGCCTCTTACCTGCTGATCGGCTTTTACTACCGCAAGCCCACCGCCAACGCGGCAGCGATGAAAGCGTTTATCGTCAACCGGGTCGGCGACTTCGGCTTTGCGCTAGGGATCTTCGGGCTGTTCTTCCTGACCGACAGCATCAACCTTGCGGACATCTTTGCCGCCGCCCCGGCGCTGGCGGAAACCCAAGTGTCGTTCCTGTGGAGCGAGTGGAATGCTGCCAACCTGATTGCTTTCCTGCTGTTTGTCGGCGCGATGGGCAAATCGGCGCAGCTGATCCTGCACACCTGGCTGCCGGACGCGATGGAAGGCCCGACCCCTGTGTCGGCGCTGATCCACGCGGCAACCATGGTGACCGCGGGCGTTTTCCTGGTCTGCCGCATGTCGCCGCTGATGGAGTTTGCGCCTGAAGCCACTGCATTCATCACCGTCATGGGCGCAGCGACTGCCTTCTTTGCGGCCACCGTCGGGCTGGTGCAGAACGACATCAAACGGGTGATTGCGTACTCGACCTGTTCGCAGCTGGGCTATATGTTCGTGGCCGCTGGCGTCGGTATGTATTCCGCTGCCATGTTCCACCTGTTCACCCACGCCTTCTTCAAGGCGATGCTGTTCCTGGGCGCCGGTTCGGTGATCCACGCGATGCATCACGAGCAGGACATGCGCCACTATGGCAACCTGCGCAAAAAGATCCCGTGGACCTTCCGCGCAATGATGATCGGCACGCTTGCCATCACCGGTGTTGGTATCCCCTTGAGCGGCTGGATCGGCTTTGCCGGCTTCGTCTCAAAGGATGCGATTATCGAAAGCGCTTATGCGGGCGGCTCTATGTTCGGTTTCTGGGCGCTGGTGATTGCGGCCTTCATGACCTCTTTCTATTCTTGGCGCCTGATGTTCATGACCTTCTACGGCGAGGCACGCGGCGACAAACACACCCATGATCACGCCCATGAAAGCCCCTGGACCATGCTGGTGCCGCTGGGCGTGCTGGCGGTGGGTTCGGTTACCGCAGGCATGATCTGGTACAGCAGCTTCTTCGGCCACGCTGATCAGGTTGGCAAATTCTACGGCATTCCGGTTGCGGAAGCCGCAGCCGCGGCACATGGCGAAGACGCCGGTCACGGCGAGGACGCTGGACATGGTGACTCTGACGGCCACGGCGAAGAGGCTGCGCACGAAGAAGCCGCGGCTGAAGGCGCGCACCACTATGTGTTTGCCGGCAAACCGGGTGAGGGCGGTATCTACATCGGCAAGGACAACCACATCCTGGAGGACGCCCACGCGGCCCCGAAATGGGTGAAGCTGTCCCCGTTCATGGCAATGGTTGCAGGTCTGGTGCTGGCGCTGTGGTTCTACATCTGGAACCCGTCGCTGCCGGCACGTCTGGCCGCACAGCAACGCCCGCTCTACCTGTTTCTGTTGAACAAGTGGTATTTTGACGAGATCTACAACGTGATCTTCGTCAAACCTGCCCTGGCCATTGGCCGCTTCCTGTGGAAACGCGGCGATGGGGGCACCATCGACGGCTTCCTCAATGGTCTGGCCATGGGCGTTGTGCCCTTCTTCACCCGTCTCGCCGGACGCGCACAGTCCGGCTACATCTTCACTTACGCCTTCTGGATGGTGCTGGGCATCGCAGCCCTGGTCACCTGGATGTCGATCGGCGGAGGAACGCACTGATGGACAATCTCCTTTCCATTGTCACCTTTATCCCGGCGCTGGCTGCAGGCATTCTGGCCTTGTTCCTGCGCGGCGAGGATAAGGCGGCGCAGCGCAACGCCAAGTATGTCGCGCTCTTTGCCACCACGATCACCTTCCTGGTGAGCCTTGGCATCTATTTCGAGTTCGACCCTGCCAACACCGGCTTTCAGTTTGTGGAAGACCGGGCCTGGATCCTGGGGCTGAAGTACAAGATGGGCGTCGACGGCATCTCGGTGTTGTTTGTGATGCTGACCACCTTCATCATGCCGCTGACCATTCTGGCCAGCTGGTCGGTCACGACCCGTGTGAAGGAATACATGATCGCCTTCCTGCTGCTGGAAACCCTGATGCTGGGTGTCTTCATGGCGCTGGACCTGGTGCTGTTCTACCTGTTCTTTGAGGCCGGCCTCATCCCGATGTTCCTTATTATCGGCATCTGGGGCGGCAAGGAGCGGATCTACGCCTCCTTCAAGTTCTTCCTCTACACCTTCTTTGGCTCGGTGCTGATGCTGGTGGCGATGGTCTTCATGTATGTGGATGCCGGCACTACCGATATCGAGGTCCTGCTGACCCACAGCTTCTCGGCGGCGTCGTTTGAAGTGCTGGGCATTCACGTCGTGGGCGGCGCCCAGACGCTGATGTTCCTGGCGTTTTTTGCCTCCTTTGCGGTGAAGATGCCTATGTGGCCGGTGCACACTTGGCTGCCGGACGCGCACGTGCAGGCACCGACTGCGGGCTCCGTGGTGCTGGCTGCGATCCTGCTGAAAATGGGTGGCTACGGCTTCCTCCGGTTCTCGCTGCCGATGTTCCCGGTGGGCGCGGATGTAATGACCGATATGGTCCTGTGGATGTCAGCCATCGCGGTGGTCTACACCTCGCTGGTGGCACTGGTGCAGGAGGACATGAAAAAGCTGATCGCCTATTCGTCAGTCGCGCACATGGGCTTTGTGACCATGGGCATCTTTGCCGCCAACCAGCAGGGCATCGACGGCGCCATCTTTCAGATGCTGTCGCACGGCTTCATCTCTGCTGCGCTGTTCCTGTGCGTCGGGGTGATCTATGACCGGATGCACACCCGCGACATCGACGCCTATGGCGGCCTGGTGATCCGGATGCCGGCATACGCTTTGGTGTTTATGTTCTTCACCATGGGCAACGTCGGCCTGCCGGGCACCTCTGGCTTTGTCGGTGAATTCCTGACCCTGATGGGCGCCTTCCAGAAAAACACCTGGGTGACGGCCGTGGCCGCAACCGGGGTGATCTTCTCGGCCGGCTATGCGCTGTGGCTCTACCGCAGGGTGGTGTTCGGCGACATGATCAAGGGCAGCCTGGCCGGCATCCGTGACATGACCGCACGCGAGCGCTTTGTCTTTGCGCCGCTGGTGGTCATGACCCTGCTGCTGGGCGTCTATCCGTCCCTGGTCACCGACATCATCGCGCCCTCGACCGAGGCGCTGATTGCAAACTTCAACCAGTCTCTGGCGGCTGCCGACATCTCGGCAGCCACCCGGATTGCTTCGCATTAAGGGAGCATCAGGCAGATGATCCAAGCTGATCTTACTGTAATCCTGCCAGAGATCGTTCTGGCGCTTTACGCGATGGGCGCGCTGCTTGGCGCGGTCTACACCACCAAGGACAAGCTGGCAGTGCCGCTGGTCTGGGCAACCGCCGCGCTGTTGGCGGCGGTAGCCTTCTGGATCGCGGCCAGCCCGGCCACCACCCAGACGGCCTTCAACGGCATGTTCATCAACGACGGCTTTGCCCGCTTTGCCAAGGTGGCGCTGCTGCTGGGCGCAGCGGCAGTGCTGCTGATCGGCCAGGACTATATGGCGCGCCGCGGCATGCTGCGGTTTGAATACCCGATCCTGGTGGCGCTCAGCGCTGTGGGGATGATGATGATGGTCTCCGCCGGCGACCTGATGTCCCTTTACATGGGGCTGGAGCTGCAGTCGCTGTCGCTTTATGTCGTCGCTGCAATGCGCCGCGACAGCGTGAAGTCGACCGAGGCGGGCCTCAAGTACTTCGTGCTGGGTGCCTTGTCCTCTGGCCTGCTGCTGTACGGTGCCTCGCTTGTCTACGGCTTTGCCGGCACCACCCAGTTTGCGGGCATCATCCAGGTTGCCGAACAGGGCCATATGTCCATCGGAATGCTGTTCGGGCTTGTCTTCATGATCTCAGGTCTGGCGTTCAAAGTCTCGGCGGTGCCTTTCCACATGTGGACCCCCGACGTCTACGAGGGCGCGCCGACCCCGGTCACCGCTTTCTTTGCCACCGCGCCCAAGGTTGCGGCGATGGGCCTGTTTGCCCGCGTCCTGCATGATGCCTTTGGCGGTGCAATCTCCGACTGGCAGCAGATCATCGTGGTGCTGTCGGTGCTGTCGATGTTCCTCGGCGCCATTGCCGCCATCGGCCAGCGCGACATCAAACGCCTGATGGCCTTCTCGTCGATTGCCCATATGGGCTATGCGATGATCGGTCTGGCAGCGGGCACCGAACAGGGCGTCACTGCGATGCTGGTGTATCTGGCGATCTACGTCACCATGAACATCGGTACATTCTCCTTTATCATGATGCTGGAGAAAGACGGCAAGCCCGTGACCGATATCATGGCGCTGAACCAGTTCGCCGCGCGCGAGCCGGGCAAGGCGCTGGCGGTGCTGATCCTGATGTTCTCGCTGGCCGGTGTGCCGCCGATGCTGGGCTTCTTTGCCAAGCTGGGCGTTTGGCAGGCGGGTGTTGATGCTGGGCTGATCGGGCTGGTCATTGCCTCTGCCGTGGCTTCGGTGATCGGTGCGTTTTACTACATCCGCATCGTCTTCTACATGTATTTCGGCACGGGCGATGACGATGTAGAAGCAAAGGGCTCGCCGATCCTGGGCGTGGCACTGATGGCCTCTGCAGCGCTGATGCTGGTGGGCGTGGTCTACCAGTTTGGCATCGACGGCGCCGCAGCTGCTGCCGCAGCAACGCTTGTAAATTGATCTGCTTTTCAGGCAGGCTGACAAGGCCCGGTCTTGTGACCGGGCCTTTCCGCATTTAAGGAGCGCGTATGAGCTGGCCAGCAGGATATGGAAAACGGGTGCTTGCCGAGGTCGACAGCACCCTGAACGAGGCCGCCCGCATCGCAGGCGAGCTGGCAGGCCCGGAGTGGATCCTGGCGCTGCGGCAGACCATGGGGCGGGGCCGCCGCGGGCGCGACTGGAAGGACCCCAAGGGCAATTTCGCCGCTACGCTGGTGATGCGGCCCCAAGGCGCGCCGGATCAGGCAGCGCTGCGCAGCTTTGTCGCGGCACTTGCGGTTTATGACGCCTGTGTTGCGGTTACCGGGCGCACCGAAGGCCTGTCGCTGAAATGGCCAAACGATGTGCTGCTGAAGGGCGGCAAGCTGGCGGGGATCCTGCTGGAAAGTGCCGGTAACGGGCAGGGGGTCACCCATCTGTTTGTCGGCATCGGTGTCAATCTGGTGGAAACTCCGATGAAGGAATGGCTGGAACCCGGTGCGGTCTGGCCGGTTTCGCTGTTGTCGGAAACCGGCGTTCAGGTCTCGCCTGAGGAGTTTCTGGATGCCGTGGCAGAGGCCTTTGCGCGCTATGAGCAGCAATTCACCACCTATGGTTTTGAACCGATTCGCACCGCATGGCTGGCGCGCGCCGCCAAGCTGGGCGAAGTGATCACCGCCCGCAGCGCCAGTTCCGAGACCGAAGGCACTTTTGAAACAGTGGACGCCGGCGGCAACCTTGTCCTAAACACTGCCAAGGGCCGCGTCAGCATTCCCGCGGCCGACATCTATTTCTAGGAAGGGGCAGCAATGCTTCTGGCAGTTGACTGCGGCAATACCAATACCGTCTTCTCGATCTACGACGGCGAAAAGTTCGTTGGTATGTGGCGCACCGCCACCGACTGGCAGCGCACTGCCGACCAGTATTATGTCTGGCTGAACACGCTGATGCGGCTGCAGGGGATCGAGGCGGATATCACCGACATGATCATCTCCTCCACCGTGCCGCGGGTGGTGTTCAATCTGCGGGTTTTGGCGGACCGCTATTTCAGCACGCGCCCCCTGGTGGTGGGTAAGCCCGGCTGCCTGCTGCCTGTCGCGGTGCGCGTGGACGAAGGCACCGCCGTTGGCCCCGACCGGCTGGTCAACACGGTATCCGGCTTTGACCTTTATGGCGGCAATCTGATTGTGGTGGATTTTGGAACTGCAACAACCTTTGATGTAGTGGCCGAGGATGGCGCCTATGTCGGCGGGGTGATTGCGCCCGGCGTGAACCTGAGCCTGGAGGCCCTGCACCAAGCTGCCGCCGCCCTGCCGCATGTGGACATCACCAAACCCGAAAATGTCATCGGCACCAACACCGTCGCCTGTATGCAGTCCGGCGTGTTCTGGGGCTATGTCGGCCTCGTCCGCGAGATTTGCACCCAAATCAAGGCGGAACGCGGCGTGGCGATGAAAGTAATCTCGACAGGCGGGCTGGCGCCTTTGTTCCAGCAATCCGCTGATCTGTTCGACGCATTTGAGGATGACCTCACCATGCATGGCCTGCAGATCATTCATAAATACAACAAGGATAATGGTACTGACGCATGAGCAGTGAAAGATTGATCTATCTGCCCCTCGGCGGGGCGGGTGAAATTGGCATGAATGCCTATGTCTACGGCTACGGGCCGAAGAACAAGGAACGCCTGATCCTGGTCGACCTGGGCGTAACCTTCCCCGATATGGACACCACCCCCGGCGTTGATCTGATCATGCCGGACATGACCTGGCTGAAAGAGCGGGTAGACCGGCTGGAGGGGATTTTCGTCACCCACGGGCACGAGGACCACATCGGCGCCATCGCGCATATGTATTCCAGCCTGAATGTGCCGGTCTACGCCCGTGCTTTCACCGCCAATCTGGCGCGGCGCAAGATGGAGGAGGCGGGTCACGATCCGGCCAATGTGCACACGGTCGAAGCCTGGCCGGAAGTGACCAAGCTGGGTCCCTTCACCATTGGCGTCGCCCCGATGAGCCACTCAATCCCCGAAAGCGGCGCGCTGGTGATTGACAGCCCGGCAGGGCGGGTGGTGCATACTGGCGACTTCAAGCTGGATTCCAATCCGCTGGTCGGCGAACCGTTTGATCCGGAGATGTGGGCAGAGATCGCCAAGGACGGCATCCAGACGCTGGTCTGCGATTCTACCAATGTGTTCTCCACCCATCCGGGCCGCTCGGAATCAGAGCTGCCGGATGAGATCACCCGGCTGATTTCCGAGGCCAAGGGCCTGGTTGCCGCCACCACATTTGCCTCCAACGTGGCCCGTGTGAAAACCCTGGCTGAAGCCGGGGTGCGGGCCGGGCGGTCCATTGTGCTGCTGGGCCGGGCGATGCGCCGGATGATCGAGGCGGCAACGGAAACCGGCGTTTTGACGGACTTCCCCAAGGTGATCAGCCCCGAAGACGCAAACAATGTGCCGCGCGACAATCTGATGCTGATCACAACCGGCAGCCAGGGCGAGCGCCGTGCGGCCTCCGCGCAGCTGGCGCGCGGCAAATACCGCGGGCTGGAGCTGAAGGAGGGCGACACCTTCCTGTTCTCCTCAAAGACCATCCCGGGCAATGAAAAGGGCGTGATCCGCATTATCAACCAGTTCTCTGAAATGGGTGTGGATGTGGTTGATGACAGCTCCGGCCTTTACCATGTGTCGGGGCACGCCAATGGGCCGGATCTGGAAACCATGCATACCCTGCTGAAGCCCAGAATGCTGGTGCCGATGCACGGCGAGCACCGCCATTTGCGCCAACACGCCCGCCTGGGCGAGGCAAAGGGCATTGCCAGCGCGGTTGTGGTCAACGGAATGATGATGGACCTCGGCGGCGACGCGCCCAAGTCCGCCGGCTATGTCGATACCGGCCGCACCTATCTGGACGGATCTGTCAAATACGGTGCGATGGACGGTGTTGTCCGCGACCGTATCCGCATGGCGCTGAACGGCCATGTGGTGGTGACAGTGCTGCTGGACGAGCAGGACGAACCGCTGGGCGAGCCCTGGTGCGACGTCAAGGGCCTGCCTGAGACCGGCAGTTCTAACGCCGCCCTGGTCGAGATAATGGAAGCGGATCTGAACCAGTTCCTGATGCGCGCCGGTGCCAAGACGCTGCGCGATGAGGAGAAGCTGGAACAGGAGCTGCGCCGTATTGCCCGCCAAAGCGCCCATAGCGAGATCGGCAAAAAACCCGAGGTGACGGTGGTCGTCAGCCGCATGCGCTGAGCCTGCGTGGGCCGGGCGGTTCTCCCGCCCGGCCCTAGCCGCATTAAAATGCAGCAGGCCCCGTTGGGCCAGGCGCCGCGCACCCTGACGGGTCCGCGGCGCTGCCGCAAAACAACAGTGCAAGAAACAACAACGCCGCGGCCTTCTTAGGCACGCGGCGTTGTCAATTCGGGTACTTGTCCGGCAGAGCCGCGAGAGGTCTCAGCCGTGCAGCGGACGGGCGCAGCTGGGGCAGGAAACTACCTTGCGCGGGGCGCTGAACATAGCGCGGAACAGGCGGCGCATCACGTTGGCAAACGCCTCGGCGCGCAGCTCATGGGCGCGGGCTTCAATGGCCTGGAATTGTGCAATGGTCAGGGTGTTGGTGTCGGTGGTGTTCATGGCGAAGCCCATCTTCAATCGCGTTACAGTGTTGCCGAAGCAATACGCCTGTCTGCACGGATTGACGCCACCCAAGATCGAAGACCCGTTATGCTGCAAATGCAAAGGTCGTTATGCTGCAGTTGCGTGGTGGGTCGCCCTTCTGCAGCCGCAATGAAAAAAGGCCGCCCCGAGGAGGAGCGGCCTGCAAAAAATGTCTGGCAGTGCCGGTCAGCCGGCCCGGCGCTCTGCAAAGCTGAGGGCGATGAAGCTGGGCAGATGGTCACCCATGCCGACCACGGATTTGTCGTCGCGTTTACCGTATTTACCGCGGCCCGAAGAGCGTTCGGGCTTTTGCGCAGGCGTTTCGTCCTTGCGGGGGCCGCGGGGCGCCTCCTTGCGGGGCTCGCGGGCTTCCGCCTCCGGCTTGGCCGTGCGGGTGTCCGCTGCCGGCTTGGCGGCGCGCGCGGGTTTTTCCGCCTTGGGTTCCGGCTTCACCGGGTTGTCCAGACGCGGGATCTCTTTCTGAAGCAGCTTTTCCACCGCATCCAACGCCTTGTCATCGCGCGGAATACAGATGGTGATGGCCTTGCCCTCGCGGCCGGCGCGCCCTGTGCGGCCGATCCGGTGGACGTAATCCTCGGCATGGCCGGGCACATCGAAATTGAACACATGGCTGACGCTGGGCACATCAAGGCCGCGCGCGGCCACATCGGACGCCACCAGGATGCGCAAGGCCCCTTCGCGGAAACCGTCCAAAGTCTTGGTCCGCTGGCTTTGATCCAGATCGCCATGGATCGGCGCTGCGTCATAACCATATTTCTTGAGCGATTTGGCGACGATATCCACATCCGTTTTACGGTTGCAGAAGATGATGCCATTGGTGAGCTTGTCACCCTCGCCATCAATCAGCGCGCGCAGTACCCGGCGTTTTTCCGTTGCTTCGCGGTCGCGGCGGGACGCTTTGAACTGCACGACGGTCTGTTCGATGGTTTCCGACGCAGTGGCCTGGCGGGCCACTTCAATCCGGGCCGGGCCTGACAGGAATGTGTTAGTGATCCGCTCGATCTCCGGCGCCATGGTGGCCGAAAAGAACAGCGTCTGGCGGGTGAACGGCGTCAGCGAGAAGATCCGCTCAATATCCGGGATAAAGCCCATGTCGAGCATCCGGTCGGCCTCGTCCACCACCATGATCTGCACGCCGGTGAGCAGCAGCTTGCCGCGCTCAAAATGGTCCAGCAGGCGGCCGGGGGTAGCGATCAGGACATCGACGCCTTTGTCAATCAACGCGTCCTGTTCCTTGAACGAAACCCCGCCGATCAGCAGTGCCTTGGTGAGCTTTACATGTTTGGCATAGGTGTCGAAGTTCTCCGCTACCTGGGCCGCCAGCTCGCGGGTGGGGCAAAGGACCAGGCTGCGCGGCATCCGGGCGCGGGCGCGGCCGCGCGCCAGAAGGGTGATCATCGGCAGCGTGAAAGACGCAGTCTTGCCGGTGCCGGTCTGGGCGATTCCCAGAACGTCGCGTCCCTCCAGTGCGGATGGAATCGCCCCGGCCTGGATTGGAGTGGGGGTTTCATATCCAGCTTCCTCAACAGCTTTGAGGACCTTGGGATTAAGGTTCAGATCGGAGAATTTTGTCATATGTATCCGTCATTGCGGACACTGACCTGGCCCGCGCGTGTGTGTTGCAACCGGCTCCGCAAAGGTCATGCGGGATGGCAGCTGCCGGCTCGTGTGGCGGCATAGCAAAATCCCGCGTGATCGTCAATTATTGCCGGGTTTTGCTGTTCTTTTGTCCCGCCCATTTGCATCAGAGAGACAATTCAGCCGAATTCGGGAAAGTGTTTCCGCCGTTTTGTGTCCAAATCCAGTTTTCGGATCTTTAGCAGCCCCTCAGCCTGCAGGCGGTTCCGCAGGTCAGGGCTATCGGCGCAAACTTCGTCAAAAAAGACGCGCAGGCCGGCCTCTCCGTGATCCGCTTCAATCGTGCTGAGCAGTTCGTGCGCAGTGATTCCCCCGGTGTCCCGTGACCGGGAGGGGGCAAGCCCGGCCCGGTAAGAGCCTTTTTGCAGCCGGTACCGGTAATGGCTGATCCAGCTTTGCCAGTCCGCGGCATGGAAATGGCACAGATCCATGCCGTCCAGTTCGGCCTGGCCGGGATTCATGCCGCCGTCCAGCAAAACATTGTGAATCCGAATCTCCAGGCCGTCGATGCCGGTGCGGGTAAGCAGTTTGCCTTGGACATGGCTCAGAAAACCGCCTTTGAGATGCTTGCCGAATTGCGGGTACAGCCGCGCGGCACGGGCGTCCTGGTCAGCGACCGGGAGATATCCTTTGAAAGCCGTGCCGCCGCCGCCCGCCAGGGCTTCAACCGGGCGCACCCGGGCACAGCGGATGACAGGTGGCAGCGCCGCCAGCCGGGCGGCAACAGACCCTGCAGACCACAGGAATTCGTCCACGTCGCAGTGCAGCAGCCAGTCCACATCCCCGGCCTGACGCTGGTAGGCGCGGCTGGCATTCGCGGATTGCCGCACCTGGTGCTTGACCGGCCGTCGGCCCATCCGCCGCCAGTAGGTCTCGTTGCACTCGGTGACCCGGATCTTCGGATGTGCTTTCAGATGCGGAAATGCGTCCGGGCAGGGGGCGTCCAGATACAGAAACAGCCTGTGCGCCCCGGCCTCAAGGTAATGGGCCGCAAAGGTCAGGATATCGCCTGCGTGTGCCTTGATGGTGCTGACGACACCCCATTTGATCTGCTCACCGCTCATCAGAGGCGGGCCTGTTCTTATAGCGTTGGATCCGGGCGAAGATGCTGCGCGGATCATTCATGACCATCTGCAGCATGCGTGTTCCCAAAGGCCGAAGAACCGCGTCATTCTCGGCATAGCGCCACAGCCGGGCCAGCATGTTCTTGTCCAAATCCCCGTTTGGCAGCGAATAGGGCTCCAAGCCAAAGCCCAGATCATCCGGCTTTGAGCCGCCGCGGGTCCGGGGAAAGCCAACGCTGTTTTTCTGTCCGCTCTGACGGCGCTCACTGTCGTGAAGCTTGATCAGGTCGAACAGCAGCATCAATCCCTGTCCGCCCAAGCGCTGGTCCATGGTTTCCCCATGATCGGCAAATGTAGCCGCTGCCGATATCATCCAGCGCACTGGCAGTTCGCGGGCCAGCGCGCCGCCCTGTTCCGACCAGATCCGCAGAAACAACTGCCGCGCTTGCGGCGGGGCGGCGCGCCTGCGCAGTATGGCAATGCAAACTGCATGAAGCGCCCAAAGTTCAGACTGGCCAACAAACTCTGCGCGTATAATCGCCTGCTTGCGCAACGCGTGCCTGCGGTTTTCCGGCATGCTGGTCATGTCAGGTGCGCAGGAGACCAACGCTGCCTTAAGTGCATTCAGATCAACGTCCGGGGGCGGCAGCACCGACAGCGGATCGTCGAAAGGCGCCTCGCGTGTCTCCAGCCGCCGCATCAGCGCAAAAAAACCGCCAGGGTAGTTCTGTTGATCCAGGTCCATGACGGGTTTCAATGCGCTGTTTTTCTAAATGCGGCGTTTCTGTCAGACCATCATTTCCTTGGTCGCGGTCAGTTTCAAGTCCGGATAGTCGCGCACCACCCGGTCGATGTCCCATTGCAGCCGCGTCAGATACACAACATCGCCGTCGTGATCATGGGCGATGTGCTGCTTGTTGGCGTTGGTGAACTTGTCCACGGCTGCCCGCTCCCCGCTGACCCAGCGGGCCGAGGTGAACTGGCTGGCCTCAAACCGCACCGGCAGGCCGTATTCCATCTCGATTCTCGAGGCCAGAACCTCGAACTGCAACTGGCCGACAACGCCGACGATGAAGCCGGAGCCGATCGAGGGCTTGAACACTTTGGCAGCCCCTTCTTCGGCAAACTGCATCAGCGCCTTTTCCAGATGCTTGGCCTTCATCGGATCGCCCGCCCGCACACCTTGCAGCAGTTCCGGTGCAAACGACGGGATGCCGGTGACCCTGATTGCCTCGCCCTCGGTCAGCGTATCGCCAATACGCAGCTGGCCGTGGTTTGGTATGCCGATGATATCGCCGGCCCAGGCCTCTTCCGCCAGTTCGCGGTCCGAGGCCAGGAACAGCACAGGGTTGGAAATCGCCATCGGCTTTTTGGTGCGCACATGGGTCAGTTTCATGCCGCGTTTGAAATGCCCCGACGCCATGCGGACAAAAGCCACCCGGTCGCGGTGCTTGGGGTCCATATTGGCCTGCACCTTGAAAACGAAACCCGCGACCTTTTTTTCTTCCGGCGCCACCTGGCGGGGCTGGGCGGATTGCGGCTGCGGTTCGGGGCCATAGGCGCCGATACCGTCCATCAGCTCTTTCACACCGAACGAGTTGATCGCCGAGCCGAACCAGATCGGGGTCATATGCCCCTCCAGCACCGATTGAGGGTCCAGTGCGGGCAGCAGTTCGCGGGCCATCTCGACCTCTTCCAACAGCTGTTCCAGCAGGTGTTCCGGCACATGTTCAGCCAGCTTTGGGTCATCCAAGCCGTTGATTTCAATGCTTTCTGCAACCTTGTTGCGGTCGGCGCGGTCCATCAGCTCCAGCCGATCTCGCAGCATGTCATAACAGCCGATGAATTCGCGGCCGACGCCGATCGGCCAGCTGGCAGGTGTCACGTCAATTGCCAGATTCTGCTGGATCTCATCGATGATCTCAAAGGTGTCCCGGCTTTCCCGGTCCATCTTGTTACAGAAGGTCAGGATCGGCAGGTCGCGCAGGCGGCAGACTTCAAACAGTTTCTGGGTCTGGCTTTCCACGCCCTTGGCGCCGTCGATCACCATCACTGCCGCATCCACCGCCGTCAGCGTGCGGTAAGTATCCTCGGAGAAGTCCGAGTGGCCGGGCGTATCCACCAGGTTAAAGCGGAAGCCGCTGAAATCAAACGACATCGCCGAGGCAGAGACCGAGATTCCGCGGTCTTTTTCCATCTGCATGAAGTCCGAACGCGTGCGCCGCGCCTCACCCTTGGCGCGCACCTGGCCGGCCATCTGAATCGCACCGCCGTAAAGCAGGAACTTTTCAGTCAGCGTGGTCTTGCCGGCGTCAGGGTGCGAAATGATCGCAAAGGTCCGGCGCCGAGCAATTTCGGGCGGCAGTTCGGGGTGGTTTGAAGCGGTGTCCAACATGGGGGTGGCTGTATCCAGAATCCGCAAGCGTGGCAAGGAAAACAGGGGCCGCCGCCGGGCAAGCTGCCGGCCATCAAGCGGCAACAAACAGATCCAAATTCCGGTTTGCCTATGTTTCGCTAACGAATATCTTGTAAGTCTATTTGAATGAATGCGGGCAACCGGATTTGAAAACAATGCCACTGCAGGAATAACTCGTGCAACAAGATGAATTTTCCGATCATTTTGAAGTTCTGGACTCAGTCGAAATTGCAGTGATCGTCCTGAAAGTGGGGGGCGACGGCCTGCCGCGCTATGTGGCAATGAATACAAAGGCGCGGGAATTCACCAAGCTCGGATTTGACGATTTCGCCGGCAAAACCGCGCTTGAGCTTTATGGCGGGGCGACTGGCCGCCGCGCCTTGAACCACCACCTTGACGTCATTGCTGCAGGCAGGGAATCCACTTACGACATCGTCCTTCCGGCTGTTCAGAAAACAAAATACCTCAGCACGACGCTGCGGCCCGTCTTCGATGATAACGGCAGGCTGGTTTACCTCGTTGGCTCCTCCACTGATATCACGTCTGAGCGTGAGCGGGACGAGGCGTTGGAACTCACCCGGCTGGCCCTGGACAAGGCGGAGGAGGCAAGCCAGGCAAAAGAGCGGTTTCTGGCCAACATGAGCCACGAAATCAGAACCCCGATGAACGGCATACTCGGGATGTGTGAATTGCTGAAAGAAACAGAACTTGACGACCAGCAGGCTTTGTTTGCGGACACGATTTTCAATTCGGCCACCGCCTTGCTGAGCGTGATCAACGACGTCCTGGATTTTTCCAAAATTCAGGCGGACAAAATCTCATTGCGGGATGCTCCCTTTTCCCTGTTGGACCTTGTCCAGGATGTGGGGACCCTGCTGTGGGCAAAGGCGGCCTACAAGGGGCTCGATCTTCGCACCGATTATCCCGCTGACGCCCCGCGGGCTTTTATCGGGGACGCCAGCAAGATCCGGCAAATCCTGATGAACCTGCTGGGTAATGCGATCAAATTCACCGGCACCGGCCATGTCACTGCCAGTGTTTCCTATGACCCCGGCGCTGCGAAACTGCCGCTGCGCATCTCTGTAAGCGACACCGGCCCGGGGATCGACCAATCGCAGATTGAACAGATTTTTTCTGCATTCGAACAGGTCAACCGCCAGACCACAAGGGTGGTAGAGGGCACCGGCCTGGGACTGGCGATCACCCGGGCGCTGGTTGAGCGGATGGGCGGCAGGATCGACGTGGCATCGGTGCCGGGGCAGGGGGCGGTCTTTACGGTCCATCTGGATTTAAGGCAGGCGGATGCAGAGGATGGCGCCGCCAGCCCGGAAGACGGCGTTTCCTGCGTTCAGGATCAAAGACTGGCGTTGAATATTCAGGCGGCAAACACCCCGTCAGAGCTGCCGGCAGAGGCGTTGAAGGGGATGAAGATCCTTGTCGCTGAAGACAACAGGACCAACCAGCTGGTGGTCAGGAAGATGTTGAAACCTACTGGCGCAGACCTGCAGTTTGCGGCCAACGGGCAGCTCGCCTTTGAGGCATATATCTCTGCCGGCTGCGACCTGATCCTGATGGATCTGTCGATGCCGGTTCTGGGCGGGCTCGAGGCCACTCGGAAAATCCGGCAGTATGAGCAGGACGCAGCGCTGCCGGAATGCCCGATCATTGCGCTGACAGCCAATGCGCAGCCTAGCGACGTGGAGGCTTGCATGGCCGTGGGGATGAACGATTTTCTGTCCAAACCCTTCCGCAAGGCTGAGCTTTTGGCGCGTATCCTGCGGTAGGCGGGGGCAATTGCGCAAAATACCTGCTGCAGGTTTCCCGGACCGGGGCCTGCCGGCCTGGTCTGCTGCACCAACGCAATCCCGCGCATCTCAAGGGCCGCACACCTGTGTGTCCGCATCCAGGATCATAAAGGATATGCCGCGCGCCCGCAGCTCGCTGTGGCCGTATCAACAGCCGCTGCAGGCAGTGACGGGAAGGATAGGCCCAGAGACCGGGCGCCCGCTTCAGATGTTCAGCCGTTTTGCCCTGCGGCCGGTGTGTGCGGATTATGCGCTGCAGTAGATAGGAGGTGTGCAGATATCCCACAAATCCTGCAACGCGCCCAATACCTTCCGCGTGCCGGCTGAAGAGATCGGCTTCACAATGTAGCCGCTCACATTCCGGGCGTAGGCCCGGGATATGTCTTTCGGATTTTCGGACGTCGTGAACATGAAAACGATGTTGCTGGAAATATCTTCCTTTGCCCTCAGGGCGTCCAGGAATTCATGCCCGTTCATGCGCGGCATGTTGATGTCCAGCAGAATGAAAAAGGGGTGCGGAACGTCCTGCAGCTTGTCGGTGGTCAGGATTTCCAGCGCTTCCAGCCCATCGCATGCCCGGACAATTTGTGCAGCAGGGGAGAGTTTCTTCAGAGTGCGCTCCAGAATAAGCGCATCCAGGTCATTGTCCTCGACCAAAAGGATATTCATTTCGTGCTCTCCACGTCAGGCGGCTTTCTCTTGGTTTGCAGAGGAGTGTGCAGCCCCTTTGTTCGGCCAGCAAAACCTGAAATCAGCGCCGTGTCCAACCTCGGATTTCAACTCAACCCCAAACCCATGCTGTTCGACCGTTTTTTTCACAATAGCCAAGCCAATGCCAGTGCTTTCGGGTTGGTTCGGGCGCCGCAGAGTTTGAAAGACTTCGAAAATTTTAGTATGGAATTCCGGCGCAATACCGTCGCCATCGTCCCTTACAGATATGTCATACCGGTCGCCTGCGTCCACAATGCTGACGGATATCTTCGCGGTGTCCGGCGCGGGATGATACTTGACCGCATTGCCAACAAGGTTTTCCAGGACACGGCGGAAGTTGAAGGTATCCGTGGCAATGGTTTCCACGTCTCCCAGCCGCTCAAGCTGGCCATCGGAAAGGCTGAAATCCGATTTCAGTGTTTCAATCACCTCGCCAAGGTTGAGTATCTGTTCAGATTCCTCATGTTTTCCAATACGCGAAAATTCCATCACACCTTGGGTCAGATCGTTCATCCGGCCCACCCGTTCAGTGATCCGCGCCAGGTTGGCAGCAACCTCGGGGTCTGCATTTGCGGATTGAAAATAGTCTTCCAGATCTTCCAGGATCATCTCGGTAAGCGTGCTTATGCCGCGAACGGGCGTCTTTAAGTCATGGGAGGTGATGTAGACAAACTGTTCCAGTTCCGCGTTGGCCTTGGCCAGCTTCGCGGTCTCCTGCTGCAGATCGGCCGTAACCCTTTCCGCATAAGCCTGGGCGCGCTGGTTTGACCGGCTCATGAAAAACAACAGCGAAATGACCAAGGCTTCGATCACCAGGCCGGCAATCAGTATTAAAGTCGGCTGAGAATAGGAGTTTGCCTGGCGGAACCCAAGATTGGTGCGGATATCAATGGTCCATTTTCTGCCGTATATTTCCAGCAGCACCTTCTCTGCAAACTTGGGAGCGGGATCAAACTGGGGATCTGCCGGGTCATGTTCATTATAGATCCGCTCTCCTTGGTCGCTGATACTGAACCGCACATTCCTCAGCTCCTTGGACAGCAGGCCGGCCATCAGCTTCCGGACCACGAACGGCGCGTAGACCATGCCGTCAAAGCGCTGCTCGCGCTCTGATTGGCTGTCAGCGTCTCCTCCGGAATAAAAGGGGGCGTAAAACAGGAAACCAGGCGTGCTGCTTTCGTCCTGAACAAGTACAATGGGGCCGGTAATCCTGGCTTCGCCACTTGAGCGGCTGTCCAATGCGGCATTCCGCCGGTTGAGTTCGTGGGCAACGTCCAGTCCCACGGCCGCTGCATTCAGATCCTCCGGCTCAATGAACGAGATCGGCAAGTGAATGCTGTTGCCATGCGCGGGATAGACTGAAAAATCCGGCCGTTCCGTCCGCCGGGTCCGCAGGTAGCTGTCAAATTGGGACGGGTCTACATGGTGAATGACGCCGATCCCGTTGATCCCCGGGTACCTTTCGTCAACCCGCAGGGAATGCGCGAAGATTTTCCACTGCTCATAGCTCATGTCGCCATCATTGGATTGGATGGCTGATACACCGGCCCATAGGGCTTCTTCGTATTTCTCCATGCGGGCTGCAATCAAGCCGACGGCCTGATCGCGGGCTGCATTAAAGGCATTTTCGACACGGTTTTGCGTCTGCGTTTCGGCGTAGAGCCAGGCGCCGATGGTCATCATCAGCGACAGGCCAATGACCAGTGCATGGATCAGCGAGATGTGACTGTTCCTGAAGAATAAGCGCCATTTCTGAATAGGGGAAATCGTCTTCATCGGTGTGCTCACAGCCCGCTATGCGTCCAGCGCATTCTATCTTTGCAGTCCTTAATGAACGATAAATTCGCATCTGGGTTGTGGTTCGTTTGTACGCGCAGCCCAATCCGGGATTATGTTGCCCGGAGAACACGCGGAAGCAGAAAACTAGCGCAGCGAGGCCCGCTTCAGCAGACCCACTGCATCGGGGCGGTCCAGCAGTGACCGGCTCACGTCCAGGCCATGGGCGCCGCGCTTGTGCTGCGCTGGCAGGGTGCCGGGGCGCAAGGTCCAGAAATCGTCTGGTAAAGCCGGGCTTGTCACCGGGTCAAGGAAGGTGCTCTCAGCCGCAATCCCCTCGGCATAGATGATGTGGTGACGGTCGAACAGAATCTGGAAATAATCGGCAAAGCCGCCGTCCAGCACCACCACGGTGCCGCCATTCACCAGGTCGCGGGCGCGGACCAGGACCTCCGGCGCGCCCGCGCCGATTTCGTCGCTGCGCTGATAGACCATCAGCCGGTGGGCGGGGCTGACTATCAGGTCGTTTGCGTTGTTCAAGGCGCCTTGGCGGATCAGGATCGGGGCCAGATCCCCAACCGCGCGCAGGGTGGACTGGCCAACCCAGCGCACCTCCTGAATACCGTCGTCCCGGGTCAGGACACGGTCGCCTGCGCGCATGTCTTCGATCAGGCGCTGCGCGCCGGTGGCCAGCGTGATGCGGGTGCCGCGGGTAAAGGAGACGCAGGCGGATTGCGCCAGCTTGCGCCGGGCCGATTTGCGCCCGGCCTTGACCAGCGTATAGGGCATATGCGCCTGCAAAGGGGCCAGCGGCACCAGAAAGATACCGGCAATCAGCCCGTCACCGTCCACTTCGACCATTACCAGGATCTCGGTATTGGGGCCGCTATCGGGCATCAGCGTCAGCAGGCAGTCCAGATGCAGCGCCGCACCCGGGGTGCCCAGGGCGGTGTCGCCGGCGATGCGGAAACTGCCATCGTGATGGGTGGCGATGCTCAGCCGCTGCGGCGGCACCGGGTTGTTCAGCAGGTAGATGTCGTCCAGCACCAGGTCTTCGAGCACGCCCAGGGGATCGCCCATGTTGGCGCCGTATTCGACGCGGAAACGCTCGGCCGGGTAGGCCTGGACGGAGGAGAGGCTGGCGGTCAAAATCTGTCCCATGTGCGGCCGGTATTCGATTCCATATGCGGGCCCTCAGGCCGGGCCGTCAATTAGATTTGCTGTGAGAATGTGGCGGAAAGGGGGTGGGAAGGGGCAAATTTTCCGGCAGTTTCACGCTGCCGGCTGATTGCGGTCCGGCCGGCCGCGGGGCTGGCCATCCGGGTGCAGGCGGTGCAAGCTCCGCGAAACGGACAAGATTCCCGAGGGAGAACGACGATGGATCTGGGTATTTCGGGCAAGCGCGCGCTGGTCTGTGCCAGCAGCAAAGGGCTGGGTCTGGGCTGCGCCGAGGCGCTGGCAGAGGCTGGTGTGAACCTGGTGATGAACGCCCGCGGTGCGGAGGCGCTGGAGGTGTCAGCGCAGGCGGTCCGCGATCAGTACGGCGTGGATGTGGTCACCGTCGCGGCGGATGTGACCACCGAAGACGGTCGGAAACAGGTGCTGGATGCGGCTGGCGGCGTGGACATTCTGGTGACCAACGCGGGCGGCCCGCCGCCGGGCATGTGGACCGACTGGGACCGCGAGGATTTCATCAGCGCGCTGGATGCCAACATGCTGACCCCGATTGCGCTGATCAAGGCGCTGGTGCCCGGCATGATCGACCGCGGCTGGGGCCGGGTGGTCAACATCACCTCGGTTTCAGTCAAATCGCCGATCCCGGTGCTGGGGCTGTCGAACGCGGCGCGCGCGGGCCTGACCGGCTATGTCGCGGGCACCGCGCGGCAGGTGGCCGGCCAGGGCGTCATCATCAACAACCTGCAGCCCGGCATTCATGCCACTGACCGTGCCGTTTCGCTGGATGGCGGTGCGGCCAAGGCGCAGGGGATCACGGCTGAAGAAGCCAAGACACAGCGCTGTGCCACCATACCGGCAGGCCGCTATGGCACCCGGGCCGAGTTCGGCGCCACCTGCGCCTTCATGTGTTCGCAGCACGCCGGTTTCATGGTTGGTCAGAACATCCTTCTGGATGGCGGCGCCACCAACACCACGATGTAAGGAACCCAGAAATGGCCAGCGGCTTTTCCCTGAAGGACCAGCTGTTCAACCGCGACAAGGTCCGCTATCTGGCGGGCCTTTTTTCAGCGGCTGAGGCTGGATTTGATGCTGAGGCGTTTGAAGCCCAGGTGATGGCAAAACTGCCGGAGCTGGAGCTGAAACAGCGGATCGTTTTGATTGCGCAAGTGCTGGCGGATCATCTGCCACAGGCTTTGCCCGAGGCTGCACCGATCCTGTTGAAAGCACTGCCGCCGCCATTGGATCCCGGCAAGAGCGACGATGATTTCGGCGATTTCATCTTTGCGCCTCTGGGGGAGTATGTGGCGGTCAAAGGCGCCGGGGCGCATCCCGGCCTGTCGCTAGATCTGCTGGAGGAGATCACCCAGCGGTTTTCCATGGAGTGGGCGATCCGCCCCTTTCTGAACCGCTGGCCGGATGTGGTTCTGGCGCGCTTGGGGGAATGGTCCACCCATTCCAGCTATCATGTACGGCGCCTTGTCAGCGAGGGCACCCGGCCGCGCCTGCCCTGGGGCGAGGCAGTGGGGCTGACCCTGTCGGATCCGCTGCCGCTGCTGGACCAGCTGCACGGCGACGGCACCCGCTATGTCACGCGGTCGGTCGCCAACCATCTGAACGACATTGCCAAAAAGGACCCGGACCTGGTGATGGACCGGCTGCAGGGCTGGCACGGTGCAGGGGTTCAGGACCGCAAGGAATTGGACTGGATGACCTCCCATGCCTTGCGCGGGCTGGTCAAGGCGGGCCATCCGCGGGCGATGGCGATGCTGGGCTACGACCCGGAACTGGCATTGGAAGCGCTGATTGAGGTGCCGGATAAGGTGCGTATCGGCGCGGCCTTGGATTTCACCTGCCGGCTGGAAGGCGCGGCTGGCGCGCCGGTTCTGGTGGATTATATCCTGCATTTCCAGCGCCCTGGCGGCAAGGCCTCGGCCAAGGTGTTCAAGCTGAAACAGGCAAAAATCACCAATGGCAGGCTGGAGCTGGCCAAGAAACACAGGCTGAAAGGCGATGCCACAACGTTCAAGCTGGTGCCCGGGCCGCACCGGATTGAGCTGATGGTGAACGGCAAAATACGGGCCGGAGCCGCGTTTGAGCTGCTGCCGGAAAGCTGAATCTTCTCCTTCCGCCCGGTTGATAGACCGGGCAGCGCCGATCCCGCCGCCCACGCTCCATCACAGTTGCGTCAGGCCGCCCGCTGCCCGGATTGCCGCCTATCTTGCACGCCGCTATCCCAGTGGTCCGGAACCACAGGAAAGGCGTCCCCATGAAACATGAAAACGTGCAGACCTATTACGGCGAGGTGCTGCAGGGCAGCGATGATCTCCAGACCAACGCTTGCTGCACGCCGGATGACATGCCGGACCATGTAAAGGCGGTTCTGTCGAAAATCCATGACGAGGTGCTGACCCGCTATTACGGCTGCGGGCTGATCGCGCCGGAAGCGCTGGCGGGTGCGCGGATCCTCGATCTGGGCTGCGGCGCGGGCCGCGATGTTTATGCGCTGTCTGCACTGGTGGGGGAGGCTGGCAAGGTTGTCGGTGTCGATATGACCCCGGCGCAGCTGGACATCGCCCGCCGCCATCAGGACTACCACGCCGAGGCCTTTGGCTATGCCAAGTCGAACGTCGAATTTCATCACGGCTACATTGAACAGCTGGAGGATCTGGACCTGGAGCCGGGCTCGTTTGACATCATCGTCTCCAACTGCGTGATCAACCTGGCCACCGACAAGGGCGCGGTGCTGCGCGGCGCGCATCACCTGCTGAAAGAGGGCGGCGAGATGTATTTCTCGGACGTCTATGCCGACCGCCGGGTGCCGCAGGCGATGGCGGAGGATGAGGTGCTCTATGGTGAATGCCTGTCCGGCGCGCTCTATTGGAACGACTTCCTGAGCATTGCAAAGGATTCCGGATTCAAAGACCCGCGCATGGTGACCTCGCGGCTGCTGACGATCGAGAACCCGGCGCTGGAGACACGTGTTCAGCCGCTGAAGTTCCTCTCGGCCACCTACAGGCTGTTCAAATTGGCCGCACTTGAACCGGCCTGCGAGGATTACGGCCAGGCGGTGATCTACAAAGGCACCATCGAACACGCGCCGCATGTCTTTGCGCTGGATGATCATCATGTGATCGAGGCGGGCAAGGTGTTTCCTGTCTGCGGCAATACCTGGATGATGCTGCAGGGCGGCCGTCTGGCGGCGCATTTCGACTTCATCGGCTCGTTTGACACTCACTACGGGATCTTTGCGGGCTGCGGTGGCAATTCGCCTTTCAACGGGCTGGAACAGGACGGTGCCGCGCAGGGCTGCTGCTAGAGCGGCTTGCGGCCTTGCGGCAGGGTTGCTATCCCGGCGTGACCCCAGCGTTTCGCGCGGAAAACAGCCCCGAGGCCCCATGAACACTGCCCCCGCCGACCTGATCAGCACGCAAACGCCGCCGCGTCTGGAGATCCGCAGCATCAAGCGCTTCTTTGAGGGACGCGCAGTGGTGGATGACGTTTCGCTGCAGATCCAGGCGGGGCAGGTGACCTGCCTGCTGGGGCCTTCGGGCTGCGGCAAATCCACCACGCTGCGGATGATCGCCGGAGTGGAGATGCAGGACAGCGGCGAGATTTATGTCGACGGCAAGCTGATCTGCGATACCGTGTTCCGGGTGCCGCCGGAACGGCGCGAAATCGGGCTGATGTTCCAGGATTTCGCCCTGTTTCCGCACCTGAGCGTCGCCGACAACGTCGGTTTCGGCCTGAAGGGCAGCAAGGACGAAAAACGCGCCCGGGTCGAGGAATTGCTGAACCGGGTGGCGTTGAAACGTTTCATTGACGGCTACCCGCACCAGCTGTCAGGCGGCGAGCAGCAGCGGGTGGCGCTGGCCCGCGCGATTGCGCCGCGCCCTAGGATCATGCTGATGGATGAGCCGTTCTCCGGCCTCGATAACCGTCTGCGCGACGGTATCCGGGATGAGACGCTGAGCCTGCTGAAAGAAGAAGACACCGCCGTTCTGCTGGTCACCCATGAGCCGGAAGAGGCGATGCGCATGGCCGACGAGATCGCGCTGATGCGCGGCGGGAAAATCGTGCAGCAAGGCGCGCCCTACAACGTCTATACCCATCCGGTGGACAAGGCCGCAGTTGCGTTCTTCAGCGATGTGAATGTGCTGAAGGCCGAAGTGCGCGGAGCATTGGCCGAGACCGCATTCGGCCAGTTTCTGGCCCCCGGCGTGCCGGATGGAACCGCGGTCGAGATCGTGTTCCGCCCGCAGCATCTGCGGATTGATTTCGACCGGGCGGGCAAGGGGCCGCTGCCTACCCCCAGCGACGGGGTGCCTGCGCGCGCGGTGGTGGAACGGGCGCGGTTCCTGGGCAGCGAGAGCTTGGTGGAGTTCCGGATGGAGTTTGACGGCTCGATCCTGAGGGCCACGGTGCCCAATGTGTTCTTGCCGGAAAAAGGCCGGGTGATGTGGCTGACGGTGCGGCGCAACCGCTGTTTTGTCTTTCCTGCGTGATAGTTGAAGGGCATTTTTGTCTCCAAATAGACAGGAGGTGCAGTTGCAGGATAGCTATCGGATCAGGGCATTGAGCGGCGCGGAAATCCAGATTGCCGTTGACTGGGCCGCGCGTGAAGGCTGGAACCCCGGCCATCGGGACGCCGCCTGTTTCGGCTCCGCCGATCCAAAAGGGTTCTGGGGCGGTTTCCTGGACGGGCAGATGATTGCTTGCATCTCGGTGGTGAATTACGGGCAGGCGTTTGCCTTCCTCGGTTTCTACATCGTTGCATCACAGCATCGCGGGCAGGGGTATGGCTATGCCCTGTGGCAAAAGGCGCTGGAACACGCCGGGAGCCGGGTTGTTGGCCTGGACGGTGTAGTGGACCAGCAGGGGAACTACCGCCGCTCCGGCTTTGAACTGGCCTATCGCAACATCCGCTTTGGCGGGGTGCTGTCCGGCGGCTTGGCGGTTTCGCAGGATTATGAGGTGACACCGCTGACAGAACCGGGGGCAGAGCTGGAGGCGCTGGATGCCCGCGTCTTCCCAGCGCCGCGCCGGGGGTTCTGGCAGCATTGGCTGGGGGCTGAGGGGCATGTGTCCTGCGCCGCGCATCAGCATGGCGGCCTTGCTGCTTTTGGCACCCTGCGGCCCTGCGCCAGCGGCTGCAAGATCGGGCCGCTTGTTGCCACGTCGCGCCCGGCGGCAGAAGCGGTGGTGGCGCGGCTGCTGCAAGAACTGCCGGAAGGGCAGGAGGTGTTTCTGGATGTGCCGGAACCCCATGCTGCTGCGGTGGATCTGGCGCGCTCCCTGGGATTGGCGCCGGTTTTTGAAACCGCCCGGATGTACCGCGGTGCGGCGCCGCAGCTGGAAACGGATCTGATCTACGGTGTCACCAGTTTCGAGCTGGGATAGGGGGCGCTGCCCCCGGCCCTGCGGGCCTCCCCCGGAGTATTTTTGCAAAGGTGAATACCGGGACTCAGGAGCCGTATGGGTCATAGTCCTGCAGGCGTTTGCCGGGTTCGTCGACGAAGAGTTCCGGCAGGGCGGAGGCGTCCTCGATCAGGTCGACGCGGAACACCCTGAAGGCGCCGCGGGTCTCGCACCAGGCGGTAAGGGTCCAGACCCGGCCCCAGTATTCCATGTGCAGAGGGCGGATCCTGCGGTCTGTCAGGGTGCCGTCGATGCGGCGGTAGCTGAGCTGCAGTTTCTGGCGGGCTTTGATGGCGGCGCGCAGGGCCGGCATATGGGCAAGGGCGCGCGCTGCGTCCGAGAAGGGGTAGACCGCGAATTTCCAGGCGTCGGCTTCGGCGATGGTCTGTTCCGGCAGCACCGCGTCCACCTTGGCCGCCAATGACTGGGCTGCGGATTTGAGGTCCGGGTCGGCGGCCTCGGCCACGATTGCCATGCCGAGATTCAGCGCCTCCAGTTCTTCCGGGGTCAGCGTCAGCGGCGGCAGGCTGATCTGCTCGCGCACCATATAGCCGACACCGCGCTCTCCTTCGACCGGCACGCCGGAAGCCGCCAGCGTATCCATGTCGCGGTAGATGGTGCGGGTCGAGACCTCCAGCCGTTCGGCAATGTCCAGGGCGCGGTGCAGCTTCCCGTCGCGCAGGATCTGGATGATTTCAAAAAGGCGGTCGGTGCGGCGCATGGGAACAACCCTTGGCGCGGGACAGGGTGCAAGGTCAAGAGCAGCGCCCGGCAGGACTGCCGGACGCCGCCGGGTTCAGATCAGGACGCCATGTCCCACAGCACGGTTTCATGGCGCATATTGGCCGTATCCGGAGCAATTGCTGCCATCAGATCGCCGCAAAAATCCTGATTGTGGAATTCCGCCGCGACCTTGCGGGCCGTTTCCATGTCCCTCCAGATCACATAGTCGGTCCAGCTGCCGTCCTCTCCCTGGCTCAGCTGCCGGTGGACAAACCCTGCCTGGGCACGGACAAAAGCCTCGGTTGCCTGACTGAGAGAGACGAATTTCTCGGGACTCACGCCTGCGGCCAGTTTGAAAGTCACGATTTCGGCGACATGTTTGCTCATCACGTTTCTCCTTTGGTGTTTGTGATGGGGTGGATTTACCGGGCTGCAACTGACATATACATGTCAGTTGACTGCGGGCTGCCTGCAAAAAACGCGGAATCCGGGGTTTGCGGGTGCATTGCGCGCGCAGAGTTGCTTTCGCTCAACGCGCAGCCCGCGCTAAACCCGTAGCGAATAATTCCACCGGCGCCGCTGATCCGCGCTGGAACAAGAAGGAGAGACTCTCATGCTCAACAACATCGGCCTGCCTGGCATTCTGCTTATCGCTGTCGTGGTTCTGGTCCTGTTCGGCCGCGGCAAGATTTCCTCGCTGATGGGCGAAGTCGGCAAAGGCATCACCTCGTTCAAGAAGGGCATCAGCGAAGGCAGCAAGGAGCTGGAAGAAGATACCGCCGCCGAAGCGAAAGACGTCACGCCCGAGACCGAAAAAGACAAGGCATAACCGTCTATGTTTGATCTTGGGTGGACCGAACTGCTGGTCATTGGCGTGGTCGCGCTGATCGTGGTCGGCCCCAAGGACCTGCCGGTGCTGTTCCGAAATGTGGGACGGTTCGTGGGCAAGGCCAAGGGGATGGCGCGCGAATTCAGCCGGGCGATGCATGACGCGGCGGATGAGGCCGGGATCAACGATATGGCCAAGGGCCTCAAGGCTGCATCGAACCCCATGGGCTCTGCCATGGACGGGGTGAAACAGGCAGCGCAGGAAATGGCCAAATCGATCGACCCGACCAAATTCGACCCCGAAAGCGAAACCGGCAAGCTGGCTGCTGAGCGGGCTGAGGACGCCAAGAAGATTCAGGCGTCTACTGCGCGTGCCGCAGCTGAACGCAAGGCGCGCGAGGCCGAAGCGGCGCTGGCCAAGGCCGAGGAGGCCGAGGCGGCGCTGAAGCCTGCGGCGCCGAAAACGGAAGAAGAGGCCAAATCATGAGCAACACGGATGAGATCGATGACTCAACCGCGCCGCTGATCGAGCATCTGGCCGAACTGCGCAACCGGCTGATTCATTCGGTTGCGGCCTTTATCGTCGGCATGGTGATCTGTTTCACCGTTGCGACGCCGGTGTTCAACTTTCTCACTGCGCCCTTGTGCCAGGTGCTGGCCGAGGGCGGACAGGACTGTGCGCTGATCTTCATCAGCCCGCAGGAGGGTTTCTTTGTCGCGATCAAGATCTCCTTCCTGGGCGGCTTTATCCTGGCATTTCCCTATATCGGCTTCCAGATGTGGCGCTTTGTGGCGCCGGGGCTTTACAAGAATGAAAAGGGCGCGTTCCTGCCCTTCATGATTGCCTCGCCCTTTATGTTCATCCTGGGCGCCAGCTTTGCCTTCTACGTGGTGACACCGCTGGCCTATGACTTCTTCCTTGGGTTCCAGCAGTTCGGCAACAGTGGCGAAGCTGTCACCGGCGAGGAAGTGAACCAGGGCCTTAGCGTGGTCTTCCAGGGCTCGGCGCAGGAATATCTGAACCTGACCATCAAGTTCATCGTGGCCTTTGGCCTGTGCTTCCAGCTGCCGGTGCTGCTGACGCTGATGGGCAAGGCCGGGCTGGTCAGCGCCGACGGCCTGGGCGCCGTCCGCAAATATGCGGTGGTGGCGATTCTGGTGCTGGCAGCATTGGTGACGCCGCCGGATGTGATCACGCAAGTGATCCTGTTTGTGGTGGTCTACGGCCTCTACGAGATCTCGATCTTCCTGGTCCGCCGGGTTGAGGTCAAGCGTGAAGCCAAGCTGCGCGCCGAGGGGTATTATGACGATGAGGATGACGGCGCGGACGAGATGGACGCCCATCCCGACGATCCGATGATGGCTGAATTCGAAGCTGAAGACGGCAAAGACAAGTAGGCCGGCGATGGCATGAAACAGAAAGGCGCGCTGGCAACGGTGCGCCTTTTTCCTTTCTGCGAGAATTGATCTATGGCAGTGAAATCAGGTCTCCGGCCTTGACGTCCGCAGTCAGCCCTTGTTCGCAGCGCTGATTATCTTGCGCATCAGCCCCTTGAACTGTTCTCTCTCCTCCTTTGACAAAGGGGCAAGGGATTGCTCGTTCTGTGCGTTGGCGGCCTGATATGCGCTGTCCCGCGGAGCCTGTCCTGCTGCAGTCAGCCAGATTTGCTGTGACCGCGCGTCCGACGGGTGTTTCTTCCTGACGATCAGCCCGTCTCTTTCCATGCGGTTCAGCGTGTTTGCAAGGGTCGCCTGTTCCAACGCCAGTTTTTCAAGCAGCTCGCGCTGGGTCACCCCGTCTTTGACCCAGAGTTCCAGCAGAATCGGGAATTGCCCAATGGTAATCCCAAGCGGGATGATACGTTCCTGCAAGCCGGCGGCAAACAGGCGGGCGGTGTAATTCACCAGATAACCGGCAGAGTTTTGTTTTTCGAATTTCATGTGCCAGATCTGCACTTGAATAGCATGCTATGCAATGATACATAGCATGCTATGTTGATGTGAAAGGAGCCAGCATGCCTGGAATTGCAGAACTTGACGCCGCCGTCACACTTGCCGAACAGATGGATGCCGAAGAAGGCCCGGTTGTTCTGATGAACCTGTTCACCATCGACCCGGCTGACGAGCAAGCCCTGTTGGATGCCTGGGCGCATGACGCTGATTTCATGAAGGCGCAGCCCGGGTACATTTCGACACAGATGCACAAGGGTATCGCTGGCAGCGCGACCTATGTGAACTATGCTGTCTGGCAGGACGTGCAAAGCTTTCGCGCGGCATTCATGCACCCCGAATTCCAACGCCGCATTGCACAGTACCCGGAAAGCGCAACCGCCAAGCCGCATCTCTTCAAAAAATTGGCTGTCGCCAATCATTGTGTCGCTTGATTTATTCCGGATCAGATTGATATGAAACAGAAAATCCATGCAGCCGCTGGTGTTGCCGCCTTCCTGATTATCCTGACGTTCTGGACGTCCACAGTGCTCAGCGAGATTTTGGGAACACCGGAAACCATTGCTCTGGTCAAATCCAGAATCCTAATGGGAATGTTTGCGCTGATCCCGGCGATGGTCCTTGCCGGGGGCTCTGGCATGGCGATCGGACGCCGGCGCAAGGATGCCCCGGCCCGTGCAAAAATGAAGCGCATGCCCCTTATTGCCGCAAATGGAGTGCTGGTTCTCCTGCCGGCAGCATTCTTTCTTGAGGCACGGGCAAGCGCCGGAAATTTTGACGTTGCCTTCATCGTCGTGCAGGGCATTGAGTTATTAGCCGGTGCGCTGAACCTTGCAATGATGGGCTTGAACATCCGGGATGGCCGCAGAATGGCCGCACGCAGAAAAAGCATGGCCTAGGCTTGCGGCCATGCTCCCTGTCTCTCCGCTCTTGCCGCCCCGCCTGGAACATGCTTTGAAATCCGGCAACTGACGGACGGAGGCACCCCATGGACCAGATCGCATTGACCCGTATCGCCGAGGCGCTGGAGCGGATGGCGCCGGCACCTTTGGATACACCTGATTTCGACGCAGCCCGCGCCTTTGTCTGGCATGTTGGGCCGGAGCGTCTGGAAGCGGTGGAACAGGTCAACCGGGTTGATCTGGATCTGCTGGTCGGCATCAACCGCTCCCGCGATACGCTGCTGGAAAACACCCGCCGGTTTGCCCAAGGGTTTGCGGCCAACAACGCGTTGTTGTGGGGCGCGCGGGGGATGGGGAAATCCAGCCTTGTCAAAGCCGTGCATGGCGCGCTGGCGGCCGATCACCCGAAGCTGAAACTGGTGGAACTCCAGCGCGAGGATCTGCCCTCGGTGGCGCGTCTGTTGAACCACCTGCGCGGCTCGGAGAACCGGTTTATCCTGTTTTGCGACGACCTGTCGTTCAGCCATGACGACCAGCATTACAAAAGCCTCAAGGCGGTGCTGGACGGCGGTATCGAGGGGCGGCCGGAAAATGTGGTGTTCTACGCCACCTCGAACCGGCGCCACCTGATGCCGCGGGACATGATTGAGAACGAACGCTCCAGCGCCATCAATCCATCAGAAGCGGTGGAGGAGAAGGTTTCGCTGTCGGACCGGTTCGGCCTGTGGCTGGGTTTCCATCCGTGTGATCAGGACGAATATCTGGCGATGATTGCGGGCTACTGCGCAGCTTATGGCGTCGAGGCGGATGCAGAGGAGTTGCGGGCGGCGGCGATTGAATGGCAGGCGACCCGCGGCGCGCGGTCGGGCCGGGTGGCCTGGCAGTTCTTTACCGACTTGGCCGGGCGGCACGGGGTGGCGTTGCGATAGGCCGCAACGGGGCCCGTAATGCCCGAAACAAGAAAAGCCCGGCGATTTTTCCGGGCTTTCGTTTGTTCGCAGATCCTTACCGCCGTCAGTTCAAGTAGCTCAGCGGGTCGATACTCTCAAATCCGTCGCGCACTTCGAAATGCACATAGGCATCGTCGCCGCCGCGCAGCGAGGCGATGCGCTGGCCGCGGACCACGCTTTCGCCCTTCTTCACGGTGATATTGCCAACGTTCTGATAGACCGTCAGCAGTTTCTGGCTGTGGCGGATCACCACAATCGGCACATTATTGGAATCCTTAGTGATCGCAGCCACAGTTCCGGCCTCGGCGGCATTCACCGGCGCACCGGCAGCGGCAGCGATGTCGATACCGTCATTACGCCCCTTGGAGTAGGTTTTGACGATCTTGCCCTGCACCGGATAGGCCATGGCAGCACTGCTGGCGCGGGTGGGTTTGGGCAGCTCCGGCTTGGGCAGGGTTTCCGCCGCAGGTTTGACAGCGGCGGGCTCGACCTTTTCCTCCGGCAACGGCTGGCTGGCGCTTGGCGGCACCGGCGTTTCGGAACCGGCCCCCGGTTCGGTGACTGCCACGGCAGCAGCGGCCGGGGTCGGCCGGGGTGCGGGCTCTTCTTTCAAGGGAATCAGCAGGAACTGGCCTTCGCGCACCGCAAAATCGCTGCCCAGGCCGTTCCATTCCGCCAGCGATTTCACCGGCACCTGGTAAAGCCTTGAGATAGTATAGGCGGTCTCGCCGCGTTTCACCTTGTGGCGCACCGGCTCGGGGCCGGCCTGCACCTTGGGCGGCTGCGGCTTGGGCACCGGCTGGATTGCAGTAGGGGTGACGGAACCGGGGTTGGGCGAGGTCAGCGGCGCGGTGTCAATGGCCTGGCCCGCCAGCGTTGCAATATCGACGGATCCCGCAGTGGCGCTGCCAGGCAGGCTGTCCGGCGCGCGGCGCGGCAGCGCCAGCACTTCGCCCTGGCGCATCTTGTCACTGGTTTCCATGCCGTTGAACCGGGCCACTTCCGCAGGCGGCAGGCCGATGCGGGCCGCGACGTCCGAAACGGTATCGCCGCGCTGCGCCACCGCCACCTGATAAGAGGGGTAGGAGATCAGGCCGCGGGCATCCGGCGAAGGCCGGTTCGCGGTTGCAGACTGCGCCGCGCCTGCCGTGTTAAAGGCGCCCAATTGGCCGCGCAGATCGTAGTCCAGCGGGCCCTGGCAGGCGGCCAGCACCCCGGTTAGCATCCCGGCCAGCGGCAATGCGGCCAGCAGCCTTGCACGGGGCAGGCCGCGGAATGCGGTCCGGTTGGGGGGGGTCCGGGTCATTTTGCTCTCCTCAAAACACGCTTCCCCTTTTTCGCGGGGGTTCGCTCGCGTCAATCACTATAGCCCATGCCGTCCGGGGGGCGGCTGAAATCCGCCGGTAGTTTACGTGTCCTTGCCCAATCCCTCAAGCAGCGGCACAAAGCGCACCGGGCGCAGCTCGTCATAGTCCAGCCCGTCTTCGGTTTTGCGCACCCGGATCAGGGTCTGCACATGGTCGGATTGCCCCACCGGCAGCACCATGATGCCGCCGGTCTTGAGCTGCGCCAGCAGGGGGCTTGGCGGATCTTCGGCGGCAGCGGTCACGATGATCCGGTCAAACGGCGCCTGTTCGCTCAGGCCGTGGCTGCCGTCGCCGACCAGCGAGGTCACATTGGCAAGCTGCAGCTGCTCGAACACGGCCCGCGCCTCGCGCACCAGCCTTGCGTGGCGGTCGATGGTATAGACCCGGCGTGCCAGCTTTGACAGGATCGCCGCCTGATAGCCGGAACCGGTGCCGACCTCCAGCACCGTGTCGCGCGGAGAGATCTGCAGCGCCTGGGTCATCATGCCCACGATAGAAGGCTGCGAGATGGTCTGGCCGCAGGCAATCGGCAGCGGCACGTCCTCATAGGCGCGTTCTGCAAAGATGCCGCGCACAAACATGCCGCGGTCGATCGCTTCGATGGCTTCCAGCACCCGCTGCTCCGTCACCCCGCGCGAACGCACAGAGAACAGGAATTGCATCTTGGTTTCGGGATCGGGACCGCTCATTCAATTGCCTTCAGCGCGTTAAATGCATCGCGCGCGGTCAGGTCGGCACGCATCGGAGTGACAGAGATATAACCGTCGAGGTTGACCGCGGCGTCCGAACCGGCGGCGGTCTCGACCTGCTGGTTGCCGCCGCGGATCCACAGGCAGCGGCGCCCGGTGGGCGACAGCTGTTCTTCCGCGGAAAAATGGCTGCCGCGACGGAACCCTTGGGTGGCCACACGGGGTCCCTTCACCTCTGCGGCCGGGACCGGCGGGAAGTTGATATTGTAAAACAGCCTGTAATCCTGCTGGTCCTGCGGCTGGGCGGCCAGGATCTTTTTCACCAGCGCAGCCCCATGCGCGGCGGCGGCCTCAAACGGATTGTCCGTCTCGCGGTTGGCAGGGCCGTAATACTGCGACAGCGCCATCGCCGGGATGCCCTGCAGTGCGGCTTCCATGGCGCCCCCAAGGGTGCCGGAATAGAGCGCGTTTTCAGCCGAGTTGTTGCCGCGGTTCACACCGGACAGCACCAGGTCGGGTTTTACGCCCTGCATCACCACATGAACGCCCGCCAGCACACAATCGGCGGGAGAGCCTTCGGCGGCAAAGCGGCGCTCGCCCAGCTGGCTGAGCATGGTGGGGCGGGTGTAGCTGATGCAATGGCCGACGCCGGATTGTTCAAACGCCGGGGCCACGGTCCAGACTTCGCCGTCCGGGCCTGCGACCTCATGGGCGATGGCGTCCAGGACCTTCAGCCCTTCGGCGCTGATGCCGTCGTCATTGGTGATCAGTATGCGCATGGGGTGTCTGCCTGCCGTGTTCAACCGGGTTTTCGATTGAATAGGACCTGTGCCGGAACGGGGCAAGGTTTTCGCGGAGTGAAGCAGGATCAGCCGCAAAGCGGGGCAGGGAGGCAACAGACCAGCCGGGTGCTCTCCCGCCCCCTGGGGCTGCATCAAAGATGCCGTCCCGGGCGTTGGGCCGGGCGCCGCGCTGGCGCGCGGCGCGGGCTGACAGTCAGCGTCAGTCTGCCAGGATCTGCGGCAGCAGGCGCGCGGCCTCGACCTGGATCGGGGTCAGTGCATCGCGGTTCTCGCCCGGGTGGAAACGGGCGCGCAGGGCTGTGGCCATCGGCTGCGGCTCCAGGATCCGCACCTGCGGGCCGGTGCGGCCGGTTTCCGCCTGCCAGCTGCGGGCCAGCGCCATCTGCGCCGCCTTGGTGGCGCCATAGGTGCCATAAAACTTCTCGCCCGCGCGTGCGTCATCAAAGAACACTGCGCGGCCCGATTGGCCCAAAAGCGGCGCGACATAGGGGATCAGCACCGAGGTCGCAGTGGCGTTGACAGCCACGGCCTTGGTCCAGTCCTTGGCTGCCACAGAAGGCGCCGGGCAAAGCGCGGTTGCGTGGATCGCGGTGTGCAGCCACAGGTCCAGCTTGCCCCAGCGGTCGTGGATGCCACGGCAGAGCGTTGCCATCGCCTCGGGCACGGTGATATCCATCGGCGCCAGGGTGGCAGAGCCGCCTGCGGCCTTGATGCGGTCATCCAGCTCTTCCAGCGCGCCGGTGGTGCGGGCCACGGCAACAATGTGATGGGTGGGCGCAAGCGCCTCGGCCAGGGCGTTGCCAAGGCCGCGCGACGCGCCGGTGATGAGAGCGATTTTATCTGTCATGGCACGTCTTGTGGGCTGCGCGCACGGGCAGGTCAAGGGGCGGCGGCCCAGGCCAGGAATTTTGGAAAAATCCTGGCAAATTTCTTCGAAGAAATTTGTGCTGCGGAACCGGGCTGCTTCAGCCGCCAGGCATGGAAAGGCGTTGGCTTTCACCTTTGGAATTCAGGATCAGCCCCTTGGCGTCTATTGCCACCACCTGGCCCGATGACAGGCGGCTGCCGCGCGACACCTTGCGGGTGCGGCCCGACGGCAGCCGGATCAGTGCAGTCATACTGTCCTCTGGACCGAACAGCCCCAGCAGGCTCAGGTTGCCGCGGTTCATTGCATTGGTCTGAGTCGCAAGCCCTGCCACTTTGGCAGAGGTGCCGGCCTCAGTCTCTGTGTTCGACATACCGTCCGTTCCTCATTAATCCGGACGTATCTGGGCTGCCGCAGGCTGCGTATCAAGCCGCAACCGGCCCGGCGGCATCCGCATCGGCGGGAAGCCGCGGACGGCTGCAACGGGACCGCGAGACCCGGTGCCGCAGTGCCCGCTCAGGCGTCATAAACCAGCGACGGCAGGTCGTGCCCATAGGCATAGAGCAGCTCCAGAAGCTCCTCCAGGTCGGCGCCGTCCTTTTGCAGCGGATAGAGCGGATGGTTCTGCTCGGTGACCCTTAGTTCAGGATATTCACCGCCGGGACGCATCTCCAGCATGCAGCCCGCAGGCACCGGCATGTCGGGCGGGATCGCATTGGCCAGCCAGGCCGGGCGGTCGCCCAGCTTTTCCGTCTCGCGCATCTCAAACAAGTCGAGATAGGCATCGAAATCATCGCGGCTGAGACTGGCCCAGGTGCCCAGGATGAACTCCTCGCCGCGGCTGTTTGCCAATGGCACTGCCAGCACCGCGCGGATAAAACGCAATTCGCCAAGGCGGCAGAAATCATCCGTCAGAATATCGCCGCGGGTGGCCAGCACAGCAGAGTTGTCCTCCACCTCCATATCCTCGGAACAGATGTCGGGCCGGTCGCAGCTGAGGCTCAGCAGTTGCGCAAAGGTAGCGCCGCAGCAGCGGCACTGGCGCGGAGAGGTCAGCATGCGGGCAAGATGCGCGTCCAAAAGGCGGCCTTTCATCTGGAAGCATAGGAAAAGGCGCGGGCCGTCACGGCCAGCGCCTCCCCATGCACTGTTGGCGGCCCTCATACGCGGATGAGGCCGGAAGTTCAAACCCCCATGGAACGCGGGGACGCCAGCCTCAGCCGGTTGCCAGTTTAGAGGCGTTCCAGGAGGCGCCGGGGGCCGGCATGTCCTGGATCTTGGCGCTGACCCGGCTGCTGCCTTCCAGCGCATCCAGGTATTCAGCTGTCACCCCGGTGATGTAGTTGCCGTCAAAGCAGGAGCAGTCAAAGCCCTGGATGTCCGGGTTGCCTTCCTGCGCCGCCCAGATCAGGTCGTCGAGCTTTTGGTAGAACAGCGCATCGGCGCCCAGCTCTTCGCGGATTTCGTCGATGCTGAGGCCGTTTGCGATCAGCTCGTGCTTGGTCGGCATGTCGATGCCATAGACGTTCGGGTATTTCACCGGCGGTGAGGCAGAGGCGATATAGACCTTCTTGGCGCCCGCATCGCGGCACATTTGCACGATCTTTTTAATCGTGTTGCCGCGCACAATGGAATCGTCGATCAGCAGCACGTTGCGGCCCTTGAACTCCAGCGGGATGGCATTCAGCTTGCGGCGCACCGACTTCTGGCGTTCTGCCTGGCCCGGCATGATAAAGGTCCGGCCCACATAGCGGTTCTTCACCAGCCCTTCGCGGTAGCGGATACCGGTGGAGTTGGCGACTTCCAGCGCCACGGGGCGCGCCGAATCAGGTACCGGGATGATGCTGTCGATTTCCAGTCCCGCGTCCTGGATCTGCTTGGCCAGCGCTTGGCCCATGCGCAGCTGGGTTTTGTAGACCGACACACCGTCCATCATCGAATCAGGCCGCGCCAGATAGACATATTCGAAAATACAGGGGGTCAGCTTGCCCTCGACCGCCTGGAAGCTGTGCATGTTGCCGTCCAGATCAACCAGAATGGCCTCGCCCGGCTTTACGTCGCGGATCTTTTCAAACCCGTTGATGCCGAACGCCACGTCTTCGGAGGCAAAGCAGAAATCCTCGCCGCCGCTTTGTGCCGGGCGTCTGCCCACGGACAGCGGGCGGATGCCATTGGGGTCGCGGAACGCCAGCATGCCGACACCGGCGATCATGCACAGCACCGAATAGGCGCCCTGGATCCGCTCCATGGTCATCTTCACACCGGCAAAGATGTTGCGGACCGGCTCGGCGTTGCCATTGACCTTGATCGCGTCAGCCACCTTGTCGGCCAGCACGTTCAGCATGATTTCGGAATCGGACGTGGTGCGCAGATGGCGGCTGTACTTACCGGTCACCTTTTCGCGCTGCTCGGCGGTATTGGTGATATTGCCGTTGTGAACCAGATAGATGCCATAAGGCGCGTTCACAAAGAACGGCTGCGCTTCGGCCGCACTCAGCGAGCCCGCGGTGGGATAGCGGACATGGCCGATGCCGGTCTTGCCGGTCAGGGTGTCGGCATCCTGCGGGCCGAACACATCCTTGACCAGGCCGTTTTCCTTGCGCTCGCGAAAGAACTCACCGGTGTAGGTCACAATCCCCGAGGCGTCCTGGCCGCGGTGCTGCAGCATCAACAGCCCGTCATATATCTCCGCAAAGACATCTGTGTCCCGGCTTGCGATCCCCAAAATCCCGCACATTGGCTGGCTCCAATCCCACTTAGGCTTTGCTGTTCGGTTGCTGAAGGAAGCGGCTCGGATGGCAGTCTAGCGCATTTTGCGTCGCTTGCGCCAATCCGGCTGACCCAGCCGCGCCAAGCGGCCATACCGGCAAACCGGCCGGAGCCAAGGCGCCGAATGCGTCTCCAAATCCCGGCGCCATGCGCGTCAGGTCAGATCCACAAGGGCAGGCGGGCAGCGTCTGCAGCAGCGGCAAGGCGGTGTGGCTCCGAATCCGTTTCCTGTTCCGGCCCTCACATAGTGCCTTTCGCCGCGGCTGTCATCAAAGGATCACAAATCCGATGCCGCACCGCGGCAACGGGGACGGGGAGGGATGTTCCCGGCGGCGGCATCAATGCAGCGTCAGCAATGAAACAGCCCCCACCAGAATAAGGCTCAGCGCCCAGACCAGATCCAGGTTGAACCAGCCCTTGGACAGGAACTTCAGCCCCAGCCAGTGGTAAACGCCAAGCGCCAGCGCGCCGCCGGCTGCGGTCATGGCAAGGGTATGGGCCAGGGCCACGGTGACGGCGATACCGGCATTGCGGCCCATCAGCGTAAAGGCGGCGGCGTGGCCTGCACTTTCGTCCGGGCCGCAAAGACCCAGATAGACCGGCACCAGCATCAGCCCGGCGCCATGCGCCATCGCTGCCAGAAACGACCACAGCGCCAGCCGCGACGGCGGCACCCGCGCCAGAAAGCGGGGATGTCGTCGGTTGATCAGCAGATACCCCCCCAGCGCAATCACCAGACAGGCCGCACCGATGCGGATTTCCACATGCCATTCCGTCAGCCACAGCAGCGCCGAAAACGGCAGCAGGATCGCAGTCATTGCCAGAAGATGGCCAAAGGCCAGCGCCAGCAGCGCCTTGAACAGGCTGGTTTTGCGGCGCTCCATCAACGCAGAAGAGACCGCCAGCGGCCATCCCATCCCCGGGTTCACCCCGTGATAAAGCCCCGAGGCAACGACGGCCCACCACAGGGCCGCCGCCGTTGAGAGTTCCGTCACCCGTCAGACGGAGGGATAGCAGAAACTGTCGGTAGAGCAGTCGCCCCCCTCCAGCCGGATCTGATGGCTGCGGTAGCCTTTGGGGAAGTCGATATAGAAATCTTTATCCAATTCCAGCCCGCCGCCGTCACCCACGTTGGCCATCACCATCTGGCCGCCTTCGTCATCAGGATAGAACTGGTCGTCCCAGGTGGAATAAAGCGAATTGGTCCAATAGACCCGCTTGCCGTCGCGGCTGATCTCAACCATCTGCGGCCCATAGGCAAAGCCCTTGCCGTTCGGATGCTTGGCGCCGCGGGCAATACCGCCCAATTCTACCTTGCCGGCCAGCTTGGGGTTCATCGGGTCAGAAACATCATACTGATGCATTTCCCCCAGCCCCCAGCAGGCCACATACAGGTATTTGTCATCCAGGCTCAGGTCGATATCGGTGACCAACGGCGGCACCGCCTCAAACCCCTGCAGCAGCGGCGGCAGGTTTTCGGGTTTTTCGGGCCGCGGGTCGATGGTGATGGTCTTCTTGGCCTCGAATGTGCCGTCATCCTTCTGCCACCAGGTGAAAATCGCGCCCTGCAGGTTGGTGGTATCCACCACCACGCCGCAAAAGCCATAATCTTTGGACGGATCATGCGCGGGCCGGATTTCCAGCGCCATTTGGTGGTTTTCACCCAGGTCGATGGTCTGCACGTTCTTGCGCTCACGCAGATTCCAGAAATGGATCGAATGGCCGTATTTGTTGCTCAGCAGATCTTCGGCCACGATGCCGTTTTCAAACTGCGGCGGCAGGCCCCATTCGGAGCTCACCATGTAATCGCGCGGCAGGTTCCACCAGAAGTCATAATGCTTGTCCTGCGCGCCCCGGTCCATCTCATAACGGCCCAGAATGTCGAAAGTCTCGCAATCCATGATAAAGATGCCCGGCGGCCCGTCAGTGCCGTCTTCGCCGCCGCCGCCCAGGGTTGAGACATAGATGCCCTCAGGCCCGCAATGAATGGTGTGCGGGCGGGAATAGCCGGTTTTGGCAAACAGTTCTTCGGGTTCGATGATCTTGTGGATCTTCGCCTCTCGCGGCTCCTTCACGTCAATCACGTAAATACGGCTGGAGCGGATGCCGGGAATGATCAGATAGCGCCGCTCCAGAAACGCGTGTCCGGTCAGCGGCGACAGCGCCGAAGAACAGGCGTTCCAGCCGAAATGATGAAATTCGTCGCCCTTGTTGGGCATGATCAGCTGATGCACGATGTCGCCGTAGCTGTCCGAGTTCGGATCCACATCGACAACCGCCAGCCCGTCAGGCTGCGAACCATCGGGGCTGAGCATAAGGGTAAAAGCCAGCGTCTCGGCCGGGGCTTCCATGGCTAGCCTGGGGGTGGCATGGAATGTGGGGTCGGGCCGCAAATTCATCGTCAAATCCTCCCTGAAACGGGCGCCATTTGTTCTGTCATGCGTCTCGGCGCCTGCGCTGATGCTGGCACACATTCAAATTCCGGGCAATTTTTTTTGAAATGACGCTGCTGCGCGAAACATTTTCCCGGTTATGTGCGGTATGCGGCCGATTGTCAGCCAGTTGCGTTCTGCGGTCAGGATGCTGTTCTTCCCGCCCGGTGGCCGCGTCCTGCAAAGAAAAGGCCCGCACAAAGACGGGCCCGAGGGGGGGAGGGAAAGTCTTGGGGGCTTGGCCCCGGTGATCAGGCTGCCAGAATACGGTCCAGCAGGTTGTCCAGCGGGGACGGCAGACGGGCGTCAGTTTCACCCATACCGGTTGCTGAAAGGGCGCGGCCTTCGTCGCTGGCCAGCACCTGGCGGGTCTCGGAAAGCGACAGCTGGTGAAAGGCCGAGTCTTCAGCAACATCGCCTGCGGGCAGCAGCATGCCGCTTTCGGCCCAGACCAGCTCTTCTTCTTCAAACTCGAAATGGATGCGGCCCAGACGCTCGGGCGCAACTGCGGTGATGCCTTTGTAACCGGTCAGAGCAATCAGCTTGGTGACCACCACCGGCAGGCCGAACAGGCGCTCGGCAGTGTCCATTTCCAGCGCCACTTTCTGGTCCGAGGGCAGCATCAGGTCGGTATCGTTGCCCAGGGCGCCGGCCGGGACATGCATGCATGTGGTCAGGCGCGGCACTGCGTGGCGGACCGCCTTCACTTCCTGGGCGCCGCCGTCAAAGGTGAACACCTTGTCGCCGGGCTTCACGTCTCGGGCCTGCTTAAAGCCTTCTTCGGTCTCCACCAGCGTTGCGGGCAGAAAGCCGCCGCTGCGGATACGGTTGCGTTTCGGGGCAGGGGCCGCAGACAGTGTGTGCGGCAGCGGATTGGTCAGCAGCAGCACATCAACCGGCTGGTAGTCAGCAAAATCTGTGGTGTGGTCCAGCTGCATTGTGTCGTCCCTTCTGAGCGTCTTAGCCCGGCGTTTTGCCGTTGAAGCCATCAGGCCCCGGAATTGGGACCAAATTGGGGCGGCCGTGCGTCGCATTTCGGGATGGCGCGATTTTTCCGGGACAAAAGCCGCCATTTCAGGAGGATTGTTAACTGTTTGACGGGGCAGGCTGAGGATTTGTTAAGATTTACCGCAAGTTTGATGATCCGGATTTTGCTCGCTCTGCACGTGATTCCTTTTGGTTAACAAGACGTTAACCATCAATTATCTCGTTAACCATCCAGCCCGGCTGCTTGTGGATAACTGTGTGAACGCTTTGAATTCAAAGCAAAACGGGCGCCCAAGGGGCGCCCGCGTATCTGTCTTAAGGTGGTAATCCTTAGGTATTACTGACCGCAGGACCCGATCAGCGCTTCATACTGCTCGGTGACCCAGCCCAATGCCTGCTCCGGGTTGCGGTCCTCAATCTTGCCGATCAAACGCTCAAACACTTCGGCCGAACGGCTTTCGTCAACGATTGTGAAGCTCTGCCCGGTCATCACCACATTGTAGAGGAAGAAGGCAATCGCCACCAAAAGAATGCCGCGCAAGACGCCAAAGAAGAAACCCGTGCCCTGATCCAGCCCGCCAAGCGCAGAGCGCTGCACCAGGGTGGAAAACAGCGGCGTAAAGAAGGAGACCACGATCAGCGCCAGGGCAAACACCGCGGCAAAGGCCGCGATGATCGACAATTCGCAGCTGTCGGCGATGAATTCACCGATCACTGGAATTTCCGCCATTAGCGGTTCCACCTGCGGCGCAAAGATAAAGGCGAGCACGCCCGCGGCGATCCAGCCTGCAATGGCCATCGCTTCGCGTACGAAGCCGCGTGAATAGGCCAGCAGCGCCGATACGACGATGACCAGGGCCACGACCCCGTCGATGATTGTGAAACCTTCCATGTCCCTCGCCCGTTTGCCTGCGATAAATTTTTTGCGACCTTAGCCGGCCCCGAAGAATTCGCCAACAAAACCGGCCAGATCGCTGGACTTTCGCAAGTTCAGACCGTTCACGGACACAGTTTTACTGCCGCCAGGGGCAATCGCCGCCGTGAAACCAAGTTTTTGCGCCTCTTTCAACCGGTTTTCGGTCTGCGGGGCCGGGCGCAGGGCTCCGGATAGCGAAATTTCTCCGAAAACCACCGTATCGGCGGGCAAAGCCACGTCTTCCCGCGCGCTCAGCAGCGCTGCGGCCACCGCAAGGTCTGCCGCAGGCTCCGAGATCTTCATGCCGCCCGCCACGTTCAGATAGACATCCAGACCTGCAAACGGGATGCCGCAGCGCGCTTCCAGGACAGCCAGTATCATCGCCAGCCGCGATGAATCCCAGCCGACAACAGCGCGGCGCGGCTGCGAATGGGGCGAGGGCGCAATCAGTGCCTGCATCTCGACCAGAACGGGCCTGGTGCCCTCGATCCCTGCAAACACCACTGAGCCGGGCGACGGTTCGCCGCGTTCGGACAGAAACAGGGCCGAGGGGTTGATGACCTCAGCCAGCCCGCCGCCGGTCATTTCAAACACGCCGATCTCATCCGCCGGGCCAAAGCGGTTTTTGACCGCCCGCAGGATGCGGAACTGATGGCCGCGCTCACCCTCGAAATAGAGCACCGTGTCGACCATATGCTCAACAACGCGGGGGCCGGCGATCTGGCCGTCCTTGGTGACATGGCCGACCATGATGATCGACACCCCGTTGCGTTTGGCAAAGGTGGTCAGCTCATGCGCAGCAGCCCGCACCTGGCTGACCGACCCCGGCGCGCTGTCCACGTGGTCGGACCACATGGTCTGGATGGAGTCGATGATAGCAAGTTGCGGCTTCTCCGCTTCCAGCGTCGTCAGAATATCACGCAGGTTGGTCTCGGCAGCCAGCTGCACCGGCGCATCCGTCAGCCCCAGCCGCTGCGCCCGCATCCGTACCTGGGCGCTGGCTTCCTCGCCGCTGACATAGATGGTCTTGACACCGGCCTTGGCAAACCGCGCCGCCGCTTGCAGCAAAAGGGTGGATTTGCCGATCCCCGGATCGCCACCGACCAGAATGGCCGAGGCCGCCACCAGGCCGCCGCCCAGCACCCGGTCCAGTTCCCCCACGCCGCAGCAGGCGCGCGGCGGCGGGGTTTCGCGGGTTGCAAGATCACTCAGCGGGATGGTGCGCCCGCGTTTGACGCCCAGCGACTTCTTCGAGGGGCCGGAGCTGAGCCCCTTGTCCTCGGAAATCGTGTTCCACTCGCCGCAGCCTTCGCAGCGGCCCGACCATTTGGAGAAGCTCGCGCCGCAGGCCGAGCAGGAGAAAGATGTTTTTGCCATGCCGGATCAGTGGCAGATGTTTCTGTTTTGTTCAAGGGCCGTGAACCTTGACGTGCGGTTGGTGCGGGCTGTCACGGCAAAAGCGAGGCTCTGCCTCGCGCTCCGGGATATCTGGGGCCAGAAGAAGCGGGCTTCTTTTTGGTTGAAAATACCCCGGGGGAGGCCTCCAAGGGCCGGGGGCAGCGCCCCTTTGACGCGTCCTCCGCAAGGAGCGCAGAGCGCGTCAGTCCGCGCGGCGGGGCGGCTGGATCGGCACGACGCTGCCGGAATGCGGATCAGACCCGTCCGGCGGGCTTTGCAGTTGCGCCGACAGTTCCGGCAGCAATTCGAACAGCTCGCCGCGCAGCCGCCCCAGATGCGATTTGGCGATGCTTTCCTCGATCTCCACATCGCGGGACCACTGGCGCAGCTCATGCATGACGATCTGGGCATCTTCCAGCCGTGCCTTGAAGGTCTCCAGCTCCTCCTGGCGCTGCTGCAGAAACAGCCGGGCGCGGGATACTTTGGCGTCGGAATAGGTTTCTGCCAGCTCGTGGCTGACCTGGCTCATCTGCGACGCCACCTCCAGCACCTGCGGTTCCAGCCCGGCCAGATCGGGGTGCGACCGCAGAAAGGCGAGCCGCTCCTTCACCGCGTCGAACTCTGATGCCAGGGTAAAGATCCCGGCGCGGTCGGCGGCATGGGCCAGCTGATAGGCCTGCAGCACGTCCTCCATCTGCAGCGAAAACCGCCGGTGCGAGGTTTCCAGCGCCAGGATACGCCCGTTGGCAGGCAGGAAAAAAGCCAGCATAACCGCCAGCGCCGTCAGGGTGATCTGTGCGGCAATCCCGGCCTGCGGGTAAATTTCAGCGCCAACCCCGGCCTGCAGGCTGAGCCAGGGCCAGATGCCCGTGGCCGACAGTCCGGTGGCCGCAAGTGCCGCCAGCGCGCCAAAGCAGATCAGCAGGAACGTCAGCCGCATGAATACGGTCTGGGCAGTGAACAGAATTGATTGAACGCCGGACATAGGTCCCCCTCCAGCAGCAATGCAACAGATGCAGGGCCGGCAGGCTGCGGGGGACGCCCGTCAACCGGGCGCAGCATGCCGGACCCCTGCGATACAGGTGTTCGGCCCTACGAAATGGAGCGGTTCAGCGCCGGATCAAGCTTTCAGTCCGGTGTTTTGCCAATCTTTGCAGTGCGTTCAGTCAGCATCCCCAGCCCCAGCGAGGCCAGGATGCATGCCGTGAACAGGTACAACCCCCAGGCGGTCTCAATGGTCGCGAGGCCGATCCCCTTGGCCAGCGTGATGTAAAGCGCGATGAGGAAAACATCAGCCATTGCCAGTTTGCCCAACACATGCAGGACCGGCTGCACCTTGCTGTCCAGCAGATCCCACTGCACCAGCGCCAGCCCGATGGTTTTGAGGTAGGGCGCAAAGATCGCAAAAAATGTCACGATCAGCGCCAGCACCGCATCACTGCCCCACAAGGACTGCAGCCCCGTAAGCACCGAGATTTCGCTGAGGCCGAAGATCGGCAGCAGCCCCGCCCGCATCAGCGGCGCGAACCATGCGACGGGGTAAAGGATCAGCAGCGACAGGGTGAGGAGGCGGAGGATCATGGCGGCTCGTTTCTGCTATCCCATTTGGAATTGTGTGTGCGGGGCCGGATTTAAAAGCGGGCAAGTGGCCTGAAAACCGTAGCGGCAGCATATATGGAGGCTAAGGATGCCTCTCGCCGGAGTGTTTGTGAAATAAAAAGGGGAGGCCCTGCCGGTTGGGAAGCGACTGGCCTTTTTGCAGATGCTAGAAAATATCAAAAAAGAGCAAAGCGAGCATACCGAAAATTGTGTTGCAGAAAATGATGGAAGCGCTGTGCCAGGGCAACGTCCACTTTGTCAGTGCGTAAAATGAGAGTGCCAAGTTAAGCGGAATGCCGACGGTGACTGCCCGCGTCGTTGAGATTACGGCCTTGGCAAGCGGGGCAGGGCCCAATTCCAGAAGCCAATAAGCCAGACTGTAGATAAGGTCGAGGCCGAGCGGTAGACAACCGAAGAATATCGCCAGAAGGCCTGTTCTTTGCAATTTTGTATGACGGCGCAACCGTTTGCCAAAGGTCACCGTCAGACATGTGCTTGCGACGAAGCAAGCAGGAAAGATAATAAACCAAAATGCGATCCCGAAGTCCATTACCTCACCGCCTCGATCGGCCCCTCCGCGCGGCCGTGGATGAATTGCTCCATATAGGGATCACCCGAGGCGTCCATCTCGGCCACCGGGCCGGTCCATTGGATCACCCCGCCGTGCAGCATCGCCACATTGTCGGCAATGGCGCGCACCGAGGTCATGTCGTGGGTGATGGTCATCGCGGTCGCACCCATCTCCACCACGATCTCGCGGATCAGGTCGTTGATCACGCCGGACATGATCGGGTCCAGACCGGTGGTCGGCTCGTCGAAAAAGATGATCTCGGGTTCGGCTGCAATGGCGCGGGCCAGGCCGACGCGTTTCTGCATGCCCCCTGACAGCTCGGCGGGCAGGCGGTCGGCGACGTCTGATTTCAGCCCCACCCGGCGCAGTTTTTCAATTGCAATCCCGCGGGCTTCCTCAGCCGGGCGTTTCAGCGCGCCGCGCAGCAGGCGGAAGGCCACATTCTGCCAGACCGGCAGCGAGTCAAACAGCGCACCGCCCTGAAACAGCATCCCGAACCGCGCCAGGAACTTGTCGCGGTCGCCGGATCCGGACGGCCTGCCATCGACATAGATCTCGCCTGAGTCCGGGGTGATCAGCCCCAGCACGCTTTTCAGCGCCACCGATTTTCCGGTGCCGGAGCCGCCGATGATCACCATCGAGGTGCCCTTGGGGATCTCCAGGTTCATGCCGTTCAGCACAGCATTGTCGCCAAAGGATTTGCGAACGTTTTCCATTCTAATCATTGATCACCTCAAAATCCGTGGGGCGGGGGCTGCGATGCCATGGCACTTTTCCTCGTTCCAAGCGAAAATCCGCGCTGACATCTTCAAGGCTTTGAACGGCATCGTTGAGAACTTGGACCTGATATGTGATTTAGGAGGCATACCGGTCATCAAGCACTTTCTCTCCGGGCGGGATGAGGCCAAACCAGATTTCCGCAGTGCTGCGCTTGTAGTTAGCGACGTACGTGCAAGTTGCGTTTGAGCAATGAAAGCCATCTTCCACTAGGAAGGAAATGGCCTGAGAACGAGTGGAACCGTGCAACTTTTCAAAGGCGACTGAACGGAGGCGGGCGTCGTTCACACCTGCAGGGGCTTTTGAGCTGAAAGTGCTATCTCGCACAATTCTATATTCCGGCTGAGCACAGCCAGCCAGAACGACTGCTAACGCGAGTGTCCCGCATGTCCGGATCATAGCGAGAAGAACACCCCTGTCAGAACAAAGTTGGCGGCCAGTATCAGCACTGCAGCGGATTCAACAGACCCCTTGGTGGCGCGGCCCACGCCCTGGGCGCCGCGGCCCGATTGCATGCCGTAATAGCAGCCCATCATCGCCGCGATGGTGCCAAAGGCGGCGCCCTTGACCAGAGAGGAGATGATGTCGAGCGGCTCCAGGAAATCTACGGTGTTCTTCAGGTAGGCCGCCGAATTGAAACCGAGGTTCTGCACCGCCACCGTATAGCCGCCCATGATGCCGATAATGTCGCCGACCCCCACCAGCACCGGCACGGTGATCAGCGCCGCCAGCACGCGGGGTGCGACCAGGTATTTCATCGGATGGGTCGAAAGTGTGACCAGCGCGTCGATCTGCTCGGTCACCTTCATGGTGGCGATCTCCGCCGCGATGGATGAGGTTACCCGTGCCGCGATCATCAGCCCGACCAGCACCGGGCCCAGCTCGCGCACCATGCCGATGGCGACGATCTGCGGCACCACCGCCTCGGCATTAAAGCGCGCGCCGCCGGCATAGATTTGCAGCGCCAGCGCGCCGCCGGTGAAGATCGCTGTCAGACCGACAACCGGCAGCGACAGCCAGCCGATGTTCAAAAGCGCCTGCAGCAGCTCGCGCGGGTAGTAGGGCGGGCGGACCATATGGCTGAAGGCGCGCAGCGCAAACAGTGCGGCGCGGCCAATAGCAGACAGCCCGGCCAATGCGGTGCGGCCCAGCCGGGCCAGAAGGGCAATAGGGTTCATCCCTGATAAGTCCGTGCATAGCGGTGACCGGTAGAGGTCAGGATCTCATAGCCGATGGTGCCGGCCGCATCGGCCAGCGTGTCCACGGTCTGCTGCTCATTGAGGATCGACAGCGCCTCAGGCACCTCAGCCAGATCGGTCACGTCCACGGTTATCAGATCCATCGAGACCCTGCCTACGACCGGGCAGGGGGTGCGGCCCGCAAAAACCTGGATGCCGCCATTGCCCATCGCCCGGTGCAGCCCGTCGGCATAGCCCGCGGCGACGGTGGCGATGCGGCTGGGGCGCTTGGCTGTCCAGCTGTTGCCGTAACCGGCAGTCTCACCCGGCTCCAGATCGCGCAGCTGAATGACGGGAAGGTCCAGCTGCACAACCGGCAGCGCGTCCTTGAACGGCAGCCCGCCATATAGCCCGATACCGGGGCGGCAAAGGTCGAAATGGTATTCCGCCCCCAGCAGCATGCCGCCGGTGGCGGCCAGCGAGCGGGGGATCTCCAGCCCGTCGGTCATATCGCGGAAGGTTTGCAATTGCTGCGCGTTCATCGCGTGGCCGGGCTCATCGGCGCAGGCCAGATGCGACATCAGCAGAACCGGATTCTGGCCCAGGGCGATCTCGGCCACCGCTGCCCATTCGCTATACTCCATCCCCAGCCGGTTCATGCCGCTGTCCAGCTGCACCCCGAAGGCATGGCCCGGCAGGGCCTCGAAATGGCGCAGCATCTGGTCCAATGAGTTCAGCATCGGCGTCAGCTGGAAATCCTTCAACAGCTTGGCGTCACCCGCCATATGGCCGGAAAACACCGAAATACCGGGGCCGGGGCCAAGCGCACGGCGCAACGCGCCGCCTTCTTCCGCCGCCGCCACAAAGAAATTGCGCGCGCCCGCCTTGGCCAGCGCCTTGCCGACGCGGCCCGCATCCAGGCCATAGCCGTTCGCCTTGACCACGGCTGCGGTTTCGCAGGTGGTCAGCGCATCCAGATTCCGCCAGTTGGTGGCCAGCGCATCCAGGTTGATTGTCAATCTTGCCGTGCTCATGCGGTGTTCATGACATGGGGAGACCGCAGGTCAAGTGGGAAAAACCGTAATGGCGGCAGAGCTCCGCCGCCATCAAACAAATAAGCCCGGTCCAGCGGGGGGGAGCGGACCGGGCTGGTGCCGGGGCACTGACAATCCTGTTACCTGCCAGGCCCTGGCACAGGTAGACCGGACACCGGTCCAAACCGGCCGGGATCAGTAGTCTTCCTGCCCCTGCTGCCAGGCTTTGGCCAGGTTGCCAAAGCGGGTGAATTGCGCCTCGAATGTCAGGGTCACGGTGCCGATGGGGCCGTGGCGCTGTTTGCCGACAATGACATCCGCCTTGCCGTGCAGGCTCTCCATCGCCTGTTTCCACTCTTCCATCCTGTCCAGCTCGTGGTCGCCCGGCTTTTCCCGTTCCTTGTAATATTCCTCTCGGAACACAAACATCACCACGTCTGCGTCCTGCTCGATCGAGCCGGATTCCCGCAGGTCCGACAGCTGCGGGCGCTTGTCTTCGCGGTTCTCCACCTGACGCGACAGCTGCGACAGCGCGATCACCGGGATGTTCAATTCCTTGGCAATCGCCTTCATCCCCATCGAGATTTCGGCAATCTCGTTCACCCGGTTTTCGGCCATGCCGCGGCACAGCTGCAGATAGTCGATCACCAGGAGGTCCAGCCCATGCGTCCGTTTCAGGCGGCGTGCCCGTGCGGCCAGCTGCGAAATCGGAATTGCAGGCGTGTCGTCAATGAACAGCGGGCAGCTTTCCAGATCCTTGGCCGCCTGCACAAAGCGGCGGAATTCGCCTTCGGTCATGTCGCCCTGGCGGATCTTGTGCGATGAAATCTCAGACGCTTCCGCCAGAATACGCCCGGCCAGCTGCTCGGCGCTCATCTCGAGGCTGAAGAAGCCAACCACGCCGCCGTCCAGTGCGCCCTCCGAACCGTCGGGTTTTATCCCGCGTTTATAGGCCTTGGCGACGTTAAAGGCGATGTTGGTCGCCAGCGACGTCTTCCCCATAGAGGGGCGGCCCGCGAGGATCAGAAGGTCCGAGGGATGCAGGCCGCCAAGTTGTTTGTCGAGGTCCATCAGGCCCGTCGAGATGCCGGCCATGCCGCCACCCCGCTGATACGCCTCGTTGGTCACATTAACCGCTTCTGTGACGGCTTTCAGGAACGACTTGAAACCGCTTTCGGTCTGGCCCTGCTCGGCCAGCTGATACAGCGATTGTTCTGCCTCAACGATCTGCTCTTTAGGTTCTGATGCCACGTCAACGCGGCGCGCCTTTTCTGCAATGCTGTGGCCCAGGGCGATCAGCTCGCGCCGGATCGCCAGGTCGTAGATCATCTGTGCGTAATCCCGCACCGCAAAGGCCGAGATCGACGCGCCGGCCAGTTTGGCCAGATAGGCCGGACCGCCCAGCTCCTTCAGCCCTTCGTGGTCTTCCAGGAACGCCTTCAGCGTCACTGGCGAGGCCAGCGCGTTCTTGGAAATCCGCGCCGCGGCCACTTCATAGATCCGGGCATGCACCGGATCATAGAAATGCGACGAGTCGATGATCAGCGCGATCTTGTCATAGACCTCGTTGTTGGTCAGGATCGCGCCCAAGAGCTGCTGTTCCGCCTCCACCGAATGCGGCAGTTCATTGTCCGGCATCGCAGATTGCGGTGCGGCAGGTTCCGGCATCGGGGCCGGAGGCGGCATATCGCCGTCGAAAGGGGTAATTTCGTTCATCACTGCTCTCGTCACTAAGCCCGCCTTATAGGGCGCCAAGGGCGTTTCTCCTATCTGGGAATCTCTGTGGATCCCTTGTGGATATCCGCACGGGGCCTGTGGGCTGTTTACCGGAAAGGCCAGTATGCCTGCCCTATGCAGACTATATGATGTGGTGCGATCTGGGAAGAAGTCTATATCTGCATTTCAATTGGCGCAGAATATGATTCGAGGCGGCTTTGTCCACAGGCCGCCCCGTAACGCTTTCCCTGGCGTTAAGCGGATTTATGCGCGTCCTGCCAGGCGCGCGGATCCTTCAGGAAGGTTTCCACCTCATCCAGCGTCTCGGTGCTGAACGCGCCTTGCGCGCGGGCTTCGGCCAGCACATCCCACCAAGTGCACAGATAGTGCAGTTCCACCCCGTGATCGCCGAGGGTCTTGGTGGTTTCCGGGAAGATGTCGTAATAGAAAATCACTGCGGTGTGGCCGCAGCTGGCGCCGGTCTCGCGGATCGCATCGACAAACGACAGCTTCGATCCGCCATCGGTGGTCAGATCCTCGACCAGCAGCACCCGTTCGCCTTCGCTCATCGCGCCCTCGATGCGGGCGTTTTTGCCATAGCCCTTGGGCTTCTTGCGCACATAGGTCATCGGCAGTGCCATGCGTTCGGCGACCAGGGCAGCAAAGGGAATGCCCGCAGTCTCACCGCCGGCGATATTGTCGAACGCTTCAAAGCCTGCGTTGCGCATCACGGTAACGGTCATGAAATCCATCAGCGTCGAGCGGATCCGCGGAAAGGAAATCAGCTTACGGCAGTCGATATAGCTGGGCGAGGGCAGGCCGGAGGCCAGCGTATAAGGTGTCTCGGTGTTAAAGTTCACCGCACCGATTTCCAGCAGCATCCGGGCCGACAGGCGGGCGATTTCTTCTTGAGACGGATAGGACGATGGGATCATGGCGGCAGGCATCCTTTGCGGCAGCGGTTTTGCTGTCCTTAAACCGGAACGCCGCCGGTTTGAACCCCCGGAAGGGCAGCAGGCCAATGCTGCCCTCTGATGCTCAGATCAGACCAAGTTCCATTCCTGGGGGGCTGGGTAGTCTTCGCAGGCCCAGAGTTTTTCAACAATGGGGGCAGGGGTGTCGATGCCGGCAGGCTGCTTGGCTGAAACGAGTACAGGCTCCCATTCGGGCAATTCGAAATTGAAATCCGTTTCGTCCAGATCCGCCAGCTGCACATTTTCCAGCGTGATGGTGCTGCCGTGTACGTCCTCGATCACGACGTTTTCGCCGTCTTCCCGGATGTGGTTGTCCAGCAGATCGGTCATATCCGTGATGCTGGACACCGTGCTCAGGTCAATCTTTTCGCCGCTGCTGGAGGCATCAAAGTCGGTAATAGTGTCGTCGCCAAAGCGGCTAAAAAACACAAAAATGTCGTCGCCTGATCCGCCGTTGAGCTTGTCCCGCCCGGAGCCGCCATGCAGGGTATCGTACCCTGCACCGCCATCCAGCGTATCCCGGCCTTTGCCGCCTTTCAGCGCGTCGTCCCCCCTGCCACCATCCAGGCTGTCCCTGCCTCTGCCGCCGTTCAGCCTGTCTTCGCCCCTTTGGCCGGACAACGTGTCATCGCCTGAAATTCCGGCCAGCTTGTCGCTGCCGGACCCGCCTTTCACAACGTCGTCGCCCGCGCCGCCTTTGATGGTGTCAGCCCCGGCACCGCCCTTCAGCGTATCATCCCGGTCGGTTCCGATGAGCCTGTCGCGTTGCGAAACGTCCACCGTGCCCAGGGCCCACTCCAGGACTTGACCGGGTTGCAGGGAGGTGGTGACAGGGGATCGCTGGGTGATCGAGCCTTCAAAGGCCGCGTAGTCGCTGTAACTGCCAATCTCCGGCAGCGGATCGCCGCTCAGCGCGTAAACAGCCTGATGAGCACTCATGCTGTGCATTGTCAGAACCACGGTCTTGCCGCCGTCCCACGAAATTTCCGACAGCGAGTATCCAGCGTCCAGCGTGCCATAGTGCGTTCCGTCAGCGGCCTCGCCTTGGGTCCGCGTCAGGCCGGAAACGTGATCACCGGGTTCGATATCAACCTTGTCTTCGTGAACCCGGGTTGGCGAAAACGTAAACCCTTCGCCATCCGGAACCGTCAGTCTGAGTTTCAGACCGGTCTGCACCCATCCCCCCCCGGCAGGATCGAACAAAGAAAATTTACCGACGCCGAAGCCTGAAAGCGTATAGGTCGTCATAGGTGGTCACCCCAAAAAGAACTTATTTAAATCAAAGTTGAAACTACACTTGCCGGCTCGTCTTTCAAGTGTAAAGCGCCAGCTGTTTGAAATAGCAAACAAAAGGCCCGTGCCGGAGCACAGGCCTTTTTACTGTCTTTCGTCGCCGGCTTTTCAGGCCGGCACCTGCGGTTCGGGATCAGAACAGAAAGTCGTTGCCGGACAGGTCTGCCACCGCGATGTCTTCCAGGGTGATTGTATTGCCCCGGTTGTCGCGGATCACCGCATCGCCGTCATCATTTTCGGACAGATGGTTGTTCTTCAGATCGCGGAAGTGCTTGATGGTTGCGACATCAGACAGGTCGATCTTTTCTTTGCGCCCCGCCGTCGAGAAGTCGGATACCGTGTCGTCACCAAACGTGCCTTTGAAAATGAACCGGTCTGCACCGCCTTCGCCGGACAACAGATCGTTGCCGCCGTCACCATTGATCCTGTCCTTGCCGCCGCCGCCAAAAATCGTGTCACTTCCGTCCTTGCCGGACAGGGTGTCGTTGCCGGCCAGCCCCATAATGCGGTTGCCGGTGCTGCTGCCGGTAATCTTGTCGCCGCTGTCAGTACCGCGCGCGTTTTCGATGCTTTTCAGCGTGTCGCGGTCGCCAAAGCCGTCAATGGCAAAGCCTTTGGACAGGTTGACAGTTGCGCCATCCTCGCCGCCATAGCGTTCGTCGCGGTCATAGCGGACCTCATCGCGGCCTTTGCCGCCTTTGATGGTGTCGTTGCCTTCGACCCCGCGGAAGGTGTTGTTTTTGCCGCTGCCGCTAAGACTGTCGTCAAAAGCCGATCCCCGCAGCACTTCGATGCTTTTCAGGGTGTCGGTTCTGCCCCAGCCGTCAGTTGCCTTGCCGGTGCCAAGATGCGCAGTCACGCCATTGGGGTCCCCGGTAAAGGAGACCTGGTCAAAACTGCCAGCGCCGCCGTTATAAGTATCGCGTCCGTCGGAGCTGGAGAAATAGTCGTCTCCCTTGCCGCCGTTAAAGATGTTGCGGCCGGGGGTGCCCCAGAATTCATCGTCCTGGCTTGTGGTTGCGCCGTCGATTGACGACCAAGCGATGCTCTGGCCCGGGCCATAGGCGCCGGTGGGGTCCGACAGGCCGGTGATCGAGTCGTCGAAATCATTCCAGTCAGACAGAGTGCTGATATCCGGTATCTGCGGCCCGTCGATGACAAAGTAAAACTCGGTGTCGCTGTTTCCACCGGTTTCAAAGGCGAGGATCAGCACCGTGCTGGTGCCGCCGGGCCAAGTCACACGGGTGATCTGGGTTTCTTCCGATACCACCGGAAAATTCGGTGCGTCCAGGTTCGTTCCGTCCGCGATGACCTGTTGAATATCGTCCGACACATTGATGATCGCAACACCGTCGGCATCATGGCCGGTGATCGAATAGGAAAATGCCGACGACGCAGAGGAAACGATAATCGATGTGTCGATCTCTTTTGCCGCTACAGCATCGCCGTTTTCGTAATCAACCCGAAGCCCGCTGAACGTAAATGTTGTCATACCCTTGCCCTTTACCGGAAAATTGCCAGCGCTAATTGCTGGCGGGAACTATTGGCCCAGTAATTGAGTGGGCGCGCTGATTCCGGGCAAGGGCAAGGGGTAAGATCGTAAAGGATTAGTGAACAGGTGTTGCTATTCCGCACGCCAGTGAACATCAAATCCCGGATCGAACACGGTGACAGGCCCATCGCCGGTCTCAATCTTCTCCGGGAAGACCACCGGTGCATCGCTCTTGGCTAAGCTCAGTATCTCGCTGCTCACCGGCAGGCCGTAAAACGCCGGACCGTTTTCCGAGGCAAAGCCCGCAAGCTTGTCCAGCGCGCTCTCTTCCTCGAACACATGCGCCAGCAGGGACATGGTGTTGGTGGCGGTGAAACAGCCGGCACAGCCGCAGCCGCTTTCCTTGTTCGGATCGGTATGGGGCGCGGAATCGGTACCCAGAAAAAACCGCGCATCGCCCGAGGTGGCGGCAGCGCGCAACGCCAGACGGTGCTCTTCGCGCTTGGCGACCGGCAGGCAATAGTAATGCGGCTTGATGCCGCCCACCAGGATGTGGTTGCGATTGATGATCAGATGGTGCGTGGTGATCGTCGCCCCCAGATCTGCGGCATTGGATTTCACATAATCGACGCCGTTTTTGGTGGTGATATGCTCCATCACCACGCGCAGGCCGGGGGTGGATTTGCGGATCGGGTCCAGGACCCGGTCGATGAACACCGCCTCGCGGTCGAAAATATCAATATCGGGGTCAGTCACTTCGCCATGCACGCACAGCGGCAGGCCGATCTCAGCCATCTTCTCCAGCACGCCGCGCACCTTGCTGAAATCGCTGACGCCCGAGGCCGAATTGGTGGTGGCGCCGGCCGGGTACAGTTTCACGGCCTTGACCAGCCCGCTGGCGTGCGCCGCGGCGACGTCCGCGGGGTCGGTGTCCTCGGTCAGGTACAGTGTCATCAGCGGTTCAAACGCCATGTCCGCGGGCAGCGCCGCCAGAATGCGGTCGCGGTAGGCCGCGGCCTGCGCCCCGGTCACCACTGGCGGCACCAGGTTCGGCATGATGATTGCGCGGCCGAAATGGCGGGCGGTTTCGGGCAGCACGGCCTCCAGCATCGCGCCATCGCGCAGATGCAGGTGCCAATCGTCGGGGCGGGGGATGGTCAGCGTCTGGGTCATGCTGCCCGCCTAGCACAGAGGCGGGCAGAAAAGAAGCGGCTGAATGCGCCCGGAGCAGGCGCCGCTCAGGGCTTTGCAGGAAAGGTGAACTCGCCGTCTTCGGCGCGGGTTTCCAGTTCCTGCAGGCGGCGGCGGAACCGCGGGGCCCGCATCCGCTCGGTCACATTGCGGCACAACAGCGCCATCAGGAACGGGCGGTCCTGCCGTTCCAGGTTTTTCAGCAGATTGCGCAGGAAGAAAGAATTGTTGCGGCGGCTGCGCAGCAGCTTGTGAAAGGCGCCGCCGGTCAGCTTGCGGCTGCCTGCCAGCGACAGGATGTGATACAGCATCTCCATCTCGATCAGCCGGGTCTGCACCGCATCGCCCAGATGCGGCACCCGCAGCCGCGTCACGTTCTTGCGTGCAAACAGCGAGGCATGCATGGCGTCCAGCTGTTCCTGCGGGTCATAGATCACATAGGCCTGATCAGCGGCGTCCAGCATGTCGGGTGCATAGCCGTACCGGTCGGTGAAGGACAGGCGCCGCATATCGGCAAACCGGTCATCCCATTCGGTCATCCGCGGGTCCAGCGTCGCCTGCGGCTGCACCGCAACCACCACCGCACCCGGCGAGGCCACCGAATAGGCTGCCGCCGCATAACCGCAGGGGCCCGCACCGTAAAAGATCACTTTGTCGAACTCGTCGAAAAACCCGTCGTCGATCAGCTGGTCGAAAAAACCATAGATACGGCCTTCGCGGAACCAGGTGTCGCCGTCCGAGACCACGCACATATGCGACCAGCCCAGGTTCTTCACCAGGTCAAACCCCAGCGGCTGCGCCTGATCCGACAGGTTATGAATGCCCTGCATGGTCTCAAACGTCACCAAAAGCGTATTGCCCTGGTCGATAAAAGTGGCGAAATGCTTGTCGCCAAGCGGCTGGTACATGCCATGCTCTTCGGCCAGGGCCGCCATCCGGGCCTTCCACTGGGCAGGCTTCAGCCCGGAAAGGTCTTCATCCAGATTTTCAAGTCCGTCCTGCATGCCTGCTGTCCTCTTTGCCCCAAAGGGGTCCTGCCTGCTGTTTGGATTTACATTTAGGTGACAATTAAGGCCAAAATTGGAAAAACCCATGCCTGAATGAGGCAGCGCGCGGTTCTTTCGGCGGCCTTTTGCCAGTGTCGGCAGCAATGCCTCAGCTGCTGTCCTCCGGAGGCTGCGGAGCGGCTTGATCCGGAATGGCAAAGCTGCGCAGCAGATCGGCGGCTGCCGGGCTTATCGGGCGGGCAGGGGGTGTCATCAGCAGACGCGCGAACAGCGCCCGATAGGGTTCCTGTGTCATCAGCCCGGCAAACCGGGCATGGCGCCAGGCCACTGCTCCGCGGTGCAGCCGGGCCAGGTCCGGATCCTCCATCAGCCCGGCCTGAAGACCCGCGCAGTCTGTGCCGTAACGGGCGATAGAGGTATCCTCGGCGCTGCAGTAATTGCGCTCAACCCAGTAATCCATGCCCAGCTCCGCCTGCCGGTTGACCCTTCCGCGGTCGGCCTTCAGCACATAGCTTTCCATCGCCCCCAGCGGGTAATGATTCAGCTGCGCCAGCCGCCCGTTGGGCTGGCCGTAATTGGAAAACAGCCGCTTGGTCTTAAACGCCTTGCCCAGTTCGCGGCCTTCGCAGTCATACCAGCGGAAGCTGTCCAGCTGCGCCGCGCTGCGGATATCGCGGGGCCGGTGAACCCCGCATTTCCTGTAGGTGCCGTCATTGCGGTACAGCGTCTTGAACATCACCGCCCGCCATGGCCAGTGAATGACCTCCGGCGCGCAGCGGGTGAATTGCGCGGTCACTGGCGCATCCTTATACCGCACGGCGCCTGCGTTGCCGAACAGCCGCCAGGTCAGCGTCACCGCATCGGCCTCAGGCAGCGCCGCCAGCAGATCCGCCACTTTGCCATCGCCGGTCTTGATGCAGGCGAATTCGTCGATATCCAGCACCAGCACCCAATCGGCCTGCTTCATCAGCGGATGCCGGTCGGCCTGCTTCAATGCGGTGAACTGAATGCCGCCCTTGTCATACGGGCCTTCATTGCGGGCATGGACGAGCTGACCCATGTCCTGCAACCGGTCCAGCATGTGATCGGTGCCGTCCTGGCAATCGTTTGAGAACACCAGGAAATCGGTAAACCCTGCAGCCCGGTGATGGGCCAGCCATTCCAGCAGGAACGCGCCCTCATTGCGCACGCACAGAATTGCCAGAACCCGCATCGGCTTCAGTCCTGCCCGCTGACCAAGACGCCGCGCTGCGCTGCCGGGTGATACCGCTTCAGGGATTGGTTTTTCATGGCTCGGCTTTCTTTCCGCTTCGCCGCCAGTCTTATCCAAAGGCCGCTGCAATACAAACCCTTCCCGCGGCCGCCGCAGCGTCTTCGCAGCGCACGGCTTGACCGACGGCGCGCTGCATGGCCTTTTGACCTTGGCAAAGGGAGGCACAACATGCAGCAGGCGCAATCCATCGGTCAGGTTCAGCAGATGCTGGCAGAGCAGGGCTATGTCTGCGGCAGGTCTCTGGCCACTGTGGTGTTCCTATCGCTGAAACTGGGCCGCCCGCTGTTTCTGGAGGGCGAGGCCGGCACCGGCAAAACCGAGATCGCCAAGGCCATTGCCGCCGCACTGGGCCGCCGCCTGATCCGGCTGCAATGCTACGAGGGGCTGGATGCCGCCAGCGCCGTCTATGAATGGAATTTCGCCGCCCAGATGGTCGCCATCCGCACCGCCGAGGCCGCAGGCAGCGCCGAACGCGCCGCCCTGCAGGCGGAACTCTTCTCCGCCGATTACCTGATCGAACGCCCGCTGTTGCAGGCGATGCGCCCCGATGAGCACGGCGCCCCCGTCCTGCTGATCGACGAAATCGACCGCACCGATGAACCGTTCGAGGCTTTCCTCCTGGAGGCGCTCAGCGATTTCCAGGTGACGATCCCCGAGCTTGGCACCATCCAGGCGCCGGAGCCGCCGATCGTCATCCTCACCTCCAACCGGACGCGGGAAGTGCATGACGCGCTGAAACGCCGCTGTCTCTATCATTGGGTCGACTACCCGGATTTCCCCCGCGAGGTCGAAATCCTCAACGCCCGCGCGCCCGGGGCCAGCCAGCAGCTCAGCCGCGAAATCGTCGCCTTCGTGCAATCCTTGCGCACCGAAGACCTGTTCAAGAAACCGGGGGTCGCCGAAACAATCGACTGGGCCAATTGCCTGCTGGCCCTCGACGTGATCGCCCTCAGCCCCGAGGTCATCGCAGACACCCTGGGCGCCATCCTCAAATACCAGGACGACATCGCCCGCCTGCACGGCTCCGAGGCCAAACGCATCCTGGATCAGGCCCGGGCAAGCCTGGATGCGGCCTGATGGTTCATCTTTCCAGAAATACTCCGGGGGTTTGGGGGCAGCGCCCCCATGAGCTGCCCTAGTGCCTGACACTCCGCCGCTCACCCTGCCGGACCACCCCAAGCTGGTCCAGAACCTCACCCATTTCGCCCGCGCCCTGCGCAAGGCGGGTCTGCCGATCGGTCCGGGCCGGGTGCTGGATGCGGTACAGGCGGTGGCCGCCGCAGGATTCACCAGCCGGACGGATTTCTACTGGGCCTTGCACGCCTGTTTCGTGACCAAGCCCGAGCAACGGGCGGTCTTCGCCCAGGTCTTCCGCCTGTTCTGGCGCGACCCGCGCTATCTGGAACACATGATGGCCGCCATGCTGCCCGCTATCCGCGGCGTGCAGGAGGACCGCGCCGCCAAACCGGCGGAAAAACGCGCCGCCGAGGCGCTGCTGGACGGTATGCAGGACCAGCCGGAGACACCGGACAAGGATGAGGACGGCACCGAAGTTGAGGTGGACACCACCCTCACCATGTCTGCCGAAGAACGCCTCAGAACCCTTGATTTCGAACAGATGAGCACGTCAGAGATTGCCGCCGCCAAACGCATCCTTGCGCAGCTCATCCTGCCGGTGACACCGATCCAGTCACGCCGCTTGATGGCCTCAGTGCAGGGGACACGTCCCGACTGGCGCCGCACTTTGCGCAATACAGCCCGCCAGGGCGGCGAATTGCAGCAGATCGCCCGCGCCAAGCGCCGCATCCGCTGGCCAAATCTGGTGGTGCTTTGCGATATCTCCGGCTCGATGAGCCAGTACAGCCGCATCATCCTGCATTTCCTGCACGCCGCCGCCAATGCAAATGGACAAGGCTGGGCCAGGGTGCATGGCTTCACTTTCGGCACCCGGCTGACAAATATCACCCGCCATCTGCATCAGCGCGACGTGGACGCGGCCCTGGCCGCAGCAGGATCAGAGGCGCAGGACTGGGAGGGCGGTACCCGGATCGGCGACTGCCTGCACGCCTTCAACCGGGACTGGTCGCGCCGGGTGATGGGGCAGGGCGCGGTGGTGCTTTTGATCACCGACGGGCTGGACCGCGGCGACCCGGAGGCTTTGGCCCGCGAGATGCAGCGGTTGCAGCTGTCGTCGCGCCGCCTGATCTGGTTGAACCCGCTGCTGCGCTGGGACGGTTTTGCCCCAAGGGCGCAGGGCATCCGCGCCATGCTGCCCTATACCGACAGTTTCCGCGCCGGCCATTCCATCGCCTCGCTGCAGGATCTGGCACAGGTGATCTCCAGCCCCTCCGATGCGGGCGAGAAAGCCAGGCTGATGGCAATGCTCGATTAACGAATTCCGGAAACGGAATGTCAATTGATCTGGATCAACCCGCTCCCCGCGTCCACGTTGTATTCTGAAATCAGAATGTAACGTGCGAAAGGAGCTGACATGACTCTCAACTGGAAAGCCGGAGGCCTCATGCTGGGGCTGGTGTTCTTTCTGGCGGTGCTGCTGGTCAAACCCATCGGGGTTTCAACGCAATTTGTGATCCTGGACGGCATTATCGCGGATGCGGTGTTCCCCGGACTGGTGACAGAAACCGCCGAAGGCACCACCTCCACCAACGCCTATCTGGCAAAATCCGGCGGCAAATATGCCAGGGCCGTCTCCAGCCCGCTGAACTACAGCTTTGTTTTTGTGCTGGCGATGGCGCTGGGCGGGTTGCTGTCGGCCAGGCTGCGCGGCGGCATCCCGCAGGCTGAGCGGACAATCCCTGCGCTCTGGCGCGCCAACTTCGGCGGCTGCCGGATGAAACGATACGCCGCGGCTTTCCTGGGCGGATTCATCGTGCTGTACGGCGCGCGCCTCGCTGGCGGCTGCACCTCGGGGCACATGATGTCCGGCATGATGCAAACCGCGCTCTCCGGCTATATCTTCGCGGCCGGTGCCTTTGCCGCTGCCATCCCCGTCTCGCTGCTGCTGTTCAAAAAGGAGGCCTGAGCCATGACAACCATCTTATTGGCAATTGTAACCGGCGCCGCCTTTGGTGCGGTGCTGGACCGGATCGGGGCGTCGAACCCCGGCTTTATCGGCAAGATGCTGAACCTTACCAATCTGAACCTCGCCAAAGCCATCCTGCTGGCAATCGGCACCGGATCGGTTCTGATGTTCGGCGGCCAGATGGCGGGGCTTGTCGATGTCGGCCATATGTCTGTGAAGACCGCCTATGCCGGCGTTTTCGTCGGCGGGCTGATGCTGGGTGCCGGCTGGGCGTTGTCGGGCTATTGCCCTGGCACCGGCGTTGTCGCCGCCGCTTCGGGCCGCAAGGACGCGCTGTTCTTCATCGCGGGCGGGCTCTTGGGCGCGGCTGCCTATATGGCGACCTACCCGTCGTGGAAGGCCAGCGGCCTGCTGGACAGCATCGCGGGCGGCAAGGTCACCCTCGGCACCGTTCCAGGCGCCAAATACGAAGGGTTGACCGCGCTGCCCGGCAATCTGCTGGGCATCCTTCTGGGCCTTGGTTTCATCGCACTGGCCTTTGCCCTGCCGCAGCGGCTGGTGCCGCAAAAGGCTGAACTGCAGCCGGCGGAATAACCACCGCACCCAAGCAAACCCCAAGCGCCCGCCTGGCCCGGCGGGCGTTTTCTGTTTGGACGCCGCAACTTCCCGCTTGAATCCAAGCCAACGAACCCCGACCTTTGAGGTTCAAAGCCGGGCAAACCGGCGGGGAGGACGCCGCATGCATACCGCAAACCCGTTTGAGAACGCGCCTGAGACAGCCCTGGAATGGCACCGTTCCGGTTCAGGCGCGGCGCTGGCCACCGTGGTGCAGACCTGGGGATCCGCCCCGCGCCGCACCGGTTCGCAGCTGGCGGTCTCAGGGGATGGCAAGATCGAAGGCTCCGTCTCCGGCGGCTGCGTCGAGGGCGCCGTGGTGGCCGAAGCACTTGACGCACTGCAGGACGGCCGCCACCGCTTGCTGGAATTCGGCGTCAGCGACGCGGACGCCTTTGCCGTCGGCCTGGCCTGCGGCGGCACCATCAAGGTGCTGGTGGAGCCGGCCGGCTCGGCGCTGCCCGCGGACCTGCTGCAAGAACTGGCAGAGGCCCGCGCCAACCGCACGCCCGTGGCCTATGAGGTGAACCTTGCCACCGGCGCCCGCCGCCTGGTCCGCGAGGGATACCCCGACCGGATGCGCCTGGACCGCTCAGGCCTGGAAGACGACGGCGAAACCTTTGTGGCCGTTCACAACCCGCCGCTGCGTCTGGTCTGCGTCGGCGCGGTCCACATCACCCAGGCGCTGGTGCCGATGGCGCGGATCGCGGGGTATGACGTGGTGATCATCGACCCGCGCGCCGCCTTTGCCTCGCCGGAACGCTTCCCCGGCGAGATGCTGATGGACGACTGGCCGGACGAGGCGCTGGCAAAGCTCGGTCTCGACAGCCGCACCGCGCTGGTGCTGCTGACCCATGATCCGAAATTGGACGATCCGGCGCTGCAAGCGGCCCTGAAGGCAGATGTGTTCTACATCGGCGCGCTGGGATCGAAGAAAACACAAGCCGCCCGGGTGGCGCGGATGCAGGGCGCCGGCTTCAGCGAAACCCAAATCAACCGCATCCACGGCCCTATCGGCCTTGATATCGGCGCCGCCGGCCCTGCGGAAATCGCCGTGTCCATTCTGGCCGAAATGACTGCCGTGCTGCGCGGCAAGCAGCCATGAGGTTCGGACCCGTCCCGCTGCATCAGGCCAAGGGCGCCATCCTCGCGCATTCGCTGCGCGGTGCCTCCTGCAAGGTGGCCAAGGGCACGGTGCTGACTGCAGATGACCTCCAGGACCTCGCCGCAGCGGGGCATGAAACCCTGACTGTCGCCCGGCTCGACCCAGCTGATCTGCACGAGGACGCCGCCGCAGCAGCGCTTGGACATGCGCTGGTACCGGACCCGTCGGCGCAGGGCGTTCGCATTTCCGGTGCAGGTACGGGCCGGGTGAACCTCTATGCCGACCGCTCTGGTCTGGTGCGGCTGGACCGGGCCAAGCTGGAGGCCGTCAATGCGGCGGACCCGATGATCACCGTTGCCACAGTGCCGGATTATCACCGCGCCGATGCGGACGGGATGCTGGCCACAATCAAGATCATCTCCTATGGCGTCGCCGCCGACGCCATCCGCCGCGCCAGCGAAGGCGCAGGGGATGCGATCCGGGTGCTGCCGCCGGTATTCTCCTCCGCCACGCTGATTGAAACGCAGGTGAGTGACGAGACGCCGCCGGACAAAGGCCGCGCTGCGATGGCCGGGCGCCTGCACCGGATGGGCATCCCCCTGTCGCCGCGCATTGTGGTGCCGCACCGAGAGGACGCGCTGGCAGAGGCCATCACCCGGGCACCGGGGCAGCTGGTGCTGGTGCTGACCGGCTCGGCGACCTCTGACACCCACGATGTCGCACCTGAGGCTTTGCGCAAAGCAGGCGGCAGCGTCACCCGGTTCGGGATGCCGGTCGATCCCGGCAACCTGTTGTTTCTGGGCATCTTTCAGGACAGGCCTGTCATTGGCCTGCCGGGCTGCGCGCGCTCTCCGGCGCTCAACGGCGCCGATTGGGTGCTGGAGCGGGTGATTTGCGGCCTTCCGGTCACCTCTGCCGATATTGCCGCGATGGGCGTCGGCGGCCTGCTGAAGGAAATCCCCACCCGCCCGATGCCGCGCCGCGATGCAGAAGGTTGAATGCGGCGCTGCGGCACGTGATTTGTGACGCAAGGTCACAACCCTAGGCAGGCCCCTCTGACGCGAATTTTACCGCCGGCACCGCCCTGAAAACACTTCGCGGATCGCTGCCGCCGTGGTTAACTCCCCCCAGCCAGACAAAAACAAGCTAAAGGGAGGGTACTATGGCCAAGGTCTCAATGACCGTGAACGGCAAGGCTGCCAGCGGCGACGTGGAAGGGCGCACGCTGCTGTCCGCATTCCTGCGCGAGGAGCTGGGCCTGACCGGCACCCATGTGGGCTGCGACACCAGCCAGTGCGGCGCCTGCGTTGTGCATGTGGACGGCCAGGCGGTGAAAGCCTGCACCATGCTGGCGCTGGAGGCCGAGGGCGCGCAGGTCGCCACCATCGAAGGGCAGGCCAATGCCGACGGCTCGCTGAATACAATCCAGCAAGCGTTCCAGGACCACCACGGGCTGCAATGCGGCTTTTGCACGCCGGGCATGGTGATGTCGGCAGCAGCGCTGCTGAAGGACAACCCCAAACCCACCGAGGCGGAAATCCGCGACTACCTTGAGGGCAACCTGTGCCGCTGCACCGGCTACCACAATATCGTCAAGGCGATCCTGGCGGCCTCGGGCCAGGATGTATCGGCCATCGCGGCAGAGTGACAGATGACGACCCCAGGCCGACAGGGAGCGGCCTGAGTTGAACAAGGAGTGATTACCAAGAGGTGCGCCACGGCAGCACCCTCCAGGGAGGAAGATCCAGACATGCCCAAGGACAATGACAGCGGCATCGGCGCCAGCCCCAAGCGGCGCGAGGACGTGCGGTTCCTGACAGGAGCCGGAAACTATACCGATGACATCAACGTGCACGGTCAGGCCCATGTGCATTTCCTGCGCGCCGATGTGGCCCATGCGGCCATCAATTCGATCGACACCAGCGCCGCCGAGGCGATGCCCGGCGTGGTGAAAATCTTCACCGGCGCCGATTTCACCGAGGTTGGCGGCATCCCCTGCGGCTGGGGCGTGACCGACCGCCACGGCAACCCGCAGCAGGAGCCGCGCCACCCGATCATCGCCGACGGCACCATCCGCCACGTGGGCGAGATCGTCGCCGCCGTGGTCGCCGACACAGTCGAGCAGGCCCGCGATGCGGCAGAGGCGATTGAGCTGGACCTCAGCGACAAGCCCGCAGTTGTGAATATGGCTGGCGCATTGGCGGACGGCAGCACCAAGGTGCATGAGGATCTTACCTCAAATCTCTGTTATGACTGGGTGTTTGGCAATCCTGATGACGACGCTGTGCAGGCAGCCTTTGACAGCGCCGCGCATGTGACGACGCTGGAGCTGATCAACAACCGTCTGGTCGCCAACCCGATGGAGCCGCGTGTGGCAATCGGAGAATACGCCCGCGGCACCGATGAATACACGCTGCACACCACCAGTCAGAACCCGCATGTGATCCGGCTTTTGATGTGCGCCTTTGTGCTGGGCCTGCCGGAGCACAAGGTCCGCGTGGTGGCCCCGGATGTCGGCGGCGGCTTCGGCTCCAAGATTTTTCACTATGCCGAAGAGGCCTTTTGCACCCATGCGGCCAAGGCCTGCGGGCGGGCGGTGAAATGGACCTCGACCCGGTCCGAAGCGTTCATCTCGGACGCCCATGGCCGCGACCATGTGACCAAGATCGAATTGGCGCTGGATGCGGATAATAATTTTACCGCGCTGCGCACCAATACGATGGCCAATATGGGCGCCTACCTGTCGACCTTCTCAACCTCGGTGCCCAGCTACCTGCACGGCACCCTGATGGCGGGCAACTACAAGACGCCGGTGGTGCAGGTGAACGTGAAATCCGTCTTCACCAACACAGTGCCGGTGGATGCCTACCGCGGTGCTGGCCGGCCCGAGGCGACCTATCAGCTGGAGCGTATTATCGACAAGGCCGCGCGGGAGCTGGGCGCCGATCCGATTGCCCTGCGGCGTCAGAACTTCATCACCGAGTTCCCCTATGAAACCCCGGTGGCGCTGACCTATGACACCGGCGACTACGTTGCGACCATGGATAAGCTGGAACAGGTCGCCGATGTGGCAGGCTTTGCTGCCCGCCGTGCGGCGAGCGAAGCCAAGGGCAAGTTGCGCGGCTTTGGTGTGAACTGCTACATTGAGGCCTGCGGCATCGCACCCTCGAACATCGTTGGCATGCTGGGCGCGCGGGCGGGTCTGTATGACGCCGCCACCGTGCGGGTGAATGCGACCGGGACCATCAGCGTCTTTGTCGGCGCGCACTCCCACGGGCAGGGGCATGAGACGTCCTTTCCGCAGGTGGTGGCCGAGATGATCGGCATCGATGAAAGCATGATCGACATCGTGCATGGCGACACTGGCAGGGTGCCGTTCGGCATGGGCACCTATGGCTCGCGCTCGATTGCGGTCTGCGGCTCGGCCATGGTGCGGGCGACCGAGAAGATCATCAGCAAGGCCAAGAAGATCGCTGCCCATCTGATGGAGGCATCTGATGCCGATATCGAGCTGAAGGACGGCCAGTTCACTGTTGCGGGCACTGATAAATCAGTGGCCTGGGGCGACGTGACCCTGACCGCTTACGTGCCGCACAACTACCCGTTAGAGGAACTGGAGCCAGGGCTGGAGGAGACCGCATTTTACGACCCCGCGAACTTCACCTATCCGGCCGGCGCCTACGCCTGCGAGGTGGAAGTGGATCCCGACACCGGCAAGGTGACGATCCAAAGCTTTGCGGCGGCGGATGATTTTGGCAATATTATCAACCCGATGATCGTTGACGGCCAAGTCCACGGCGGGCTGGGGCAGGGTATTGGCCAGGCCTTGCTGGAAAACGCTGCCTATGACGAAGACGGGCAGTTGCTGTCGGCGTCCTTTATGGATTACGCGATGCCCAGGGCTGATGACGTGCCGTTCTACCAGGTGGACCATTCCTGCCAGACGCCCTGCACCCACAATCCATTGGGCGTGAAGGGCTGCGGTGAGGCCGGTGCCATCGGCTCGCCGCCTGCGGTTGTCAACGCGGTGGTCGATGCACTGCAGTCGGCAGGCAAGAATGTCACCCATATCGACATGCCGCTGTCGCCCTCGCGGGTCTGGGCGGCGATGAACGGGTAAGGGTTCATGGGGGCGCTGCCCCCATACCCCCGGAGTATTTTTCGGAAAGATGAAAGCCGGCGGGCCGGTTTTCAGAAAGGATACGAAATGTATGAATTCGAGTTCGAGAAACCCGCGACCATAGCTGAAGCGGTGGCGGCGCTGGCGGATGAGGACGCGCAGGCGCTGGGCGGCGGGCAGACGCTGATCCCGACGCTGAAACAGCGGCTGGCGATGCCGTCGAAACTGGTGAGCCTGGCGGGCATTGAGGGAATGAAGGGCGTCAGCGGCGGTGACGGGGTGCTGAGCATCGGTGGCGCCACCACCCATGCGGAGGTGGCTGAAACTGCGGCAGATGCCTATCCGGCATTGGCGGCATTGGCGGGCCAAATCGGCGATCCGGCAGTCCGGAACCGCGGCACCATCGGCGGCTCATTGGCCAACAACGACCCCGCAGCCTGTTATCCGGCGGCGGCGCTGGGCAGCGGTGCAACGATTATGACCAACCGGCGCGAGATCACCGCGGATGACTATTTTCGCGGGCTGTTTGAGACCGCTTTGGAAGACGGTGAGATCATCACCGCGGTACGCTTTCCGGTGCCGCAGAAGGCCAGTTACCAGAAGTTCCTGCAGCCGGCCTCGCGCTTTGCCTTGGTCGGGGTGTTTGCGGCGAAATATGCGGCGGGCGCACGGGTGGCGGTGACCGGCGCCTCAGAGGAGGGCGTGTTCCGCTGGAGTGAGGCCGAAGCCGCGCTGGATGCGGATTTTGCGCCGGAGGCGCTTGCTGGCCTCAGCGTGGATGCCGGCGGCATGATGGCGGATCTGCATGGCTCCAAAGCCTATCGCGCCCATCTGGTCGGGGTGATGGCCAAACGCGCCGTGGCGGCGGCTGCTTGATGGTTTGAACAAAGCAGGCACCGGGATGCCGGTGCCTGCCGAATGCGGCGGCTAGTGCCGCAGGTAGCCGGAGATTTCCTCCAGCAATGTCTGGGTCTTGCCTGACAATTCGCGGATTTCGGTTGCGATCACCGCAAACCCCTTGCCCATATCGCCGATCCGCGCCGCCTCGATCGAGGCGTTGAAGGAGATGAACTTGATGTTGCGGCCGACCCCTTCGGCATTGGCGATGGTTGTGCGCATGTTCTGCTCGCGCTCTTCTTCGCGCATCTTCTGGGCGTCGCATAAGGTCTGGACCATCTGGCTGAGAAAGCCGGAGACAGCTGGTTCCAGCCGGTAAAGGCAGAGGCCCGCAAGGTCCGGGATCCGGCGCACATTTTCCAGCGGGCCGCCCTCGGGCCGGGAGGTGGCGCTGTGCAGGGGGCCGAGCACGTCCAGGCAGGCTTGGCGTTTGGCTTCCAGATCCTTGGGCAGGCTGTAGCTGCACTCCTGCAACAGGCTGTCCAGGCCGCTGCTGAGCATCGCATGGGCCGCCGCAATGCGCTGTACCGACAAGGTCAGAACGTCCGTGGCGCTGCCGGCATCCGTGCCTTTCGGATCCTGGGCCAGGGCCAGCAGCGACAGCGCGGCGATCCGGCTGGGGCCGACGGCCATGAAAGCGGTGTTCTGTACGTCGGATAAACTTTTCATGCCTGCACCTTAGTGACCATGCAGACCCTTCTACCGGGCAGGCGTTAAGGCAGCGCTAACTGCGATGGCTTTGGCAAAAGAAAAGCCCCGCAGCGGCACTGCGGGGCTGGATACCTGTCTTGAAGGCGGCCGGATTACTTGTTCGGCAGCGGGCCGATCATCATGATCATCTGACGGCCTTCCATCTTGGGCATGTTCTCGACCTTGCCCAATTCCTTGATGTCTTCCGCAACCCGTTCCAAAAGCTCGCGGCCCAGGTTCTGGTGCGCCATCTCGCGGCCCCGGAAACGCAGGGTGACTTTCACCTTGTCGCCGTTTTCCAGGAACTTGTAGACGTTTCGCATCTTCACATCATAGTCATGAGTGTCCGTGTTGGGACGGAACTTGACCTCTTTGACCTCGATGATCTTTTGCTTCTTGCGGGCTTCGCTCTCGCGTTTCTGCTGTTCATACTTGAACTTGCCAAAGTCCATGATCTTGCACACGGGCGGGTTGGCATTGGGCGAGATTTCCACCAGATCCAATCCGGCCTCGGCGGCCATTTCCATGGCTCTGGCGGGGGTCACAACCCCTGCGTTATCGCCATCGGCGCCAATCAGGCGGATTTCGGAGGCACGGATTTTTTCGTTGACGCGCGGGCCGGTGTCGCGTTGCGGCGGCGCGTTATGAGGTCTGCGGGCTATGACTGCGATCCTTCTGTCATTGCAAAAAGTGCGGGAACGCTACTGCCCCCGCGCATGTGATTCAAGGCTTATAGGCGGTATGGCGGCAGGAAAGCCGCATTTCAAGGCCGCATATTGCAAATGGCCCCGAAAACAGGCGCGAACCCTGGCCGGACGGCAGCGTGGCGCTGCGGGACAGCATCCTGAAAAGACCGGAATGCGGCGGGGTTCCGCCAGTTGCGGGACCGGCCGGCGGCAGCTGGCCGCCCGTGATGCAGGCTTGGGAAACTTCCCCCTTGAGTGCTGCGCTGCCGCGCGCCATCTGGCAGGCAGATGCTGCGGATGGCGCGGCCAGGCCGGCCAAGCCGGTAAACGGAAGGAGTGTATTATGAAACAGTTATTGATCCTGATTGCGCTGGGAGCTGCTGCCGTGGGCGGATATGTGCTGCTGAACGGCCAGGACGCGCAGGACCCGGCACCTGCTGAGGTGCCGGCCGTGCAAGAAGAACAGAGCAGCACAGCGCCGGAAACGGCAGACGAGGACAGCACGGCGCCGGCCGAGCAGGCGGTGGAAGATGCGGCGGACGCCGTTGAGGGCGCCATCGAATCCGGTGCCGAAGCTGCCGGCGCAGCTGTTGATGCGGTGCAGGACACCGTAAGCGAGGCCGCAGAAGCGGCGGCAGAAACGGCAGGGGATGCGGTTGATGCGGCCCAGGGCACGGCGGGTGCTGCATCGGATGCCGTCCAGGACACCACAGACGCGGCCACCGATGCCGCCGCCGGCGTTGCGGATGACGCTGCGGATGCCGCAGGCTCTGCTGTGGATCAGGCGGGCGAGGCTGCCACCGGCGCGGCAGAGACCGCTGCCGGCGCGGCTGAGGCTGCCCAGGACGCCGCATCCGAGGCGCTGGACAATGCAGCCGGCACCGCACAGGAACTGCTGAACCAACCCGGTTCGGCGGAAACCGAAAGCACTGCAGGCAGCGAGTGAGCCAGGCCGTAAGCTAAGTGTGGCCGCAAGGCACAAAACGCATCCGGCGGCAGGCATCATGCCTGCCGCCGGACGTCTGCGGCCTGAATTGACTGCCGCGGATCAGTGGGGGCGGGCCTGCGCTTGCTGCGCAACACGGGCCATATGGTCCAGCGGCGCCTGGCCGCCGGGCTGCGGCTGCGGCGCCAGGAAGGCCAGGAAGGTCTCCCAGCCGGCACTGTTGCCGCCTTGTTTGCGGGCGCGCTGGATTTGCAGCTGGGCCACCCCGATCAGATCCAGCGGCTTGACGCCGTCATAGGCGCTGCCGGTGATGGTGGCCAGATGGCTGCGGAACCGCTTGCCCATCGAATTCAGCAGCAGCATCGGCGAGGTCACCGGATGGCCGGCCTGCACCAGCGCGTCAAACATTTCGTCAATGTCGCCGGGGGCAATGGCGCGCGCATCATAGCGGGCCTTGACGCTGGCAATCCGCTCCGCGGCTGTCGGCTGCACCTGGCCGGGACGGGCCTGGAACCCTGCAACAGCTGCCTTGACGCGGGCTTTGCCAGCCTCTGTTCTGACGGACTGGAAAACAGGCGGCTGCCCCGAGGTCAATTCGTTCTGCACTTCTTGCTGCTCCGTTCTGGATCTCAGCAACCGGAATACAGAATCATCCCCAACAAAAGATAAACGGGAGGCGGCAGCCTCCCGTCAAAACAGTGTCAAAATCGGGGCAGCCGCAGCCGCTCTCCGGCGCAGGATCAGTCGAGAAAGGCTTTTTCGACCACGAAATGCGCTGGTTTCGAATTGGCACCTTCTTCCAGCCCGTAAGTATTCTCGAACAGGTCCTTGAGTTCCAGATTGAAGGCCAGGTTGCCGCAGATCATTGCGCGGTCGCTTTCCGGGTTCAGCGGCGGCACTCCAAGCTCGGCAAACGCCTCGCCCGAGCGCATCAGGTCGGTGATCCGGCCCATCTTGGGGCTCTCTTCGCGGGTGGTGGTCGGGTAGTATTTGATCTTCTTCCAGAAGCCTTCGCCGATCACCTCGTTCAGCAGCTCGTCTTGCTTCAGGCTTTCGATCAGTTCGCGGCCATAGGTCAGCTCACCCGCCGTGCGGCAGGTGTGGGTGATGATCACCTCGTCGTAATCCTCGTAGGTCTGCGGCTCGCGCAGAAGGCTCGCAAAGGGCGCAAAACCGGTGCCGGTGGCAAAGAACCAGATCCGCTTGCCGGGCAGCAGCGCGTCATGCACCAGGGTGCCGACGGGTTTGGGGCGCAGGATGATCTCATCGCCCGGCTGGATGTGCTGCAAGCGCGAGGTCAGCGGGCCGTCTTCCACCTTGATCGAGTAGAACTCCATTTCCTCGTCCCAGCTGGGCGAGGCGATGGAATAGGCGCGCAGCAAGGGTTTCACCTTGCCGGTCTTGGGATCGGGATCGTTCATCAGGCCGATCATCACAAATTCGCCCGAGCGGAACCGCAGCGAGGCCGGGCGGGTCACCTTGAAGGAGAACAGCTTGTCGGTCCAGTGCTTCACCTCAGTGACGGTCTGGGCATCGGGCAGGGCGGGCTTTGCCTTTTCGGGCGCGGCGTTGGTTGCAATGTCGGTCACGGGTGTCATCTCATTCATCGGGTCCACTGCCGGAGGAGTAGCCGGCACCTCTGATTAGTCTTTGATACAGGTCAGGAAAACCCCCTGTTTTGCGAAACCGGCCCCGCGCTGGACGCAACGGAACCGGTCTGGCAAGGGTTTTCCCAGGCTCGGGAGGGCTGGCTTAGCGGGCAGCGGTGCTGCCGCGCAGGCGGGCCTGATAGCTGTGGTCTTTCCAGTTGGCACGGGCGAGCCACTGGTCTTCGGGCTGGCGGGCGGCCAGATCGTCGGACAGCTCAACCTCGTCAAAGCCGGAGCGGCGGGCCATGGCATACTGGTCGGCAATCACATGGCCAAAGGCGCGCAGGCGGCCCTGATAGCCCCGCAGCCGCAGCTGGCGGGCCAGGGTAAAGCCGCGCCCGTCGGCAAAGCTGGGGAAGGCAACCCGCACTAGCTCGACGCCGTCCAGCGACACGTCGTTCAGATTGGCGTCGGAGGCCAGTTCAAGCACTTCAGCGCCTTCAAAGCCGGTGGTCCAGTCGTCGGGGGCAAAACCCGTGTCGGTCACGATAACAGTCATCTCACTCACGCTCCTGTGCGTACCATTTGGCCGTCCACAACATGGATGCCGCATTCTTCTTTGTTTTCCCCGCGCCACCGGCCGGCGCGCGGGTCTTCGCCTTCTTTGACCGGGCTGGTGCAGGGCGCGCAGCCGATCGACGGATAGCCCTTGGCCACCAGCGGATGGCGGGGCAGGCGGTTTTCATCCATGTAGGCGCGCACGTCCTCGGGCGCCCAATGGGCCAGCGGGTTGATCTTGAGCCGTCCGGTGCCCTCTTCGACCTCGAAGAACTCCAGCGCTGCGCGGGTGCCGGCCTGGAACCGTTTGCGGCCCGTAATCCAGCCGTCATAGCCCGCCAGCGCCTTTTGCAGCGGGATCGTCTTGCGCAGGGCGCAGCAGGCGTCCTTGTCGCTGAACTTGAGGGCCCCATAGGGGTCCTTTTCGGCGATATCATCGGCGCGGATGATGCGCAGATTGCGCAGGCCCAGCCGCTCGCTCACTTCCTGCTGATAGATCAGCGTCTCGGTGAACAGCAGTTCGGTGTCGACAAACACGACAGGGGTCATCGGGTCGATGACCGCAGCCATATGCAGCAGCACCACAGATTCCGCACCGAAAGACGAGACCAGAGCGATATGCCCCGCGTCCTGCAATGCGCCCTGCATCACCGAGGTGGCCGAATGGTGGCGGAAGCGCGCATTCAGCGCCTCCGCCTTGGCGGCCAGTTCCCGGTCCCGGGGGCTGACAGGCTCCCCGGCGGGTTTGTTTCCGGCTGTGTGAAACATGGGTCAGGCGACCTTTTTCTGGGCCTCGGGATAAAGTGCTGCCTTGAACGGCTCCATGCCGATCCGGCGGTAGGTCTCAAGGAAGGTTTCCTCAGCTCCTTCACGCTGGGCCATGTAGACCTCGACGATGCGCTCTACTGCGGGAACAATCTCGTCATAGGCAAAGCCAGGACCGGTGCGGGTGCCGATGGCCGCCGTCTCGGTAGCGTCGCCGCCCAGGGTGATCTGGTAGTTCTCCACCCCCGCACGGTCCAGGCCCAGGATGCCGATGTGGGCAACATGGTGATGGCCGCAGGCGTTGATGCAGCCCGAGATCTTGATCTGCAGATGGCCGATGTCGTGCTCCATCTTCAGTTCGTCAAAGCGGGTTGCGATTTCCTGTGCGACCGGGATCGAGCGGGCGGTCGCCAGCGCGCAATAATCCATGCCGGGGCAGGCGATGATATCCGAGATCAGGCCGATATTGGCAGTGGCCAGACCGTTTGCCTTCAGCGTGGCGTGGATTGCGGGCAGGTCGTTCTTGTGGACATGCGGCAGTATCACGTTCTGCTGGTGGCTGATGCGCAGCTCGTTATAGGCGTATTGCTCACCCAGATCAGCCATCACCCGCATCTGCTCGGCAGTCGCGTCGCCCGGGGTTTGCCCATGCGCCTTGATCGAGATGGTCACGATGGCGTGGTCGCCCTTGCGGTGTTCGGCCAGATTGGTGTCGGCCCAGGCGCGGAACACCGGGTCGTTTGCGTAAGCCGCATCAAAGGCTTCGGTGGAACCGGAGCGGAACTCCGGCGCCTGGAAATGCGTCTTGATCTCGGCCAGCTGCTGCTGGTCGGTGCCGTCGTACTGGCCGCGGATCGCCATAAATGCTTCTTCGGTCATCGCGCGGTAGGTTTCGATGCCGTTTTCGGAGACGGTGATCTTGATGCGTGCCTTGTACTTGTTGTCGCGCCGTCCAAGCACGTTGTAGACGGTCAGAACCGACTCCAGATAGGGCAGCAGATCCGCCTGCGGCAGAAATTCGCGCAGCACCTGGCCGATCATCGGGGTGCGGCCCAGGCCGCCGCCGACGACAACCTTGAAGCCCACCTTGCCGTCCTGTTCCACCACCTGCAGGCCCACGTCATGCGCCTTGATCACGGCGCGGTCGTTGCCGCTGCCGGTGATGGCGATCTTGAACTTGCGGCCCAGGAACTGGAATTCCGGGTGGTCGGTGGACCACTGGCGGATCAGCTCGGCATAGGGGCGGGGGTCGGTCAGCTCATCCGCCGCGGCACCGGCGAAATGGTCGGCGGTGGTGTTGCGGATGGTGTTGCCCGAGGTCTGGATGGCGTGCAGGCCAGCCTCACCCAGCGCGTCCAGCATATCCGGAATGTCGCGCAGTTTCGGCCAGTTGTACTGGATGTTCTGACGGGTGGTGAAATGGCCATAGCCCTTGTCCCACTTTTCCGCCAGCAGCGCCAGGGTGCGCATCTGGGCGGAGTTCAAGGTGCCATAAGGCACCGCGACCCGCAGCATATAGGCGTGCAGCTGCAGGTAGACGCCGTTCATCAGGCGCAGCGGCTTGAACTCATCCTCGGTGAGGGAGCCGTCGATGCGGCGCTCGACCTGGGCGCGGAACTGGGCGTTGCGTTCCGCCAGGAAGGCTTCGTCGAACTCGTTGTACTTATACATTGGCTTCAGCCTCCTGCTTGCCGTGGAAATAGTTCGAGGGGCCGGTGCGGCGGAAATCCTCGCGGAAGTGGGTCGGCTCGGGGCCGTTCGGGCCTGCCTTGGCGTCGGCCAGATAGGCACCGACGATGCGGATGTTCTGCTTCTCCGCTTCCAGCAGGCGCAGCTGGGCGTCTGCCTCATCGGTGATCAGCTCGGCTTGCGCCAGGTCGCGGGTCCAGCTGTCGTCAGCGGTGAAATAGATCACGTCGCCCTCGAGCAGGTCGTTGGCGGTGATGACTTTGGGGGTAAAGGCGCGGGCCATTATGCAAGCTCCGTTTTCAGATCGTTCAGGGCAGCGGCCGCTTTGCGCGGCGCAAGACCCAGGAAGGTGAGGGCCGGGCCGTCAAAGCCAGCCGCATCAAGGTCGGCAGGCAGACGGTCCAGATTGGTTTCCAGCACCCGCTGTTCGGGGCGCGAGGCGTTCTCGATAATGGTCACCGGCGTGGCGCGGTCAGCACCATGCATGATCAGGCGGCCCTGCACGAAACGGGCGGATTTCTTGCCCATGTAGATCGCGGCAACCTCGCCGGGGCGCGCAAGGGCAGCCCAGTCGTGATCGGCAAAACCGCTCATCGCGTGGCCGGTCAGAAACCGGACCGAGGTGTTGCGCCCGCGCTGCGTCAGGCTCTGGCCGATGCCGGCCGCGGCAGCCGAAGCGGCAGTGATGCCGGGAATGATCTGGGTTGCAATGCCGGCCGCTTCGCAGGCGGTCAGCTCTTCATCCAGCCGGGCAAAGACAGTGGGATCTCCGGCCTTCAGCCGCAGCACCTTGCGGCCGGCCTTGGCATGGGCGACCAGCCGCGTGTTGATCTCGTCCTGGCTGACCTGCGCACCAAAGCCTTCCTTGCCGACATTTTCCAGCAGCGCTTGCGGACCGGCCAGCGCCATGATTTCACCGCTGACCAGACGGTCATAGAGGATGACATCGGCCTCCTGCAGCGCACGCAGGGTTTTGACGGTCAACAGATCCGCGTCGCCGGGGCCGGAGCCTGCAAAAACAACCTGGCCTGCAACCATACAAGCCATGCTGCCGCGGGTGTAAGCGGTGGCGTTGGCAGCGTGTATATTATGTGCAGGCATCTTGGCGGCCTCTCCAGTGTGTTTGACTTGAGGTTAGATATAGGAAATATTCCCGGTATTACGCTATATACCTGCGGAAATAAGAACACTGGTTTTACCGCAGCTGAACACGGGGCCGATTGGTCCTCACAATAGGAGAAAACAGGAATGACGGTGCGGATCGACGCCACTGACCGGAAAATTCTGGCTGAACTGCAGCGCGACGCGGGCCAGTCGCTGGACGAAATCGCCCGTCAGGTGGGCTCCTCCAAGACCCCGGTGTGGAATCGCATCCGCAAGCTGAAAGAGGGCGGGGTGATCGGCCAGCAGACGGTGCTGCTGGATGCCGAGGCGCTGGGGTTTGAAGCCTGTTTCTTTGTTCTCATCCGCACATCCGAGCATGAGGCGGAATGGCAGGCCAAATTCCTGCAGGCGCTGCGCGACCGCCCCGAAGTGCAGGAAGCGCACAGGCTTGCGGGCGACATCGACTATATCCTGAAAGTCCGGGTGCAGAACGCGCGCGCCTATGACGTCTTTTATCAGGCGCTGATTGCCGAAGTGCGGGTGCATAATGTGACGGCGCTATTGTCGATGGAGGAGATCAAATCCACAACGATGCTGCCGTTGCAACCCTAAGGGTTCGGGTATTTAAGTCCAGAAAGAAGCAGCAGAGGATGGTCTGCTTCTTTCTGGTCCTGAAGTACCCCGGGGTTTGGGGCAGAGCCCCATGTTTAATATGCGTTTGGGGCAGAGCCGCATATTAAGCATGCGTTTGGGCAGAGCTCCAAGTCAGGCCGTCACCAACAGCCGGGTCAACCCGTGGAAGTGGTAGGTATTTGAGTACTCCGGCGCTGCCGCCAGTTTCAAATCCGGGCAGCGGCCGAACAGGATCGGCAGGGCAATCTGCATCTCCAGCCGCGCCAGCGGCGCGCCGACGCAGAAATGCAAACCGCCGCCAAAGCTTTTGTTCACTTTGGGCGGGCGGGCCGGGTCGAAGCGGTCCGCGCCGCCCAGTGCCGCCGGGTCGCGGTTGGCGGCGGCCAGCAGCAAGGCCACCTGATCGCCGCGCTGGAATGTGTGGCCGAAGACCTCGGCCTCCTCATAGGCGTAGCGGGTGAACATATGCAGCGGCGGGTCATAACGCAGGATCTCCTCCACCAGCCCGTCGATCCCCTCCGGCGCCAGCCATTCGGGCTGCCAGCCCTGCTGCAGCATGGTATTAATACCATTGCCAAGGGAGTGCACGGTGGCCTCGTGGCCTGCATTCAGCAACAGGATGCAGGTGCCGATCAGCTCATCCGTTGACAGCTTGTCACCTTCCTCCTCGGCGGCGATCAGCCGGGTGATGAGGTCGTCGTGGGGATCATTGCGGCGCTCATTGATGTAGCTGCGCAGGAACTCTGTGAACTGATGCGCGGCTTTGGCGGCGGCGTGTCCGGTCTCTTCGGTGCGCGACGCCTGATACATCGCCACCATCCTGTGCGACCAATCCAGCAACTGCGGCGCCATGTCCTCGGGCACCCCTAGCAGGCGGCAGATGGTGATCACCGGCACCTGGGTGCAATAGGCCTCCAGCAGGTCAAACGGCTGGTCCGGGAAAGCGTCGATCAGCTGGTGGCACAGATCCTTGATGCCTGGCTCCAGTGCCGCGATCTCGCGCGAGGTGAAGGCGCGCAGCACCAGGCGGCGCAGGCGGGTGTGGCGGGGCGGCTCGGCATCCAGCATCGAATGCGCCTCCACTGCCAGGAAGGGGGCAAGATGGGCTGGGCCGTCCTTGCGCAGCTCTTCCGGCACCTCGCGGCCAAAGCGGCGGTCGCGCAGCAGCATATGCACCGCGGAATGGCCGAAGGCGGCGACCATGCCGTAATCCTGCCAGTGGTGCATCTGGCCCTCTGCCTGGGCCGCCGCATAGAAGGGATAGGGGTCCTGCACAAAGGCCGGATCGGTGGGGGATTGGATTAAAGTCTTCATACACCGGTTTTTGCCGCTGCGTCTGGTCAATGCAAGGGGCGCTTTGATAACGTGCCGCAATGAAAACACAGCAAATACTTCGCTGGAGCCTGCCTGCCGGGTTCCTGTTGGCCGTGGCGGCATTGGCGCTGATGGTCTGGTCTTATGGCTACCGTCAAGCGCTGGACAGCCTGGCAGAGCGCAGCGCGGCGGATCTGGCCTTGGCGTCGGACCGGGTCAGCACCCAGCTGCAGGTCTATCAGGAGCTGGCGGTTTTGACCGCCGGACACCCGGCGCTGGCGGATTTGTCCACGCCTGGCGCGCGCGAGGCGGCGGCGGAGCTTCTGCGCGCGGTTGCCGATAAAACCGCGGCGCTGGACGTGTTCTTTGCCGCCGCAGACGGCCGAGTGCTGGCGGCAGCCGAAGGGGTGGCCGGGCCGGATGTTGCGGATCAGGCCTATTTCATACGTGCCATGCAAGGGGCCATGGGAACCGGTCACGCGGTTTTGCAGCCGGGCGGGCGGCGGTCGTATTTCTATGCCGCGCCAGTGTTTCAGCCCGGCGGTGTGCGCGGGGCGCTGGTGGTTGCAGCGGATGTGAATGACGTGGAGCAGACCTGGCGCGGTTCGCTGCCGGCGGTGTTCTTTACCGGCATGAGCGGCGAGGTGTTCATTTCCAACCGGTCCGAATTGCTGTTCTGGCAGCGAGGCGCGGCGGGGGAAACCCCGAGTGTTACCGGCAGGGACCGTTATGCTGACCATGAAATCTGGAGTCTTGAGGGCAGCCCGTATCTGCCCGGCCGCGCATTGCATCTTTCAGTGGATTTGCCGCTGATCGGGATGACAGGCGAAATTCTGGTGGATGTGGCGCCGGCCCAGCGGATCGCAGCCTTGCAGGCGGCGGCGCTGGCGGCGGTGTGCCTGGCTCTGGGCGCCATGCTGTTCATCGTGATGGAGCGCCGCCGCACCCTGGCCGAGGCCAATGCGGTGCTGGAAAGCCGGGTGGAAAAACGGACCAAGGCCTTGTCTCTGGCCAATGATCAGCTGCGCCGCGAGGTGGGCGAGCGCGAGGAAGCCGAAGCCGCTTTGAAACGTGCCCAGGAGGATCTGGTGCAGGCGGGCAAGCTGTCCGCTTTGGGGCAGATGTCGGCGGGCATCAGCCATGAATTGAACCAGCCCCTGATGGCGATCCAGCAATTTGCCGAAAACGGCGCCGCCTTTCTGGAGCGGGGCAAGGCAGGGCGCACGGCTGAGAACCTGGACCGGATTGCAGACATGGCGGTTCGGATGGCGCGGATCATCAAGAACCTGCGCGCCTTTGCGCGCAATGAAAGCGAGCCGATGGGGCAGGTCGATCTGGTGCAGGTGATCAAAACGGCAGTGGAGCTGACCGCGCCGCGGCTGAAAGCGGATCATATAGATCTGCGCTGGGACGAGGCGGCCTATGCGGCGCCGGTGCCGGCCTGGGGCGGCGAGGTGCGGCTGACGCAGGTGTTTGTGAACCTGATCAATAACGCGGCGGATGCGATGCAAGGGCAATTGGAGAAGGTGATCTCAATCTCTGTTGAAGGCGGCCCGCGGCTGCAGGTGCGGGTGCAGGACAGCGGCCCTGGCATCAAGGAGCCGGAAAAGATGTTCGACCCGTTTTATTCCACCAAGGCGGTGGGCAGTTCCGAAGGCATGGGGCTGGGGTTGTCGATTTCTTACGGATTGGTGCAGAGCTTTGGCGGCAACATCCGCGGTGCCAATACCGGCGGCGGTGCGGTGTTCACAGTGGAACTGGAACCATGGCGCGAAGGTGCCAGGAAGGGGAATGCCGCATGACCCGCAAAGTGCTGCTGGTGGATGACGACGCGGCGGTGCGCGAGGCGCTGGCGCAGACGCTGGAGCTGAATGATCTGGAGGTGGTCGCCTGCGGCTCGTTTGTGGCGGCAAAGGATCATATCACGCCGGCGTTCGGCGGCATCATCGTGTCGGACATCCGGATGCCGGGGCGGGACGGGTTTCACCTGCTCGAGTATGCCCGTGGCGCCGACGAGGAGCTGCCGGTGGTGCTGCTGACCGGCGAGGGCGACATTCCGATGGCGGTCAAAGCGATGTCGCAGGGGGCGTTTGATTTTCTGGAAAAACCCTGCGCCGCAGCAGATTTCCTGCCGGTGCTGGAGCGCGCCTTGAAGACTCGGGCGCTGGTGCTGGAGAACCGGCGGCTGAAGCATCAGCTGGAGACCGGCGATCCGGCGGCGCGGCTGTTGTTCGGCACCTCGCCCCAGGCCATGGAAATGCGCCAGCGGGTGCGCGCAGTGGCGCCGACGGGGGCGGAGGTGCTGGTTACCGGCGCGCCGGGCAGCGGTATTTCCAAAGTGGCGGAGGTCATTCACCTGATGTCGCCTGCGGGGCAGGGGCCGTTTGTGAAACGCCCCGCCGCAGGGCTGGCCGCAGAGACGGTGGCGGAGCTGTGCCAGGAGGCGGCGGGCGGCTCGCTGTTTCTGGATGAGCTGCAGGCGCTGCCGGAAGCGGCGCAATTTGCGCTGCTGGCCCAATTGGAACAGGGCAGCGGGGTGCGGATCATTGCGGGCTCCAGTGCGGGTCTGGCGGATAAGGTGCAGGCGGGTGGGTTCAGTCCGGATCTGTTTTACCGGCTGGATGTGATGCGGGTGCGGATCCCCTCGCTGGCCGAACGCCCCGGCGATATTCCGGTATTGTTCCGTCATTACGTGGCGCAGGCGGCAGAGCAGGCGGGGATCGAGGTGCCGGAGATTTCGCAGGACCATCTGGCAGCCCTGATGGCGCAGGACTGGCCGGGCAATGCGCGATCCTTGATGTCGGCGGCAATGCGGTTTGTGCTGGGCATGCCGGAAGAGGCCGCCGCAGCGGCAGGGCTGGGTCTGGCGGAGCAGATGGCGCAGGTCGAACGCTCGCTGCTGATTGCGGCGCTGGGCCGGGCCAACGGGCGCGCGGCTGCGGCCGCGGAAGCGTTGAGGCTGCCGCGCAAGACGTTTTATGACAAGCTGGCCCGCTATGGCATCCGGCCCGAAGACTACCGCCGCTGAGTGCGCTGGCAGCCGGGGCCTTACGATTGGTCAGGTCCGGCACTGCTGCCGGAGTATTAGGGAGGCGGCGCCGCCGGAAACCCCGGAATGGGGCATGGGGGCGGAGGGAGGACGGGGGTAAGCCCATGTCCGCATGAAGCCTTCGTTCGGGACGCCCCTGCACCCGTTGAAGAGGTGGTCTTGGGGACCCTGTGATCTCCTGATGGTGCGGGGTGTCAGACCGCTCCGGTGTCGCGACAGGTCAGAGTATCGCAGGGCCGGGTTAAGGCCGGGCAAGCGGGGCGTACGCAGGGGGGGGCAACATCCCGGCGGGCGGCGCACGGCGGATAGTGAGGATGCCTCCGGCGGGAGTATTTTTGAAAAGTTGAAGGGGCGGCGATTCTCCCGGCAGAATTGTCTTGCGCTAACATTTGTGCGAAATTCCGCACAAAGCCGGAAGCACCCTGTGCGGGATTCCGCACAGCCTTTGACGGTCTCCACCTGGATGCGCTTGGAATTGCCGGTAAGTCATTGCCGGAATGCGGAAAAAACTGACGGCTGATGAGTCCCGAATCAATTCTTGAGCGGATTCTTGCAACTTGGGATGCTCTGGGCGGGCTTCAGCCATGCGCTGAATGCAACATCGGATTTAGAGATGATTTTTCTGGGAGGAAAAGACCATGAAATTCCTGACCACTGCCGCCACCGCACTGGCACTGACCGTCACCGCAGGCGCTGCAAGTGCTGCTTGCGACGACGGCGAGATCGTGGTGAAGTTCAGCCATGTCACCAACACCGACAAGCACCCCAAGGGGATTGCCGCGTCGCTGCTGGAGAGCCGCGTGAACGAAGAGATGAACGGCACCATGTGCATCGAGGTCTATCCGAACTCGACACTGTACAATGACAACAAGGTGCTGGAAGCGATGCTGCAGGGCGACGTGCAGCTGGCAGCACCGTCCCTGTCGAAGTTTGAGAAGTTCACCAAGCAGTTCCGCCTGTTCGACCTGCCGTTCATGTTCAAGAACATCGACGCCGTGGATGCGTTCCAGGGGTCCGAAACCGGCCAGGAGATGCTGGATTCGATGCAGCGCCGCGGTCTGCAGGGGCTGGCCTACTGGCACAACGGCATGAAGCAGATGTCGGCCAACAAGCCGCTGGTCGAGCCCACGGATGCCAATGGGCTGAAGTTCCGGGTGCAGTCCTCGGACGTGCTGGTGGCGCAGATGGAAGCGATCGGCGGCTCGCCACAGAAGATGGCATTCTCGGAAGTATACGGCGCGCTGCAACAAGGTGTTGTGGACGGGCAGGAGAACACCTGGTCGAACATCTATGGGAAGAAGTTCTTTGAGGTGCAGGACGGTGTGACCGAGACCAACCACGGCGCGCTGGACTATCTGGTGGTAACGTCCGTGGACTGGCTGGACAGCCTGGACCCGGCGGTGCGCGACCAGTTCCTGACCATCCTGAACGAGGTGACCGCGACCCGGAACGCCGAGTCGACCAAGGTGAACGGCGAAGCCCGCCAGGCGATCATCGATGCCGGCGGCGTTGTGCGTGAGCTGAGCCCTGGGCAGCGCGCGGCCTGGGTCGAAGCAATGAAGCCCGTGTGGGAGAAATTTGCAGGCGACGTCGGCCAGGAGAAGATCGACGCCGCGCAAGCCATTAACGCAGGCCTGTAACTCAGGCCGTATCCGGGAGGCCCGTATCGGGGCCTCCTGACCGCAGGCGGCGCGGAAATCAGCTGCCTGCACCCCTTTTCCGCAAAATTTGGGAGGCAGCCATGGCGGGGTCCAGAACCGGCCCGAGCGGGCTCATCAACTCACTCGAAGAAACCCTGATCGCGCTCCTGCTGGGGCTGATGACGGCAATAACATTTGCCAATGTTATTGCGCGGTTTGTGTTCAATTCCAACATTTTATGGGCGCTGGAGCTGACCGTGTTCCTGTTTGCCTGGCTGGTGCTTTTGGGCGCCTCTTATGCGGTGAAGGCCCATGCGCATCTGGGCGTCGATGCCATTTTGAACATGCTGGCACCGGGCGCGCGCCGCGCGGTGGGGCTATTTGCTGCCGCCTGCTGCATCGTGTTCTCGTTGCTGCTGCTGAAAGGCGCCTATGACTATTGGGCGGTGTTTGCGGATCTGCCGCCGACCTCGGGGCGCTGGTTCCCGACCGGGTTTGACATGAAGGCACGCAGCCAGAGCTTTTACGAGGTGCAGGATGTGCCGATGGTGGCGGTCTTCAAGTTTCTTGAGGACCTGATCAACTACGGCGATCCTTATGAGAAACTGCCGAAAGTGGTGCCCTATGTGGTGCTGCCGGTGTCGATGCTGCTTTTGGTGTTCCGCTTTATCCAGGCGGCGTTCCAGATCGCGCGCGGTGATGTGGACCGGCTGGTGGCCAGCCATGAAGTGGAAGATGAGCTGGACGCCGTGCGGGCGCAGCGCGGGGAGCATGGCTGATGGAAGTGGTAATTCTCTTTGCGATGGTGATCGGCCTGTTGCTGATCGGGGTGCCGATTGCGGTGTCGCTGGGTCTCAGCTCGACGATTTTCCTGCTGATTTACTCTGACAGTTCGCTGGCGAGCGTCGCGGGCACGCTGTTTGAGGCCTTTGAGGGGCATTTCACCCTGCTGGCGATCCCGTTTTTCATTCTGGCGTCCAGTTTCATGACAACGGGCGGCGTGGCGCGGCGGATCATCCGCTTCTCCATCGCCTGCGTTGGCCATCTTCCGGGCGGTCTGGCCATCGCTGGCGTGTTTGCCTGTATGCTGTTTGCGGCGCTTTCGGGCTCGTCGCCTGCAACTGTGGTGGCAATTGGTTCCATTGTGATCGCTGGCATGCGCGAGGTGGGCTACTCCAAGGAATTCGCGGCAGGCGTGATCTGTAACGCGGGGACGCTTGGCATCCTGATCCCGCCGTCGATTGTGATGGTGGTCTATGCAGCAGCGGTTGAAGTTTCCGTCGGCCGGATGTTCCTGGCCGGCGTCATTCCGGGGCTGATGGCCGGGCTGATGCTGATGGTGACCATCTATGTGATGGCCAAGGTCAAGAACCTGCCCAAGGGCGAGTGGAAAGGCTGGGGTGAGATCTTTGAGTCGGCGCGGGACGCGGGCTGGGGGTTGTTCCTGATCGTGATCATTCTGGGCGGCATCTATGGCGGCATCTTTACTCCGACCGAGGCGGCGGCGGTGGCGGCGGTCTATGCTTTCTTCATCGCCAGCTTTGTCTACAAGGACATGGGACCGCTGTCGAATGGTGAGGGCGAGGCAAAGACGCCGCTGTTGCGGAAGCCTTATGCACTGCTGACGGCATTCCTGCACAGCGATACCAAGCACACGCTGTTCGAGGCGGGCAAATTGACCGTGACGCTGCTGTTCGTGATTGCCAATGCGCTGATCCTGAAACATGTGCTGACCGATGAGCAGGTACCGCAGCAGATTGCCACGGCAATGCTGTCGGCAGGCTTTGGCCCGGTGATGTTCCTGATCGTGGTCAATGTGATCCTGCTGATCGGCGGTCAGTTCATGGAACCGTCGGGGCTGCTGGTCATCGTTGCACCGCTGGTGTTCCCGATTGCGATTGAGCTGGGCATTGATCCCATCCATCTGGGCATCATCATGGTGGTGAACATGGAGATCGGCATGATTACTCCGCCGGTTGGCCTGAACCTGTTTGTGACGTCGGGCGTGGCGGGGATGCCGATGATGGGGGTGGTGCGGGCAGCCTTGCCGTTCCTGGCGGTGCTCTTTGTTTTCCTGATCATGATCACCTATATTCCCTGGCTTTCCACTGTATTGCCAAACGCGGTGATGGGGCCGGAGATCATAACCAAGTAAGGCTTTGCAGTAACGAAAACGGCGCCCGGATGTTCGGGCGCCGTTTTGCGTTCTGCGGCAAAATTCTTGGAAGAATTTTGCCAAGAAAATTCAAATTTTCTTGGCTCAGGCGGTTTCCAGCGCGGTGATGATCGGGGAGAAATCCGCGGCCTTCAGACTGGCACCGCCCACAAGCGCGCCATCGACATTGGAGACGGCAAAGATCTCACCTGCGTTCGACGGTTTGACCGAGCCGCCGTAGAGCAGGCGGATGGACTCTGCGGTCCCGGCCCCGAAGCGGGCGGTGAGTTCGGCGCGCAGGAAGTTGTGCACTTCGGCAATTTGCTCCAGCGTCGGCACTTTGCCGGTGCCGATGGCCCAGACCGGTTCGTATGCCACAACAGTGTTTTCGCCTGTGGCAGAGTCCGGGACGGAACCTGCAAGCTGAGTGCCAGCCACCTTCAGCGTGTCGCCGCCTTCGCGCTCGGACAGGGTTTCACCGATGCAGATCACAGCAGTTAGGCCTTCTGCTAGGGCGGCTTCGGCTTTGGCGCAGATCTGGGCGTCAGTTTCGCCGTGAACGGCGCGGCGCTCGGAATGGCCGAGGATCACCGCGGAGGCGCCGGCGTCTTTCAGCATGGCCGCTGAAAGATCGCCGGTGTGGGCGCCGGAGGCGTTTGCGTGGCAGTCCTGGCCGCCGATAGCGACGGCGCTGCCTTTGGCAATGTCGGCTGCGCGCGACAGCAGGGTTGCCGGCGGGCAGATCAGGATGTCCGCAGCCGGGCCGGCATGGCTTTCGGCCAGGGCTGCCAATTCACCCAGGCTGCCGCCGGTGCCGTTCATTTTCCAGTTGCCTGCTGCCAGTTTCCGCCGCATGGGGGATGCCTCCGATCCTCGTTATGTGGGCGTGACAGGTAACACCAGCGGCGGAGTGGCGCAATTCGCTTGACCGGGGACCGGCCACAAAAAGGGCGGGGAAAACCCCGCCCGCTGATTGCGTCCCGTCTGGACCGGATCAGGCGCCGGGCAGTTCCTTGAAGCTGATCGATTCGCCGCAGCCGCAGGCATCCGCGACATTGGGGTTGTTGAACTTGAAACCGCTTTCCAACAGCGTCACCTCATAGTCGATTTCGGTGCCGAACAGGAACATCTGCGCCATCGGCGCGATCAGGATGCGGGCGCCGTCCTGTTCCACCACTTCATCGTTGGCAGAGGGCTCGTTGACGTATTCCATGGTGTATTCCATGCCCGCACAGCCGCCTTTCTTGACGCCGATGCGCAGGCCGGCATGGCCGTCTTTGGCCATCAGCCTGGCGATCTGCGCTGCTGCCTTGGGCGTCATGGTCACAGCTTGTTTGCCGGGAATGCCGAACATGGGTTTCTCCTTACACTTAGTCCCTATCTAGGGCTGGTGCTGCCGCGGCTCAACCCCGCAAACGTCCAGGCAGGCAGGTAACATGTATTCAGTATGCGGATTTTTAAGGGGGAGCGGCCTAAAACCTGCGCTGCCGCCGATCACAGGCCAATGGTGTCAAAGCCCCATGCAGTTTGCATAGTAGGTGACGGTGGCAGGCCAGTCGGAAAAAACGCCTTCGACACCTGCGTCCTGTGCCAGAACGTCCAGCAGCTGGTAATACATGCCGTCACCGCCGCCGCCGCCGCGGCTGAGGCCTGCGAGCGACTGAAAGTACCAATCGCCGCCCTGCAGCGGGCCGGAGCGTTCCAGCGTCCAGGTGATCAGCCGCAGCCCGGCGGATTTTGCGGCAATGGCATAGGCGGAGGGGACAATGCGGCCGTCCTGCACGGTCACCAGCATCCAAAGGGGCGGTGCCAGATAATTGACGCCCTGGGCCTTCAGCGCGGCGAAGTCATAGGGGAATGTTGCCGGATCGGTGTGATCAAACCCCTCGTGCCGGTAGCTGCCGTCGAGCAGCACCGCCTGGCGGCCGAACGCCGGTTCGTGTTCGATCCAATAGAGGATATCGTCCAGGCTGAAGCTTTGCACCCAGACGTCGGCGGGGGCGATGCCGGCGGATTTATAGTCATCGATTAGTTTCTGCGCGAAATCCTGTTGCGTGAAGCCGTTAAAGGGCATCGGGACTGCGGGGGCCTTCAGCTCGGGCATGAATTTGGTGCCGAGGCTGTGCAGCAGGGCGATCGACTCGGCATGGGTCAGGGTTTGGGCGTTGCCGCCGTAAAGCGTGGTGCGCCACGAGGGAAGGCCTCCCTGATAGTCCCGCGGCGTGGCGGCAAAGGGGTTGGCACTGTCCATTTTCGGACGCAGGCGGCGGAATTCGTCCAGCGTCAGATCGGAGCTGCGGCATTCGGCGCTGGCGGGGGACGAGAATGCATGCGGAGAGAAGGGCTGGATGCAGCGGTCCGCCAGCGGTGAGGTCAGGATGTCCGTGGTCCGGTGCAGGTCGTTTTGCGCGTGGCGGCAGACCAGTTCCAGGTCGCGGGTGAAGGTGACGTCGCATTCCAGAATGCCCGCGCCCATGGCGGCGGCGGCCCGGTGGCCTTCGGCGGTGTGTTCGGGGAACATCAGCGGCGCGCCGCGGTGGCCGATTGAGAAATCCGTGCGCGCCGGGGTCTGGCCTGCGCAGGCCTGCAGCCTGTCCTTAAGCGCACCTTCGGGCAGCTGGCTGATCAGATAAGCGGGGCGCGGGCCGTAGCTGAGGGCCGGAGGGTCCGCAGTGCCGGGAGCAGGAAGCAGCACGAGGGCCGCGGACAGCAAAGCAACGGACAGCAGGGCTTGGCGCATGGGGCGGCTCCGGGTCTAGGGCTGCCGCACATTAGACACTTGGGCCGAATAATGAAAAGGCCCCCGCAGATGCAGGGGCCGGATCCGGGCGCAGGCTGTGCGGGCTTACATGAAGCCCAGTTCCAGGCGGGCCTCGTCGGACATCATCTCCATGCCCCAGGGCGGCTCCCAGGTGAGTTCGACGTCAACCGTTTTCACACCGGGCACCGGTGAGATGGCATCGACGAGCCAGCCCGGCATCTCGCCCGCAACCGGGCAGCCCGGCGCGGTCAGGGTCATGATGATCCTGACGTCGTTCTCGTCATTGATGTCGATCGTGTAGATCAGGCCCAGCTCGTAGATGTTCACCGGGATTTCCGGATCATAAACGGAGCGGCAGGCGTCGGTCACGGCCTCGTACAGCGGATGGCTGACGGAGGAGGGCGCGATCAGCGGTGCGCCTTCAAGCGGTTCGGAAGGGTTGGTCATGGGGATCCCGGTCTGATATTCCGACGATTTATATAGGGAATGTACAGCCCGGCGTCCAGAGGCGGCGCACACCGCAGCGGGAATGTTCTGTTAATCACCTGTTCGTGAAAATTTGATTTGATGGGGTGAGCGCGCTAAATTGTGGTTCCCCCACGATGATTTAGTAAACGCTGCCCGAAGGATGCGGGCCGTGCGCCGCTGTCCGGCCACGGAGCTGCTGCGTGCGGGCAGGAGCGGAGAGAGGCCATGCCAGGGAAAACTGCGACCCGCAGATGCGCGAATTCTGTTGCCCTTGTGCTGGCGGGCAGCTGCCTGGCGTTGGGCGGGACTGCAGGCGATGCCCGGGCACAGGGGGCATGGCGCTGGCAGCTGACGCCCTTTGTGCTGGCACCATCGGTGGAGGGGACAACAGAGCTGGGGCAGGCAGGCGGCGGTGTATCGATTGATGCGGGCGATGTTTTTGATCAGCTGCAGGCCGGCGGGATGCTGGCATTTGAGGGGCAGCACAGCAGCCGTTTCGGTTTCCGGCTGCGCTATGCGGTGATGGATTCGGACCGGACAGCGGATAGCTTTGCCGGTGCGGTGGCTGCTGCCTATGACCAGAACATGGCTGAGGCAGTGGTGACCTATCGTTTCGGGCAGGGGCGGGACCGGTTTGAGGTCTTTGGCGGACTGCGCCACTGGGATGTGGATGTGACGGCCTATCTGCCGGGCGGCGCGGTGCGGCGGGGCGGCACATGGACCGATCCGATTGCCGGGCTGCGCTGGGAGCGGCGGCTGTCGCCGCGGTTCAGTGTTTCCCTGGAGGGCGATATCGGCGGCTTTGGCGCCGGGTCGGATCAAAGCTGGTCGGCCATGGGCGGGCTGATTTACGACCGCTGGGAGCGGGCTTCGATCTATGTGATGTACCGCGGGCTGGGGGTGGAGTATCAAGACGGCATCCGCGGCACGGACAGCTTTTTCCGCCATGATGCGGTGACTCACGGACTGCTGGCGGGGGTGGGTTTCAGGTTCTGACGCCGGCCGTACCGCATGGGACATGCCGTATGGCCCGTATCATAAGGCCTGACCGAATGGCCGAGCCACGGTGATGTGCAGCCCGGCCTGATGCCAGTCGGTGTTGTCAGTCAGTCGTTGATGTCGTGGTTGAAGGTTTTCACCTGGCCCTTGGGCAGGGCAAAAAAGCGGCGCATCACCAGCCAGGCCGCCAGCGACAGCACCGCAAAGATCAGCAACAGCGGCGGCAGGCTGAGACCGGCGCCCGCCAGCAGCAGCAGGCTGACCGCAGCGGCGCCGATGGCAAAGCCGAGAAAGACAAAGCCGGGCACCAGAACCTCCAGTATGGCTAGCACCAGCGCCGCGGCGCCCCACACCCACCACAAGGCCCAGAACGGCATGTCCATCACTTGCCCCCTTTCAGCAGGTTGAAGGCGTTGCCAAAGGCCTCCAGCGCGTGGGCGGGGACCAGGATGGTCTGATTGCCCTCGCCCTTGCCGAGCGCGTTCAGCGATTCCACCTGTTTCAGAGCGACCTGGTATTGCGCGGCCTCGATACCGTTTTCGCGGATCGCCTTGGCGACGACTTCGGTGGCATAGGCCTCGGCCTCGGCCTGGATGCGGCGGGCCTTGGCGGTCTGTTCGGCGGCATAAAGCTCGGCATCGGCGTTCAGCTCAACCGCGCGTTTCGCGCCCTCGGCCTCGGTCACCTGGGCGCGGCGGGCGCGCTCGGCATTCAGCTGCTGCAGCATCGCGTCGCGGGTGGCCTGATCAAGGTTCACGTCCAGGATTTCGGCGCGGGTTACTTCGATGCCCCAGTCGTCAACAGCGCTTTCGACCGAATGCTGGATCTGCCCGATCAGCTGCGAGCGGTTGGATTGCACCTCGTCCAGGTCCATTTTGCCGATCTCGGCCCGCACGATGCCGGCCACGGTGGTGGCAATGGCGCCGTCCACGTCGCGGATCCGGTAGACGGTCTTTTCCGGTTCCAGGATGCGGTAGAACACCGAAGTGTCGATCTGCACCAGCACGTTGTCCTTGGTGATCGCGTCCTGGGTGGCGTTGGGCAGCTGGCGCTCCAGGATTGACACCTTGTGGCGGGCCACATCCAGGAACGGCACGATGAAGTTAATGCCCGGCCCCAGCACCGAATGCAGGCGGCCGAACCGTTCAATCACGTATTTTTCGGACTGCGGCACGATGCGCACGCCCTTCAGTACCACGATGATCAGCAGGACCGCGCCCAGCAAGTACAGCAGGTTACTGGAGAGAAGGTCCAGAATCAGGTCTTCGTTCATGAATTTTCTTTCTGTTTCAAACGCCTGCGGGCAGGATCCTGCGCCCGTTCCGGCAGGTCAAGATAAACTGCGCCTCAAGAGGCGGAGGGTTTGAGCCGCCGCATCGGGGCCGGGCGGACCCGGTCTTCGATCTCGGCATAGATCAGCGCGGCGATGTTTTTGGAGGAGGTCTTCTCGATCCCTTCCAACCCGGGGGAGGAATTCACCTCCAGCACCTTGGGGCCGGTTTCCGACCGCAACAGGTCGACGCCGGCCACATTCAGGCCAAAGGCACGGGCGGCGCGGACCGCAGTAGAGCGTTCCTCCTTGCTGATACGCACGATTTCGGCGCTGCCGCCCAGATGCAGGTTGGAGCGGAAGTCACCCTCCGCCCCGGAGCGTTTCATCGATGCGACCACCTTGGAGCCGACCACCAGACAGCGGATATCCACACCTGCGGCTTCCTTGACAAACTGCTGCACCAGGAAGTTGGCCTTGAGCCCGCGAAAGGCGGTGATCACGCTTTCGGCGGCCTTTGTGGTTTCCGCCAGCACCACACCCTTGCCCTGGGTGCTTTCGAGCAGTTTAACGATCAGCGGCGCGCCGCCCACGATCTGGATCAGGCTGCCGGTGTCCTTGGGCGAGGCGGCAAAGGCGGTGGCGGGCATGCCGATCTTGTGGCGGGCCAGGATCTGATGCGCGTGCAGCTTGTCGCGGCTGGCGGTGATGCCTTCGGCGCCGTTGACGCAATAGGTGCCCACGGTTTCGAACTGGCGCAGCAGGGCGGTGCCGTATTGGGTGACGGAGGCGCCGATGCGCGGGATCACCGCATCATAGCGGGGCAGGCGCTTGCCGTCATAATGGACCTCGGGCGCCAGCGCGTTCAGCGCCATGTAGCAGCGGGTGGTATTGATCACCTCGACCGTGTGGCCGCGGTTCTCACCCTCTTCCACCAGGCGGCGGGTGGAGTAATTGTCCTCCCGGCTGAGCACAGCAATGCGCAGCGAGCGTTTCGGGGCGGATTTGCGGATGCTGGAAGAGGAATAGACCGAATAATCCAGTTCCGGCTGGCACAGGCGTTCGCCCGGCACCACTGTCACGTTCTCGGTCAGCGCCTGGCGGCCCAGCAGCATGTGTTTCGCCATGCCGCGCCGGTCGGTCAGCGTCAGCTCCACCGGCCAGGACTGGCCTGCGATTTCCATCGGGGTTTCGATCACAAAGCGCATTTCGCTTTCGCCGTTTGACGACGTCACCTCGCGCCGGTCCTTGATCAGGGCAGAGCAGGGGATTTCCAGATCGTACTGACCGGGGATGGGATGCACCATGAAGCGCACCTTGGGGGCGCTTGCCGGGCCAAATGTTTCAATGCCGGTGGCGTGCAGCGAGGAGGTGCGGGCGCCGGTGTCGACCTTGACGCGCAATGCAGGCAGACCAAGGTTGGGCAGGCTGACCCATTCTTCCCAGCCGAGTTTCAATTGCGGTGCGGCGTCGGCTGTGGACATGGAGTTGGCTCCTTGGCATTAGGGGGGAATCACCGGTGTGCCGGTTTGAGTTTAACGGCAGGAATGGAAGATGGCAGAGCTTTTCAACTTTGAACTGAAGGCAACCGACGGCACGGCGCGCACAGGTGTCATCAATACGCCGCGCGGTGAAATCCGCACGCCTGCTTTCATGCCGGTCGGCACCGCTGCGACCGTCAAGGCGATGATGCCGGAAAGCGTGCGCGCGACCGGGGCCGATATCCTGCTGGGCAATACATACCACCTGATGCTGCGCCCGACGGCCGAACGCATCGACCGGCTGGGGGGCTTGCACAAGTTCATGAACTGGGAGCGGCCCATTCTGACGGACTCGGGCGGGTTTCAGGTGATGTCGCTGGCGGGTCTGCGCAAGCTGACCGAAAAGGGCGTGACATTCAAAAGCCATATCGACGGCTCCAAGCATGAGCTGACACCGGAACGATCGATGGAGATCCAGCGGCTGCTGGGATCCGATATCGTGATGTGTTTTGACGAATGCCCGGCGCTGCCTGCGGACCGTGACCGGATTGCGGAATCAATGCGCCTGTCGATGCGCTGGGCCGAGCGGTCGCGTGAGGCATTCGGCGACCGGCCCGGCCATGCGCTGTTCGGGATCATGCAGGGCGGGCTGGAACAGGACCTGCGCGAAGAAAGCGCCGAGGCGCTGAAGAAAATCGGGTTCGAGGGCTATGCCGTTGGCGGCCTTGCGGTGGGCGAGGGGCAGGAGGCGATGTTTGACTGCCTTGATTACGCCCCCGGTTTCCTGCCCGAAGACAAGCCGCGCTATCTGATGGGCGTGGGCAAGCCCGATGACATCGTCGGCGCTGTGGCGCGCGGCATTGACATGATGGACTGCGTGCTGCCGTCGCGGTCGGGCCGCACCGGGCAGGCCTTTACCCGCTATGGCGTGGTGAACATCAAGAACGCCCGCCATCAGGACGACCCGCGGCCCTTGGATGAGCAGTGCAGCTGCCCGGCCTGTTCAAGTTACTCGCGGGCTTACCTGCACCATGTGTTCCGCTCGAACGAGATGATTTCGGGGATGCTGCTGACCTGGCACAACCTGCATTATTTCCAGGAGATCATGCAAGGTATGCGGGAGGCGATTGCCGCCGGCAGTTTTGAAGCCTGGCAGAAGGATTTTCACGATACCCGCGCGCAGGGCGATATCGAGCCGCTGTAAACGGCGCCCCGATACCCCCGGCGCTGCTGCGCCAGGGGCGGGTTCGGGTCTTGGGGCTTACTTTTTGCGCTTGATGCGTTTGGCCTGTTTGATCACCTTGCCAAGCGCTTTGCCGGCGGCGCGGCGTTCAGACGGAGACTGCGCGTTAAAGGCGTCCTCGGATCTTAGCTTTTGCCAGCGCGCAATGCGGGCGGTGTCAAGCTGACCGGCTTTGGCGGCTGCTTGGATGGCGCAGCCCGGTTCGCTTTCATGCTGGCAGTCCCTGAAACGGCAGTGCGCCGCGATATCGGTAAGATCCTGAAACACCATGTCAATACCGTCCTGCGCGTCTGATATCTGCAGCTCGCGCATGCCGGGGGTGTCGATCAGCCAGCCGGCGCCGGGCAGCCGCAGCATTTGCCGGTGCGAAGTCGTATGCCGGCCTTTGCTGTCGTCTTCGCGGATGGCGCCGGTTTGCATCAGCCCGCCGCCGGCCAGAGTGTTGGCAAGCGTGGACTTGCCGACACCTGAGGAGCCGGCCAATGCCACCGTTTCCCCCAGCCCGCACCAGGCGCGCAGGCGGTTCACCTCTGCAGCATTGGTGGCGTCGATGGTTTCGGCAACAAGGCCGGGCTGCAAGGATTGGGCCTGTGTTCGGTAGCTGTCGGGATCATCTGTGAGGTCGGCCTTGGTCAGAATGATTACCGGGGTGGTATTTGCTTCGTTTGCCAGCGCCAGAAAGCGTTCCAGCCGGGCGATGTTGAAGTCGTGATTGCAGGAGGTGACGATAAACAGCGTGTCGATGTTGGCGGCAATCAGCTGTGTTTCGCGGCCGGTGCCGGGCGCGCGCCGTCTAAACAGCGAGGCCCGTTTCAGAATGGCCGTGCTGAGTCCTGTTTCAGGGTCAAGCAGCAGCCAGTCCCCGACAGCGGCGCCGTCAATGGCCGGGCAGGTGAGGGGGCCGTCAGCGCTGATGAGGTCGAACTGGCTGCGGTGAATGGCGGTGATGCGGGCCGGGGCGGCACCGTCGGCGGCATCTGCCATCTGCTGTTGAAAAAAGGGTTTGAAACCCAGTTCGCTCAGACCGGATGAGACCTGGGGACGCACGGGGGTGTTCAGAAAGCCGGGAAGTTTTCTGCGGTTCATGTCTTAAAACTCTCGGAGAGCCCGTTTGGCGGGCGTGGTATATTCAAATGCGGCCAAACAAAACCGGCCCGCTGGCTGCAGGTCTGAAGGTTTTTGTGTTTGGTTTGGGCCGGCATGCCGCGGGCCCGGATGACTCAGGTCATACAATCTCCGGTATTCGCCGGGCAGTTTAGGCGCCGGCGCGCAGTTGTTCAAGGTGCTGGATGCGAACCCTGTGCCCAGCAGTTGGAACCCGCCCGTATGGCTGCTGGATGACGGCTGGCCGGGCGCAACTATGTGCTGTTAAACGGCCAGTGACCTGCGGCTCTTACAGCTGCGGCGGGCCCGTTAGGCCTTTGGTCACCCTTTCACCATTTGCGCCCTTGTGGTCCGGCTGCGGTGCGGGCAAGGTGGCTGCAAACCTTGGGGCAGGGCGGTTGAAAAGTGTTAACCATCCCCCCAGATAAAGACATCAATTGAGGAGACGGGCCAAAGCTGCCGGGATCGGGGCCGGACCGTCTTGCCAAATCAAAGGACCGAGTATGCAAGAGCCACTCAATTCCTCCTACCCAGTCCTGCCGCTGCGCGACATCGTGGTTTTTCCCCACATGATCGTGCCGCTGTTTGTGGGCCGGGAAAAATCGGTGCGCGCCCTGGAAGAGGTGATGGCGGATGACAAGCAGATCCTGCTGTCCAGCCAGATCGACCCCTCCGAGGACGATCCCGAAACCGATAGCATCTATTCCGTGGGCGTGCTGGCCAATGTGCTGCAGCTGCTGAAACTGCCCGATGGCACCGTCAAGGTGCTGGTCGAGGGGCAGGCGCGTGTAAAGATCACCGAATTCCTGGAAAACGACAATTTCTTTGAGGCCAAGGCCGAAGAACTGCCGGAAATGCCCGGCGACGTCACCACCACCGAGGCGCTGGTGCGCACTGTGGGGGACGAGTTCGAGCGCTACGCCAAGGTCCGCAAGAACATCCCCGAGGAGGCCCTGTCCGCCGTGGGGGAAACCACCGAGCCGGCCAAGCTGGCCGATCTGGTTGCGGGTCATCTGGGCATCGAGGTGGACCGCAAGCAGGAACTGCTGGAAACACTGTCCATCAGCGAACGGCTGGAGAAGGTCTATGGCCTGATGCAGGGCGAAATGTCGGTTCTGCAGGTCGAGAAAAAGATCAAGACCCGCGTCAAATCCCAGATGGAGAAGACCCAGCGCGAATATTATCTGAATGAGCAGATGAAGGCCATTCAGAAGGAGCTGGGCGACGGCGAGGAGGGCGCTGGCGAAATCGCCGAGCTGGAAGAGAAAATCGCCGCCACCAAACTGTCGAAAGAGGCGCGCGAAAAGGCGGATGCCGAGCTGAAGAAGCTCAAGAACATGTCGCCGATGTCGGCCGAAGCCACGGTGGTGCGCAACTATCTGGACTGGATGCTGTCGATCCCGTGGGGCACCAAGTCCCGCGTCAAGAAAGACCTGAACAAGGCGCAGGAGATCCTCGATGAGGATCACTATGGCCTGGAGAAGGTCAAGGAGCGGATCGTCGAATACCTGGCGGTGCAGCAGCGTTCAATCAAGCTGAAGGGGCCGATCCTGTGCCTCGTCGGCCCGCCGGGCGTGGGTAAAACCTCGTTGGGTAAATCGGTTGCCAAGGCGACCGGGCGCGAATTCATCCGCATTTCGCTGGGCGGCGTGCGCGACGAGTCCGAGATCCGCGGCCACCGCAGGACCTATATCGGCTCGATGCCCGGTAAGATCATCCAGGCGCTGAAGAAGGCGAAAACCACCAACCCGCTGATCCTGCTTGATGAGATCGACAAGATGGGCCAGGATTTCCGCGGCGACCCTGCGAGCGCCATGCTGGAGGTGCTGGATCCGGAACAGAACAACACCTTCATGGATCACTATCTGGAGGTCGAATACGACCTCTCGAACGTGATGTTCCTGACCACCTCGAACAGCTACAACATGCCCGGGCCGCTGCTGGACCGGATGGAGATTATTCCGCTGTCGGGCTACACCGAGGACGAAAAGCGCGAGATCGCCAAGCAGCACTTGATTTCCAAGCAGGTGAAGAACCACGGGTTGAAAGCCAAGGAGTTTGAGCTGACCGAGGACGCGGTGACGGAGATGATCCGCACCTATACGCGGGAAGCCGGTGTGCGGAACCTGGAGCGCGAGATCGCCAAGGTGGCACGGAAATCGCTGACCAAGATCATCAAGAAAGAAGCCGGCAGCGTGACTGTCACGGCGGACAATCTGGATGATTTCCTGGGCGTCAAGAAGTTCCGCTACGGGTTGGCCGAGATGGAAGATCAGGTTGGTGTCGTTACCGGCCTCGCCTATACATCGGTTGGCGGTGAGCTGCTGTCGATCGAGGCGCTGCGGCTGCCGGGCAAGGGCCGGATGAAGACCACCGGCAAGCTGGGCGATGTGATGAAGGAGTCAATCGAAGCGGCGTCCAGTTATGTGCGCTCGATCAGCCCGCAGATCGGGGTCAAGCCGCCGCAGTTCGACAAGCTGGACATCCATGTGCACGTGCCCGACGGCGCGACGCCCAAGGACGGCCCAAGCGCAGGCCTGGCGATGGTTACAGCGATTGTGTCGGTGCTGACCGGCATCCCGGTGCGCAAGGATATTGCGATGACGGGCGAGGTCACGCTACGCGGCAATGCAAGTGCCATTGGCGGGCTCAAGGAAAAGCTTCTGGCGGCCCTGCGCGGCGGCATCAAGACCGTGCTGATCCCGCAGGAAAATGAAAAGGATCTGCCGGAAATTCCGGACAATGTGAAAGAAGGGTTGAAAATCATCCCTGTGTCCCATGTTTCCGAGGTTCTGAACCACGCGCTGGTGTCCCAGCCGGACCCCATCGAATGGGACCAGGAGGCCGAGGAAGCTGCAGCAGCCAAAGCGGCTCTGAAAGGCTCAGAGGACGGGGCGGGCGCCACAGCCCACTGATCTAGGCCTGCAGTGAATGGAAAATAGAAAGGGCGGTCCCGCAGGGCCGCCCTTTTTCAGTTTTATCTTCCGTTCCGGCCCTTCTTGCCGGGGCATGGCTCCAGGTTTCTGTGTGTCTTTCCCGACTGGCCTCAGATGTGGGAGGAGGGCTCCCGCCCGCTGCGCGATGCGCTGATGCGCCTCAGCAGCAGTTGGGCGGGGCGCCGCACCTGGGGTGCGGCGCGCGGCCTGCCCCGACGGGGCAGGCCGCCGGGCCCAAAACCCGTATGGAGACCTGCCGCAGGCCGGGGTCCGTGCGGGTGTGGGAGCGCCCTGCGGTATCGCTTGGGAAGTCGGTCAGGCCGCCTTGCTGGAACCGGCCATTCTGGTCTGTACCGTGGCAATGGCCATTTCGGCCGGGCTGACATCTGCTGCCTCAGCCTGGATCAGGATCGACGCCATCGTTTCGTCCAGCGCTTTGAGTTTCTCGGCAACAAATCCCTTACGGTCCTTGATTCGCTGGATTTCGGTCGCGACGTTGATGATGCCGCCGCCATTGGCCACAAAGTCGGGCGCATAAAGGATGCCGCGCGCGTGCAGGGCTGCGGCGTCAGCAGCGGTCGCCAGCTGGTTGTTGGCGCCGCCTGCGACGATGTCCGCCTTCAGTTGCGGGATCGTCCGGGCATTCAAGATGCCGCCGATGGCACAGGGAGCAAAGACGTCTGCGTCAACACCGTAGATTCCGTCCAGCGGCACTGCTTTGGCGCCGAATTCGGCAATTGCCTGTTCTACACGGGCCTCGTCGATGTCTGTCACAATCAGCTTGGCGCCGGCCTCGGTCAGAAACTGGCAAAGATACCAGCCGACATGGCCGAGGCCCTGCACCGCAACGGTGACGCCGCCCAGATCCCGGCTGCCGTGTTTGTGGGCACGCGTGGTGCAAATCGCGTTGAAGATACCGCGGGCGGTGATGGGTGAGGGATCGCCGCTGGCATATTCGCCATCGGCAAGACCTGCCACAAACCGGGTTTCCTCTGCCAGAACCCCCATGTCGGAAGGGCTCATCCCCATGTCTTCGGCAGTGATGTAACGGCCGTCCAGGCTTTCGATGGCACGGGCAAAGGCGCGCAGCAGCTCCGGCGATTTGTCCCGGGCAGGGTCGCCGATGATCACCGCTTTGCCGCCGCCCAGCGTCAGTCCCGCTGCGGCGTTCTTGTAGGTCATGCCTTCGCTGAGCCGCTGAACGTCGGTCAGTGCTTCTTCTTCGCTGGCATAGGGGCGCATCCGCAAACCGCCGGCGGCGGGACCCAGCCGGGTGGAGTGGATGGCGATGAAGCCAAGCAGCCCTGCGGAGGCCTCCTCGACGCGGTAGATCTCTTCATGGGTGGTCGATGCGACGGCAGTCACTGTCATCTGGATTGCTCCTCCAAAACTTTTCCCGATAATACTAGAGCGCGGGCGCCGGTTTTCACTAAATAGACCTGCCAGGGCAGTAGTGTTTGGTGGTATACTCTAAAAAAGAAGAATATCTTAGAGGAAAACTCCATGGACTCAATTGATCGCAAGATTGTGGCTGCGCTTCAGCGCAATGGGCGGCTGAAGATTTCCGAATTGTCTGAGAAGGTCGGGCTATCGCCAACACCCTGTGCGCGCCGGGTGGCCAATCTGGAGGAAAGCGGCGTCATCAGCGGCTATTCCGCGCGGGTGGATCAGGCCAAGATGGGGCTGCCGGTCACGATCTTTGTGGCGGTGGAGCTGGAGCGCCAATCGACCGGCGCCCTGCAGGCTTTTGAAAAAGCGGTGCGCCAGTTCGATCAGGTGATGGAGTGCTACCTAATGACCGGCACGCGCGATATCCTGCTGCGGGTGGTGGCCGAGGATCTGCCGGATTTCGACCGGTTTCTGGAGGACCGTCTGATGCGGGTGCCGGGCATTCGCAACACCCGATCCAGTTTTACCTTGCGCACTATGATTCAGCGCGATGCCCTGCCGGCCTGCTAACCGGTTCACGCCGGAGGGGGCCTGTGTTAGGCTGGCTGCGCAGAGCAGGCCCGCACGCCTGGCTGCCAATCGCAACAGCGCGGCGCAGCTGAGAAACCGATGCAGGGCAAATAACAGGATCACGGGGCACAAATGGCAAGAGCAACCAGTAAAAGCAGTACATCCGGGCGCAAGCCCGGCGAAGGCAAGCCACCTGTCCGCAAGGCAGGCACGCTGAAGGCGTCCACCGCCAGGACGGCTGCTGTGAAACCTGCGACAGACAAGCCGGAAGATGTGAACGCACCGATGCAGCGGGACGTGCCAGAGGCCAACCCGTCATCCGAAGCGACTGCCGCACCGGAACCCGTGGTTGTAACAGCCGCTTCACCGGTTGTTGCCGCACCGGAACTGAACAAGAAGGAACTGGTGGAGCTGGCGGTCGAACGCTCTGGTGTCAAAAAGAGAGACGCAAAGCCGGTGGTGGAGGCGGTTCTGGCGCTGCTGGGCGAGGCTGTGGCCGAAGGCCGTGAACTGAACCTCAAGCCGTTCGGGAAACTGCGCATCAACCGCAGCCAGGAGCGCAGCAATGGCAAAGTGTTCGTATGCAAACTGCGCCAGCCGGCCCTCGCAAAAAGCGCGGCGGCAGAAAATTCCGGGGAAGCCGGAAATTCTTCCAATGACCCTCTTGCAGAGGCCGCATCGGACGGGTAGAAGCCTGCCTCACGGGTGATTAGCTCAGTGGTAGAGCGCTTCGTTCACATCGAAGATGTCAGGAGTTCAAATCTCTTATCACCCACCATTTTTTCCAAAAGGCGCTCCCTGAATAGGTTGAGCGCCTTTTCTTGTTTGCGGGGTTCCGTTGCCCCCGGCTTGCCGCTACCAATTTGGCGATAGAACCGGGCAGGGGACATGTGATGCAATTTCCGAAAATCTGGCTGCTGAGACACGGGCAGACCGAGTGGAATGCAGAGCACCGCATTCAGGGCCAGCTGGAATCGCCGCTGACACCGCTGGGCATTGAACATGCCCGTCGGCAGGCCGGTCTGATGGCGCCGGTGCTGGAGCGGAAACCGGCCTGCTATGCGTCCCCGCTGGGCCGTGCCCAGCAGACGGCGGATATCGCGTTGAGAGGGGCGCCGTTTGTGACCGACCCGCGCCTGGCGGAAGCCTTTGCCGGAGTGTTTCAGGGGATGACGCTGCAGGATGTCGCGCAGCGTTACCCGCAGATCCATGGCGCCAATCCGCGGAATCTGGATCTGTTCTGCGAGGCCCCCGGCGGCGAAGGCTATGCCAGCTTTCATGGCCGCATTCTGGACTTCATGCTGTCGCTGACCGGGCCGTCTGTGGTGGTGGCGCATGGGCTTTTGGGGCAAGTGATGCGCGGTATCATCTGCGGCCTGCCCCGCGACAGCATGGCGGCGCTGCCGAACGGACAGGGGTGCGTTTATGTGCTGGAGAACGGGGTGGAAACCGTTTTGGAGTGAACCGGCGGGCAGGGTGGAAAAATCTTCGTTTTCCTCTTGCGCTGCCCGGCGGCATTGTCTAAATCCCCGCTTACCGGGTCGTTAGCTCAGTTGGTAGAGCGCTTCGTTTACACCGAAGATGTCGGGAGTTCGAGCCTCTCACGACCCACCATCCCCACCTTGCAGATTGACCGTTCTGAGGTGCCGATTGGCACGTAGCCTTTGGGCTTTTTCCATCTGTTTCAAGGGATTACCGTGAGGGAGAATTTTTTTTGAGGGAAAGTCCCGAAAAAGGCAAAACACTTCTTGACGGTTCTAAGAGGTGAGAATATTACAGCCCAACATTCAGCAGCGATGCTGAACGTGCAGCGGGCGGTTGTAGCTCAGTTGGTTAGAGTACCGGCCTGTCACGCCGGGGGTCGCGGGTTCGAGCCCCGTCAACCGCGCCACCGCTGCACCTCATCCTGGGGTAAAACAGGATCCGCCCCGGAGGGGAATTGGATTGGAAACAATCCGCCGAAAGGCGAAAATGCGGTTGTAGCTCAGTTGGTTAGAGTACCGGCCTGTCACGCCGGGGGTCGCGGGTTCGAGCCCCGTCAACCGCGCCATTTTCGCCTGCCGCCCTGGCATTGCAGGGTCCGCCCCGGAGGGGAACACTGGCCGGAAGCGGCCGCCGAAAGGCAAATGCGCGGTTGTAGCTCAGCTGGTTAGAGTACCGGCCTGTCACGCCGGGGGTCGCGGGTTCGAGCCCCGTCAACCGCGCCACTTTCTCCCTACTTTTAGGTATGAGCCCAGCTGCAGCATGGTTATTCGGCTGTTTCTGGGGTGTCCTGGCTGAAAGTGTTGAGCCAGCCTGGCGCGCTCTTTTCCCAAAGCGAAGAGATCAGCATGACCTGCCAGCACGAGCTGCCTGAGGGACGGTACCGCGCCCGGTAGGACAGCAATACAGCTTTTTCTGTTATGACGCGCAGCTGCGCATCACTCAGCCGGAATTGCGCCATTACCGGCCCGTCCTTCAGTTGATCGCAATGGCCTGCCTTGCCCGAAAAGCCGCTGGGATAGACACCTAGGAAGTCCTCCGACAGCATCCGGCCATCTGCCTCGGGGTCGCCGGAAACAAGTGCCTCCCAGACCTTGGTTTCCAGGGTAAGGATTTCGGCCAGCTGCGGGCCTTTGGTCATATTCTTTTCCGTCATGGCGCCACATTGGCGAACAGGCGCATCAGGTGCAAGCAGTCGGGGCCGGGGGGTCAAAGGGCTGGAGGGTTCGGGTCCGCGCCGGTGTCGTGGCGCCAGCCAGTGAGTTCGAAATCGACCCATTTCTTGAGGCGTTCCAGGTCTGCCTTGGGGATGGTTTCCAGATACCGCAGCATCACGCGGGTGCCGTGCTGATAGCCGGCGCGGTAGCTTTCTTCCGGGTCGGTCTGGTTGCCTTCGAAACCGGGCGGGCGGTTGAATCTGCTTTGTGCCATCTGCTGTCTCCATCGTAGTCCGCTGTCGCGGCAGAAATCACATACAGTATCGGATGGTTCGGATAACCAACTCTTAATCCGGGAGGGGGGGCCGGGATAAACGTTGGAAAAAATGCGCTGCAAGATCCTGGAGAATCCCGTGTGCGGCGGGTTTGCAGGCGATGCCACCTGTTCTGCGGGCAGCGGGCGGAGCCGGAACGCTCCCGCGCCAACGGCGCCAGGCCCAACGGGAAGAAGGCCTCGCAAGAGACTTGATGACGGGCGGGAGTGCGCCGTTGCTGGCTAATGCATCCGGTGGCATTGGGCGGCACCGGGCGGAGCGGGGAGAAGCGGTGCCATCACTGCCGTAAGTCTTGCGCACGTCTTGAGGAGAGAGTTCATGCCTGCTTCCCGTTGTCCGGCTTGCTTTGCGGTGACCGGATTGGAGTATCCGGGCGGGGCTTCGAAGTGCGCCGCCCGAAACTGGGGTTACTTGCGCGACAGGGCGTCCAGGACACGGGCCCAGGACCGGATGCCCTTATGGAAGCTCTTCAGGTCGTACTTCTCATTCGGCGAGTGGATGGCGTCGTCGTCATTGGCAAAGCCGATCAGCATCGCGTCCATGCCCAGGATCGACTTGAAGAAGCCGGCAATCGGGATCGAGCCGCCCATGCCGCAGAACACCGCTTCGCGCTCCCATTCATCCGACAGGGCGCCGCGGGCGGCCTCGAACTCGGGGCGCGACGTGTTCATTACCGCGGCAGGGGAGCCTTCGAGGTCGTTGTTCCAGGCTACCGAGGCATCAACGGGCAGGCGGTCCTCGACGTGCTTGCGGATCTTGGCACGCAGCGCATCCGGGTCCATGTCGCCGACCAGGCGGCAGGTGATCTTGCAATGCGCCTCGGACGGGATCACGGTTTTGGAGCCGGCCCCGTTGTAGCCGCCCCAAAGCCCGTTCACCTCCAGCGTCGGGCGGGCCCATTGCTGTTCCAGGGTGGAATAGGCTTTTTCGCCGTGCGGCTGCGAGTAGCCGACCGAACTCAGGTATTCGGATTCGTCAAAACCGCAGGTCTGCCATTGGCGCAGCTGGTCCTCGGGGACTTCATGCACGCCGTCATAGAAACCCCCGACGGCCACGCGCCCGGTGTCACTGTCATAAAAGGAGGCAACAATTTCCGAGAGCGTGCGCAGCGGGTTCAGGCCGGGGCCGCCGTAGTGGCCCGAATGCAAATCGATACGCGGGCCGGTGATGGTGAATTCGTCCTTCAGCATGCCGCGCAGCTGCGAGGAGATCGACGGCACCCCGCGCGACACCATCGACGTGTCGCAGATCAGCGCGAGGTCGGCCTTCAGCTCCCCGGCATTGGCTTCCATGAAGGGGATCAGCGAGGGGGAGCCGCTTTCCTCTTCACCCTCAAAGAAAAAGGTGATGCGGCAGGGCAGGGAGCCGTTCACGGCCTTCCAGGCACGGCAGGCCTCGACAAAGGTCATCAGCTGGCCCTTGTCGTCCGAGGATCCGCGGCCGCGGATCACGGTGCCGTTCGGGGTTTCCTCCAGCTGCGGTTCAAACGGCGGCGTGTTCCACAGGGCAAGCGGGTCGACCGGCTGCACGTCATAGTGGCCGTAGAACAGCACATGCGGGGCCTGCGCGTTTTCCTCGCCCACATGGCCGACCACCATCGGATGGCCCGGCGTTTCGCGTTTCTCTGCCTTGATACCGATGGCGTTGAGGTCAGCCACCAGCCAGTCGGCGGCTTTGTCACAGTCGGCCTTAAAGGCGGGATCAGTGGAAATCGTCTGGATCCGCAGCAGGTCCATCAGCCGTTCGGTGGCGGCGTCCAGCTCTGTGTCGATCCGGTCCAGAACATCATTCAGTGCCATCTTTCATTCTCCTGCGTGTCCGGTTGCGGGCAATTTGCCGCGGACCCTAGCAGCGGTCCTGAACAGGGGCCAGTGGGGGAAGGGCGGGGTTTCGCTTGTTTTTCCAGGGCGGCAGGTTTCCGATCCTGCGCATAGTGACGCCTGAACACGCGGCATATACGACGCAAACGGCCACAGGTTGGCCGCAGCTGTCCTTGCCCAGCCCCTGTTTAAGTTTTATTTGACCTGCATCAATGTTGCGCACCTAGGGCAGCGCGTATGCAGTTGATCAAAGGGGGTGCCTGCGGTAATCATTCCGGACCGTGAATGTGGCCGCATCGCCGACAGGCCGTGCCCTTTACACAGCCCGCGTGCCCCTGGGGCCGCATGAAGCCATGGAGATGCCGGTGGACTATACCGCGAAACTGGATGCAGCGATTGCCAGCCTTCACGACGAGGGCCGCTACCGGACCTTTATCGACATCGAGCGCAAGAAGGGCCATTTCCCGCATGCGGTCTGGACCCGTCCGGACGGCGGCGAACAGGACATCACCGTCTGGTGCGGCAATGACTATCTGGGCATGGGCCAGCATCCGGTTGTGCTGGAGGCGATGCATGATGCCATCGATTCGACCGGTGCAGGCTCCGGCGGCACCCGCAACATCTCGGGCACTACGGTATATCACAAGCAGCTGGAGACCGAACTGGCTGATCTGCATGGCAAGGAAGCCTCGCTGCTGTTCACCTCGGCTTACATCGCCAATGACGCCACGCTAAGCACGCTGCCCAAGCTGTTTCCGGGGCTGATTATCTATTCGGATGCACTGAACCATGCCTCGATGATCGAGGGCGTGCGCCGCAATGGCGGTGCTAAGCGCATCTTCCGCCACAACGATGTGGCCCACCTGCGCGAGCTGCTGGAAGCCGACGACCCCGCAGCACCCAAGCTGATTGCCTTCGAATCGGTCTATTCGATGGACGGCGACTTCGGCCCGATCGCGGAAATCTGCGACCTGGCGGATGAATTCGGCGCGCTGACCTATATCGACGAAGTTCACGCAGTTGGCATGTACGGCCCCCGCGGCGGCGGCGTGACTGAGCGTGACCGCCTGTCGCATCGTATCGACATCATCAACGGCACGCTGGCAAAGGCCTATGGCGTGATGGGCGGCTATATTGCGGCCTCGGCCAAGATGTGCGACGCAATCCGCTCTTATGCGCCGGGCTTCATCTTCACCACCTCGCTGGCCCCCTCTGTGGCAGCAGGGGCGGCGGCCTCGGTTGCCTATCTGAAGGGCGCGCAGGATCTGCGCGACAAGCATCAGGACCAGGCCAAGGTGCTGAAATTGCGGCTTAAGGGTCTTGGCCTGCCGATCATTGATCATGGCAGCCACATCGTGCCGGTGATTGTCGGCAACCCGGTCCACACAAAAGTGCTGTCCGACCATCTGCTGGAGGACTATGGCATCTACGTGCAGCCGATCAACTATCCGACTGTGCCGCGCGGCACCGAGCGTTTGCGCTTTACCCCGTCGCCGGTGCATGGCCCCAAGGAAATCGACGCGCTGGTCCAGGCGATGGACGCATTGTGGTCGCATTGTGCGCTGAATCGTGCCGAACTTGCCGGGTAACATACTGATCAGTGTAAATTTACCTTCAGTGTGTTACGCTGTTGCTAATCAATGAGCGGATCTGAGTCGCAATTGTGATTCTTTCACCGCCCTGAACAGATTGCGGCAGGCAAAAATGGGACAGCAGGCATGATCGGGCGCTTCACCCAGCGCAAGCAAGAAGAGCATGGCGGAACGGCAGAGCCGAAGGGTTTTGACGATTTCGAATTGAAGCTCGGCGACATTATGCGCGGTGAGCGGGCAACGATGGGTAAGTCGTTGCTTGATGTGCAGCGTGAGCTGCGGATCAAGGCGTCCTACATCGCCGCAATCGAGAATTCCGACCCTTCCGCCTTTGACACGCCCGGCTTCATTGCCGGGTATGTGCGTTCTTATGCTCGCTATCTGAATATGGACGCAGAAGAAGCTTTTCAGGATTTCTGCACCGAAAGCGGATTTACTGTTGCCCATGGCATGTCTGCCGAGGCTTCCAGCCGGACCAAAGACGGCGCCGGCCCGGCAGTCACATCCACCGGGCTGGGCGGCGATGCTTTTGCCTCGCCCAACACACCGTTTATTCCCGCCCCCAGCAGTTTCCTCAGCCAGATCGAACCGCGGGCTGTTGGCTCGCTGATGGTGCTGGCAGCGCTGATCGGCGGCATCGGCTATGGCGGCTGGGCTGTCTTGAAAGAGGTGCAGCAGGTGCAGTTCGCACCAGTGGATCAAACTCCTGCGGTGCTGGCTGACCTTGATCCGCTTAACAGCGCGGTTTTGAATGCAGCCGGGGACGCGCAGGATCCGGCAGCTGAGGCGCTGGACCGGCTTTACCGCCCGCAGGCTCTGGATGTGCCTGTGCTGGTGGCGCGCGATGCACCGATTTCAACCCTGGATCCGTCCGCTCTGGGCAATTTTGCTGCGCCCGAAGTGCCCTCGCTGGCCTTTGCCGAAGCCAGCCTGCCCTATGAGGGCGGGGGGCCGCTGCAATTGGTGCCGCAGGTTGTGGCCGAGGTTGAACCCGGTGTTGAAATGGTTGCGGTGCGCCCGTCCTGGGTGCAGGTCACCGCGGCAGATGGCAGCGTGATCCTGGAAACCATCATGGACGCAGGCCAGCGGTTTGAGGTGCCTTTGACCGAAGACGCCCCGCGTTTGCGCACCGGCGAAAGCAGTGCAATTTATTTCGCGGTGAACGGCGAACATTTCGGCCCGGTCGGCGAACGCGGCCAGGTATCCAAGAATATCGACCTGTCGATGGATGCGATCACCAACCGGTTTGCACTGGCTGATCTGGCCGATGGCAGCAATGAAGCACTGGCAACACTGGTCGCCGAGCTGCAGGCGGACCAGCCGGCCGAGTAACTGTTACCGCGATTGTGCCCGGCGAATCCCGCCGCAAGAGGCGGGCTGCCATTGCAGCGCCGCCTCTCAGCACGTATCTAGCTGCTAACAGGATCCAGCCGGGACGCATTCCTCATGTCGATCAACCACATCCGCCCCTGGCGCCATATCGAGCGCCGCAAAAGCCGCCAGATCCATGTCGGCAATGTGCCCGTCGGCGGCGACGCCCCGATTGCGGTGCAAACGATGACCAACACGCTGACCACCGATGTGGCCGGCACAGTGGCCCAGATCCAGGCCGCGGCTGAGGCAGGCGCGGATCTGGTCCGGGTCTCGGTCCCGGATGAGGCGTCCTCCAAGGCGCTGAAGGAGATTGTGCGCGAAAGCCCGGTTCCGATCGTGGCCGATATCCATTTCCACTACAAACGCGGCATTGAGGCCGCCGAGGCGGGTGCCGCCTGTCTGCGCATCAACCCGGGTAACATCGGCGACGAAAAACGCGTGGCCGAAGTGATCAAAGCCGCAAAAGATCACAATTGCTCAATCCGCATCGGGGTGAATGCCGGGTCGCTGGAAAAGCACCTCCTGGATAAATACGGCGAGCCCTGCCCGGAAGCGATGGTAGAGTCCGGCCTCGACCATATCCGCATCCTGCAAGACCATGATTTCCACGAATTCAAAATCTCGGTGAAAGCATCGGATGTTTTCATGTCCGCCGCCGCATACCAGCAGCTGGCAGAGGCGACCGACGCGCCGATCCACCTCGGCATAACCGAGGCGGGCGGCTTTGTTTCCGGCACCATCAAGTCGGCAATCGGCCTGGGTCAATTGCTGTGGATGGGCATTGGCGACACCCTGCGCGTCAGCCTTTCTGCCGATCCGGTGGAGGAGGTGAAAGTCGGCTTTGAGATCCTCAAATCCCTCGGCCTGCGCCACCGCGGCGTCAATATCATCTCCTGCCCCAGTTGCGCGCGCCAAGGGTTCAACGTGATCAAGACGGTGGAAACGCTGGAAGAACGGCTTGCCCATATCCACACTCCGATGAGCCTCAGCATCATCGGCTGCGTGGTGAACGGGCCGGGTGAGGCGCTGATGACCGACGTCGGCTTCACTGGCGGCGGCGCGGGTGCGGGCATGGTCTATCTGGCGGGCAAGGCCAGCCACAAGATGTCCAACGAACAGATGGTCGACCACATCGTTGAAGAGGTCGAGAAAAAGGCCTCGGAAATTGAAGCGGAAATGGCCGCTCAAGCTGCGGAATAACCCCGCAGGCCTGCTTCAGCCTGCCCGCTTTTTCATCTTTGCAAAAATACTCCAGGGTCCAGGGCAGTGTCCTGGATCCCGGAATTTTTTTGCCTTAGGCGCATTGTGAATTTGAACATCCCCAAGCCAGTTCATCCCTCACTCATTGGCAGTTCACCCCGGATCTGGGTGGTTTAGCTGCCACCGCCCAGCCGGTGGGTAACCCCGGTGATTGAGGTGCTCCTCGATATTCGGACGCTGACGTGAGTTAGGATTTGCTGTCTGCTGATCTTCGAGGAAGAGGAGATATGGACGTGTCGCGGTTTGATGCCGCTCCTTTGATAGCATTTATTGCACCAAAGGAGACGAGCTATGGGAACGAAACGGACGGACGAATTCCGCACTGATGCGGTGCGGATCGCGTTGACCAGCGGACTGACACGCAAACAGGTGGCGTCTGACTTGGGCGTTGGCGTATCGACGCTGAACAAATGGATCTCGACGCATCCACTGCCCGGCAGTGCATGTCTACATGCACGAGAGGGGCGATGGGGAAGCGGTGCCGGACAAAGATCTGGACCTTGCGCCCAGCAATGCGCGACGGTGACCGGCGCGCCGCCTTTCCGCGAGGGGCGCGTCAGCCGGTTGCAGCCGGTATAGCCGTCTGTCACCCGGCAGGCGCATCCGCAGGATGCTGCCGGGAGGGCAGCTGCAGGATGCCATTGAAGCCCTGCAGGATCTGTTCCGCGTTCTTCCCGGCGCGGCCCGGGGCATAGGTGAAGACCACGCTAGGCGGGTCATCGCCGCCCCATCCGCGGTCGTCCCGGGCCAGCGCCCAGAGATACCCGGTCTTTGTCCGGCCGCGGCCCGGGTCCAGAACCGGCGCCGTGGTCTCGTCTATTACCCGGCAGGCGCATGCGAAGCATGCTGCCGAGAGGGCATGAACAGCTTGCCCGATCTTTTCAGGTGTTCGGCGAGCCGGTCGACTACGGGACCGAGGTGGAAGGCAGCTGTCAAGGTCATCGCCCCGTCGCGGATCGCGGGCCAGGTGAACGTGCTTTCCTCCAGCCGTTTGTATGTGTAGTGGTTCCGATGTGATCTGACAGTTGGCCGTTTTTCCGGCGGCGTCTGTCAGGTCAAGTTTGGTTCAGAAACTTTTCCTTCCAGATTTCTTTGCCCTCGATCATGGTCTGAAACGGCGTTCTGCCGCAACACATTTTGCCCTGATGAGTGCGCTCGTGGTTGTAGTGGTGCAGCCATTCGTCCAGATCGGCCTGCAAGGCTTCGATGCTGTCGTAGAGCTTCTTGCGGAACGCGACCTGATAAAACTCCTGCAACACCGTCTTGTGAAACCGTTCGCAGATGCCATTGGTCTGCGGTGATTTCACCTTGGTTTTGGTGTGGTCGATATCGTTGATCGCCAGGAAGAGCTGGAAATCGTGTTTGTCGACGCGCCCGCAGTATTCCGTCCCGCGATCTGTCATGATCCGCAGCACCGGCAGGTCGTGCTCGTCATGGAATGGCAGCACTCGGTCATTGAGCAGGTCGGCTGCGGTGATCGGTGTTTTGGTGGTGTAGAGCTTGGCATGCGCCACCTTGCAATAGGTGTCCACGTAAGTCTGCTGATAGACCCGCCCGACGCCCTTGAGGGTGCCGACATAAAACGTGTCCTGTGATCCCAGATAGCCGGGATGGGCTGTTTCCACCTCGCCGCAGGCTTCATCGTCGAGCTTCTTCTTCTCCAGCGCCTGCACCTGGGCCTCGGTCAGGATCATGCCGTCCTCGGCCACCTTGGCTTCCAACGCCCTCAGCCGGGCCTTGAAGTTCGCCAGATCGTGCCGCAGCCAGATCGACCGGACACCCGAGGGTGAGACGAAGACACCCAGCTTACGCAACTCGTTCGAAGTGCGGGCCTGACCGTAGGCCGGGAAATCAGTGGCGGATTTGATGACGGCCTGCTCGGTCGCGTCGTCCACCCGGTTTGCCAGATTGGGCTTGCGCCGGGTGCGCTCAAACAGCGCTTCCACGCCGCCTTCTTCAACGGCTGACTTGTAGCGATAGAAAGTATCCCGGCTATAGCCCATCACCTGACAGGCTTTCGAGACATTCCCCAGTTCCTCGGCCAGATTCAGCAGGCCGGTTTTGTGTTTGATGATCTTGTCGGTAGTATTCAACATCGTGGTTTCCTCGTTTCGATGGTTTGGTTGGCACCACCATCAAAACGGACAACCATCTCCCTTCAAGGGAACCACCGCCCCCAATCCAATTTGAAAAAATGGGGGCGGTGTCAGATCACATCGAGACTAATTCATTGTGTGCCATGACAAGCCCGCTGGGCTCCGCCCGTTCTTGCCTCAAACTGTCCCCCGGACAGTTTGCTGCGTTTCACGCAGGCCGGCGCAAACTCTCAGAACAGGATCTTCATCCTGTCCGCCCGTTTGGCGCGGAACACGAAGACCGTGCCCGTGAACGGATCTTCCGCCAGCGCTGACTGCACGAGCGCCGCCAGGCCGTCATGGCCTTTGCGGAGCGAGCCTTGGACGCCATTGGTTCGAGCCCAATGGCGAGCCACCGGCTTCGTTGCCACCAGTATCCGGACGCCCTGTGAGGGCATCAGCATGGCGTGGCCCCGAGCGCATGCACAATCTCGGCGATCCGCGCTGCGGGCGTGCCTGGCGCCAGCTCGATCCTGACTTCGCCCGAGACGATCCGGATCACCTCATCGGATGCCGCAATGTCCGGCTCCGGCTGCTCCTCCGGAACATCACAAACCACCAGCGGGCGAAGACCGGTTCGTCCGGCTCCGCCGCTGGCAACACCAGCTTCCCCTGCTTCGCCAGCCGGCGCCAAGCCGACAGCTGGTTTGGCAAGACTCCATACCGCGCCGCCACGCCATTCACAGTCGCACCCGGCTGGAGCGTGTCCGCCACTGCCTGGGCCTTGGCTTCATCCGGCCACCGCCGGTGGCCCGACGCGTAGATCTCCACGCCCAACGATTTGAGAAACGAATTTGTAGCGCACATTGCGAAACGCACTCCCCACTGTGAGATGTGCAAGATCTCGCAGCACGGGATGGGCGCTACAACGTGGGGCGCAAACGACGGTTACGTTACGACAATGGTGATTGGCAAACTTTGACATCGGCACATTGAGCTCCTCCCATGGAACTTCCAGCAGTCAAGCTGATCCCGGGTGAGGTGGAGACGCCGTGTGTGGACGCCCCGATGAATGCAAGCTTTTTTCAGACTGTTTGTGCATGTGGTCAGGTGCAGTCGTGTGTCCGGCCTCAAAGTTGCAGCCTGTCAACAGCTGCGGGCCCTTATGGAGATATGCAGATCGGGTCCAGTTCGCTTACCCGCGCTCGGAGGCGCATCGGCGTCAATGATGGTTCTCCCGGCCCAGTCTCGTGACCGTTTGCCCTTACGTTCCTCCGTCCTGCTCACATTCCCGGCGACACGCCGGCGAACTCGACCTATGCGGCCGCCATCGCCGGATCTCTGTAATCCTCACCCTTGCGCATCAGCGCCCAGGCCGTTCGGGCCATGCGGTTGGCCAGCGCCACCGCAACCAGCATCTTAGGCCTGCGCGCCAACATTCGTGCGAGCCAAGAGCCCTCTGGGGCGCCTTTGCGTGCCGCCCATCGCACAACTGCCACAGCGCCGACAATCAGCAACCTTCGAATGTCGCGCTGACCCATCTTCGACGTCCGCCCGAGCCGCTCCTTGCCGCCACTCGAATGCTGTTTCGGCGTGAGCCCGACCCAGGCCGCGAAATCCCGGCCTTTCGAGAAGGTTTCCATTGGCGGCGCGAAGGGCGTTGATCGTCTGCGTGCGCTGGCGGACAAGGAGATCGCGGGTGCGATATGCCAGCGCTGCCGCCTGCTGTTCCTCGCTTTTCACGGCCGCGAACCGCATGGCCGGACGCGATGCTGCTTGCGCTATGGCCTCTGCATCAGCCATGTCATTCTTCTGGCGTTTTACGAACGGCTTCACGTATGCGGGCGGGATCAGACGGAGGCCGTGACCCAGATCGCTGATTGCCCGACCTCAATAATGGGCACTCGCGCATGCCTCCATCGCCACGACGCAGGAGGGCTGCTCGCTCATGAACTTCAGCAGCTGCACGCGCGACAACTTGCGCCTGAATATAACGGACCCGTCCACCCCGGCACCATGTGCTTGAAATACGTTCTTAGCCAAATCCAGGCCGATGATGCTAACCTCGTTCATGGACGCTCTCCTCCTAGCAGTGCTTCAACACCCGCTACCTTGGCACATTCGATGCCGCCGGGGGGCGTCCACCCCAACGCTTTCGATATGCTGGTGCTGACACTTGGTGCAAGCCGCCACATGCCCGACGAGCGCCTCTGTCCGGCAGGTCTCGATCGCCGACATGACCTTCAACTGGCTCAGGCTGACATGGCCGGAATTGGCCCGCCGGTAGGCGGGGCCATGAGACCTGAAGATGTCCGCAACCTCCAGCGCGTGCCGTGGCACGCCCATCGCTCCGTCAGGTCACGTCTCGCATGTGTTCAAACGGGCTGGCGACATTGCGCAGCGTCTTGGTGGCGACATGGGTCTATCGCGCCGTCGTCGTCAGCTTGGCATGGCCGAGCAGCACCTGGATCACGCGGACATCCGTGTCGGCCTCCAGAAGATGCGTGGCAAAGCTGTGCCGGAGCGAGTGCAGCGTCGCGGGCTTCTTGATCTCGGCCATCGCTTTGGCTGAGTTGAAGGCGCGGTTCAGGGAGCGCGGTGACAGGGGCTCAACCCTGCTCTGCCCCGGAAACAGCCAGCCCTGCGGCCCCGCCTCGCGCCAATAGGCCCGCAGCAGCTCCAGCAGCGACGGTGACAACATAACGTCCCTGTCCTTGCCGCCTTTGCCGCGCTCGACATGGATCAGCATCTGGTCGCTGTTGATATCGCGGACCTTCAGATTGGTGACCTCGGATGCCCGCAACCCCGCGCCATAGCCGATGCCCAATGCCGCCCGGTACTTGAGACCGGGTCCCGCCGCCGCGGCCAAAATCGCCGAGACCTCTTCAAAGCTCAGCACAATCGGCAGTTTGCGGGGTTCGGTCCGGAACTGGATATACTTCTTCATGTCCTCCCGATCGCAGGTCATGCCGAAGAAGAACCGCAGCCCGGCGACCCGGGCGTTGTAGACCGAAGGCGTGAGCCCGGTATCCGTCATGTAAAGCTGATAGGCGCGAAGTTCTTCCGGCGTCGCCGTATCGGGCGACCGACCCAGAAACGCGGTGAAATCTTTAAGTGCCCGGATATGGGCTTTCTGCGTCGTCTCCGCCAACCCGCGAATACGCAAATCCTCGATCATCCGCGCACGTAGCGGGCTCATCTTCTCCTGTGTCATTTGAACCTCCTGTCCGATTGAGAACCTCAATCGTCAGGCAGGTCCGCCACATCACAAAATCGGTGCGCCGCAAGAATGCTTCGCCATGCCAACCACAAGCGCCAGTGCCGCGAGAGCGACTTAGGCCGTGTTGACAAAAGGGATTCACAGCTCCCGCTGAACGTGTTTCATATGTGGCCGCCCCCTGTGGCAAGGGCTGATTTTGTCGTGTTGCGTTGATCGGTTGCTTTCATATGTCCGGCCTGTTTGTGCGGTGTGCTGTTCCGCTGGCCTTGATGGAAATCCGCCGGTGAGGTCCCTGATCAAGCTGGCGCGTTTGCGAAGCGCATTGAAACAGACGGGTTTTCCTCGCCATTGGCTCGGTCGTTACGCATCATCGACTGCCATTGCCAATTCGGGTTTGGGCTGCATGCCTTTCAGGCGGGCACCCCCTATGGCCGGCAGGTGTCTCCTCTCGTCAGGATCGCCCAGGCGATGCGGGCGAGCTTGTTGGCCAACGCGACAGAGACAAGCCGGAATGGCTTTTTCTCCAGCAGGCTGTTGACCCGATCAGTCATCGGTGACGGTGTCCTCTTCGCATGGCGCATCACGGCAGTCGCGCCGACCACCAGCAATCTTCGTAGATATCGGCCGCCCTGCTTCGGGATGCCGCCGAGCCGGGTTTTGCCGCCGGTCGAGCGCTGCTGAGGTGTGAGACCGAGCCAGGCAGCGAACTGCCGGCCCGAGCGGAACTGACCGGGGTCCGTTACAGTGGCAGCAATGGCGGTTGCGGTGATCACGCCGACGCCGACGCCGGGGATGGCCGCGAGCCTGCGGCTGGCTTCGTTTTCGGCATGCCAGCCCCGCAGTTCCCGGTCGAGCATGCTGATCACTTCGGTCAGTTCGGCAAGTCGCCGGATCAGGATTTCAAAGGCTCGGCGGGCATAAGACGGAAGGTCGTTACCGGCGAATGCCCGGTCAGCCAGTTTCACAAGATTGGCGATGCCAGGATTGGCGGCAAGGCCGAATTCGGCCAGATGGGCGCGCAGTGCATTTGCAGCCATCGTGCGCTGACGAACCAGCAGTGAGCGGGTCCGGTGCGCCACGAGAATACCCTGCTGCTCGACCGTTTTCACCGGCACGAAGCGCATGGTTGGACGCTGAACCGCTTCGCAGATCGCTTCCGCATCCAGTGCGTCACCCTTACCGCGCTTGACGTACCCTTTCACAAACGAAGGCGGCATCAGTCGGGCTTCGTGCCCCATGGCGATCAGCGTGCGCGCGCAGTGATGCGCTGTGGCGCAGGCCTCCGCACGGATCAGGCAGGGCGGTGGTTTCGAGAAGAATGGGATCATCCGCTTTCGATGCAGACGCTTCACCAAAACCGTCTTGCTGTTCTCATCTATGCCATGCGCCTGGAAAACGCTCTTGGCCAGGTCAAGCCCTCTCGTTGTGATCTTCACAATGGCCGCTCCTTTTCTGCCGCGAATTGTCGACCTGAGCGTATCTGTCTCAAGTCTCTGTGGCAGGGGCGTCCACATCATCAAGCCGGGGTCTGGGATGGAGACCAGCTTGGCACGAGACCTGATGCCGGACGAGGATTGGGCGTTCTTTGAACACTTCATCCTTTCGGCCCGTGCCCCGAACGGGCGCAAACCCACCAACCACCGCCTTGTTCTTGACGGGATTTTCTGGATCGCCTGCCCAGCATGTAGCCGACCCCGACCCCCAGAACGGTGATCGTCGGCGCCACCGCCACCCGCAGCGCATAGCGGTAGATAATGCGCGGCTCGGTCAGCCCGAAAGAACGGGCATTGCGGATGTAGTTTGCCGACAGCACCTCGATCATCGAGGCCCGCACCAGCCGCGCCAGATAGCCGACCCAGCCGATGCCGACAGCCACCGCGGGCATGATCAGATGATGCAGTGTGGAGCCGAAGCTGCCCTCGCCGGCACCGATGGCCGGCAGCCAGCCCAGCCGGGCGGAGAACAGCAGCATGCCGTAGATTGCGATGATCACCGAAGGCACCGCGATGACGCTGACCGACAGCACCCCGATCAGCCGGTCGAACAGCCCGTTGCGGCGCACCGCCGCCAGGCAGCCCAGCGGAATACCCAGGCCTGCCGCCAGCAGCATCGCTGCCGTGATCAGCTGCACAGTATGCGGAAGATGCGCCATCAGCACTTCGCTGACAGGGCGGCGGCTGCGCAAATCGGTGCCCAGATCGCCCTGGGCCACTGCCCCCAGATATTTCACGATCTGCACCGGCATCGGCTGATCCAGCCCCAGCCGCTCGGCAAACTCGGCCTTGATGGCAAGCGTTGCCCGTGGCCCCAGCATCGCGCTGGCGGAGTCGCCCCATGAAAGGTGCGGCGGAGAATATAACCAAGCAAGCCGGCGGCTCCTTGGAAGGAAAATCCGGGCGGGCAGGTCCGGGACAAAATACTGCATCGTGCAGATCCCGTTAGGATTGCCGGTCCAGGATTTCTGATGCAATTCCAGGCCGGCAGCGCGTGTTGCATCGCTGCTGCGGGAGGTGCCCTTGTCCTGGCTGTTCAGCCCGGCAATCAAACTGGTTTCAGAACGCATCGCCTGAATGACCTGCGCAATGACGGCCGGTTGGCGGTGTTGGCAATATCCAGCCGGACGACCGTGCCGCCTCAAAATACCTGTCCGAGGTTTCCGCCGCGGCCTTGGGAATGCTGGCGCCGGAGGTGTCGGTCAGATTTGCAGACCAATACGACGGAGACGGTGCGCTCAGCTGGAGGATCCTGGTGTTGGGCCCGGTAACCTTGGCATCTGCCAGCAGCACAAACTTGGTGGTAATGCCCGGTTCCAGCTTCGGATCCAGGTGACGGTTTTTATGCGGGATGCAGGCTGCTTGTATAAAGGAGCGCGAAACTGCGTCAGCATCCGGCCTCCCCGCCAATTAGAACCTGTTGTGCAGCTGCGGCCGACCGGCCCCGGATGCATTCCGCCGAACCTGCAGCAATCCAGCACAGGCGGCACCAGCCAATCCGCCCTTTCCCTCGCCAACCGCGCTTGCTCGTGCAAAAACCGGCGGCTATGAAACGCATACACGCAAAAGCCCGGTTTGATCAGAACCAGGCGGCCAGGGCGCTGGAAGGGCCGACAGACAGGGTGCGGGCCGTGGCAGGCATCCTTCAGAGGAAGAGCGGACCAGCGCAGGCCGTTATGGGGCCATGGCGGCAATAGCCAATTCGAGGGAGACCGGAAAACCGTTCAGAATATGCATCATTTGCCGGTCAAGCGGCAGGCCGGCGCATTCTTCGATTTCACCGCCGGTGAATTCTGAACTATGATCCCGGTCCGGACGTCAAGGCACCGGTTGCACTCTGAACAGCAAGGAAGACACTTATGATTACTCTGATCGCTGCGCGGGCGCGCAACGGGGCCATTGGCAAGGACAATGATATCCCGTGGTTTGCGCCTGAGGATCTGAAAGCGTTTCAGCGCGAGACCCTGGGCGGCGCCATCATTATGGGCCGCAATACCTGGGACAGCCTGCCGGTGAAACCGCTGAAGAACCGGCTTAATCTGGTGGTGTCGTCCAACCCGGAGGCGGCAGAGATTGTGCTGCCGTCGATCGGGGCGGCGGTGCAGGAGGCCTATGCGCAGGGCTATCGCCGGGTCTATGGCATTGGCGGCGAAGGTATTTACCGCGGCATGCTGGAGATGGCCGACCGGCTGCTTGTCACCGAAGTGGATCTGACCATCAAGGATGCAGATGCCTTTTTTCCGGAGTTTCAGGCAGGCGAATGGGGCAAGGCCGGAGAAACGGTTCTGCGCGGCAGCGATCCGGCCTGTGTGATGGCTGAGTATCTGCGGCGGGCCTGACGGGCTGTCTTTGCCTGCGCCCAGTCTGATCCCGGGCGCAGTGCAGATTAATCGGTCAAAGCTCTTTCAGCTCTGCGGCCATTTGGCGGCCATCGCGGCCTTCGGACAGCTCGTAGCCGACCTTCATATTGTCCGCGAGGCCGGCCATGCCTGACCGTTCCACCGCGGAGATGTGCACAAACACATCCTTGCCGCCTTGATCAGGTTCAATAAACCCATACCCTTTGGTGGTGTTGAACCACTTCACGGTGCCACTTGGCATTTCCCGCGTCTCCTTCTACTTTGCACGTCGCCTTGAGGCTTCCCAAGACATCCGGCCCGTCCCGTTGTCTGAGGCGAGTGAGGCAAGACCAGACAACTTTAAGTTTTACACGGGCTGCTCGAAAATCAAGAGAAACCGGCGCATTCTACCATAAATTGTGTGAGGCTCCCGGGGAGGATGGAGGATATATGAAAATCTACGGGCTGAAAAACTGCGATACCTGCCGTAAGGCTTTGAAGAGTATTGAAAAATCAACTCTGATCGATATCCGCACAAGCGGCATGCCAGAAGGGCTGCTGGAGGCGGCTTATGCACAATTTGGTGCGAAACTGGTCAATACGCGGTCTGCCACGTGGCGTGGTTTGAGCGAGCAGGATCGGGCAAGCGAACCGCTGGCCCTTTTGCGTGAACATCCTGCATTGATGAAGCGGCCGCTGATCGACCGGGACGGGGAATTATTCCTGGGCTGGGATCAGAACGTGCAGGCGGCTCTTGGCGGATCTTAAACCGCTGCCTATGTCGTAATCGTCTGTTTAGGGAGAGGCAACATGCGCAACGCAGCCCTGGTATTGGGGATCATCGCCGGTGTTTTCGGCATGATCGTGGGTTTTTTCGGCTATGGCTACACTGCGGCGGTGGAGCATTTCGGCGAGATCGAAGGGCTGGCTGAACAAGTTGTTAACGTGGAGCAGCTGCGGCTGCTGGCGGTGCTGTCGCCGCTTCTGGCGATTGCCGGCGGTGCGATGGCGCGGGCGCGGGCATTGTGGGGCGGAGTCCTGCTGCTGGGATCAGCTGCGGGAATGTATGCAGGGTTCGGCCTCAACGTTTTTACTATTTTCCCGCTTAGCTTTGCTGCGGCGGCCGGGCTGATGGCGCTGGCAGCCGGGAAGCCGGATGAACCCAAGGCGCATTTCTAAGGTGCGCTGCTGTCAAATGAAAAAGGGCGCCGCTGCCGGGGGCAGGGCGCCTTTTTCCTGTCAGGGCGGGGTCAGGCGATTGCGGGCTCCATCCGGCGGCGCAGCAGCGCATCCACCGACAGGGCGCCTGCGCCTTTCACCACCAGATTGGTCAGCACGAAGATCCAGAACAGCCGCTGGTCCAGGATCACGGCATCCGGGAAGCGGTCGAACAGGGCGCCAAGTGTCTTGTCGTCGGTGGCGCCGTGGCCGACGATGTCGGTCAAGGACTGAACGATGATAAAACCGATCATGCCGAAAGACGCCAGGCGCGTGGCCAGGCCTATCACGATCATCAGCGGCAGGATGAATTCGGCATAGGTGCCTGCAAGCACCACCAGTTTCTGGAACAGGCCGAATTGCGAGACGTCATAGCCCGCAGCTTCCAGCTGTTTCGGAAAGATCTGGCTGTAGGCACCGATCGAGGGGCTGAACAGGCCAAGGATGCCGTCACCCAGTTTGGTCAGGCCGGAATTCCAGTAATACAGCAGCAGTGTGGAGGCGAAGACAAAACGCGCCGCGAGCGGCATCAGCCAGTCGCCGGCCTTTTCCACCAGGTCGAAAACTGCGTTGTGAATGGAGACAAGTGCGTGCATGGTCTTACCCTTTGCTGTCCAGTCCTGTGATCGCGCCGCCCTGCAACAGCAGGGTCAGCGTGGCACCCAGGTCGAATGTTTCGTCTTCGGCGGCGGCCTGTTCCAAGGCTTCGCCGATGCTGGCGCCCCCCGCCAGGGCGCGGATCCAGTGTGCGCCCGCAGGCGGCAGGAGCTGGGGAATGGGATCAAATTCAGGGCGGGTGATCAGCACATCCTGCGCCTGGGCTTGCGGCTTGGGGGCGCCGTCTTCGGTATTGTATTGCCAGAGGCCATGAATGGGCCAGGGCGAGCGCAGAAGCTGCACCGCGGGGGCCAGGGCCACGCGCGTGTTCATCAGGTCCTCGGGAGTCAAGGCGCCAAGGTCCTCGGGTGGAACGGGCACGGCATCCGCGGCGTGGTAGGCGCGGCGCAGGGCCAGTTCCAACCGGGCCACATCCCCCAGATAACCAAGGTGCTTTAGTTGCTCCATGCCCTCCAGGAAGGCGGGGAAATGGTCGCCATAGAACATCATCAGCGGCGACGACGGCGGATGCTGGCGCAGGTAGATACCGGCCAGCCCGTCCATGTTCTGTTTGCCCAAAAGCTTGGCAATCACCGGGAAGGCGCTGTGCATGGCTTCGGTCAGTGAGACAGCAATATTGTTTCGGTAAACGCTGAAACGGCGCCCGGCAGGCTGGGCCTGATGGTCCACCAGCCCTTCCGGCACCTGCTGGCCCGCATCCATCATGGCGCGGGTGAAATCTGCCTGGGAAACACTCATGCCGGGATGCGCTCCAGCGCGGTTGCGGCGCGGGCGGCCTCGGCTGCCAGCACCGGCCAGTCCGGCACATCGTTGTCCCATTCGATCAGCACCGGTTTGGGGCCGGATTTGGCGAGGGTGTAGTCGAGGAGCGCCCAGACCGGGTCCACTACCTCGGCGCCATGGCTGTCAATCAGCAGAGGATGGCCGTGCTCGTCCTGATCCTCGTCATGGCCGCCGAGGTGGATTTCACCCACCTTGTCCAGCGGAAAGGCGTCGATATAGCCCTGCGGCGAAAAGTCGAGATTGGTGGCCGAGACAAAGACGTTGTTCACATCCAGCAGCAGCCCGCAGCCGGTGCGGCGGGAGATTTCGGCCAGAAACTCCGGCTCGGACCAGGTGCTCTCAGTAAAGGCGAGATAGCTGGAGGGGTTTTCCAGCAGCATCCGCCGCCCGATGGTATCCTGCACTTGGCCGATGTGATCGCAGATCCGCTGCAGGCTGGCGTCCGTATAGGGCAGCGGCAGCAGGTCGTTGTAGAAATGGCTGTCGTGGGTGGACCATGCCAGATGCTCGGAGAAGCTGGCGGGGTTCAGCCAGGACACCAGATATTTGAGCCGGGCCAGATGGTCTGCGTCCAGCGGTCCTTCGCCGCCGATGGAAAGACCCACGCCATGCACTGACATGGCAAAATGTTCCGATAGGTGACGCAGCTGCGCAATCGGGCGGCCGCCGTCCCCCATGTAGTTTTCCGCGTGGATTTCCAGCCATTTGACTGCGCCCGGATCTGTTGTGATCTGGGCGAAATGCTGCGGCTTGTAGCCAACGCCGGGGGCGGCGGGCAGCCTGTTGTGTGCAGCAGCGTCAAGCATGGGAAGTCCTGTTTCCGGGTGCAAAAAGGGCGGGAATTCACACTCCCGCCCCAGAATTCAAGCGGCCATTATGCCGGCAGGTCGCGCTCCAGCGGTTCCAGCGAGCCCTTGCGTGCGGAGCCGTCTGCAGTTGCTGGCAGTTCCAGGCCTTCGCAGGTGCCCGCGTCAACCAGCGTCCAGGCGTTGCCCTGATAGTCGGTGGTCGAGGTGCCGGCGCAGGTGGTGCCGGGGCCGGCGGCGCAATCATTCTGGCCGGCCAGTGAAACGCCGTAGCACTTTTCCTTGGTGGCAGCGGCAGCGGGGATGGTCGAAGCGGCGGTCAGAGCGGCGGCAACGGCGCCTGCAACGGCCAGGGACTTAGCGGTGTTCGACATCTCGTGAATTCCTTTCGGTTTAACATGCGGTGTCGTGATGACAGGCAAACACTAACCTGAGGTTTTCAGGAATTTAAGTCACGAGGCCGTGTCTCACGCCTGCGTCAGCGTATGTGAGAGCGGAACGCCGGGTAAAGAGCTGATTTCAAGCCTTTTTGCCTGCGTTTGAAACAAAACGGCCCCCGATTGGGGGCCGCTGATGCTGTTCTTTTCGGGAAATGTTACAGAAGGTCCGGCGGGGTCGCCTCCACGGCCAGTGCCTTTGTAACATTTTCGAGGTTGTCCACCTTGGTCTGCTTTTCGCCAAGACGGCGCACCGAGACGGTGCGTTCCTCGACTTCGCGGTGGCCGACGGCGAGAATCACCGGAACCTTGCCCACCGAATGTTCGCGGACCTTGTAGTTGATCTTCTCGTTGCGGATGTCCGCCTCGGCGCGCACGCCGGCCTTTTGCAGGTTGGCAACAACCTCCTGCACATAATCATCCGCCTCCGAGGTGATCGAGGCGACCACCACCTGACGCGGCGCCAGCCAGAACGGCAGCTTGCCTGCGTGTTCCTCGATCAGGATGCCGATGAAACGCTCAAAAGACCCTAGGGTGGCGCGGTGCAGCATGACCGGGCGGTGCTTGGCGCCGTCGGCGCCGACATAGGTGGCGTCCAGGCGTTCGGGCAGAACGAAGTCCACTTGATGGGTGCCGCACTGCCAGTCACGGCCGATGGCATCAGTCAGCACGAACTCCAGCTTGGGGCCGTAGAAGGCGCCTTCGCCCGGGTTAAGTTCCGGTTCGATCCCGGCGGCGCGGGTCGCGGACAGAAGCGCCGCCTCGGCCTTGTCCCAGACCTCGTCGGAACCAGCGCGGGTGTCCGGGCGGTCGGAGAATTTGACCGAGAACTTCTCGAATCCAAGATCCTTGTAGATGGTCGACAGGAAGTCGATGAAGGTGGCAGTTTCGGATTCGATCTGATCTTCCGAGCAGAAAATATGCGCGTCATCCTGGGTGAAGCCGCGCACCCGCATGATGCCGTGCAGCGCGCCCGAGGGCTCATATCGGTTGCAGGAGCCAAACTCGGCCATGCGCAGCGGCAGGTCGCGGTAGGACTTCAGGCCCTGCTTGAAGATTTCCACGTGGCAGGGGCAATTCATCGGCTTCAGGGCGTTCACTGCCTTTTCACGGGCGTGTTCCTCGTCCACTTCGACGATGAACATGTTTTCCTGGTATTTGTCCCAGTGGCCCGAGCGTTCCCACAGCTTGCGGTCTACCACTTGCGGGGTGTTCACCTCGACATAGCCGCCTTTGCGCTGCTGGCGGCGCATGTAGTCCTGCAACTGGGTGTAGACGGTCCAGCCGTTCGGGTGCCAGAAGATCTGGCCCGGGGCCTCTTCCTGCATGTGAAAGAGGTCCATCTCACGGCCCAGCTTGCGGTGGTCGCGCTTGGCGGCCTCTTCCAGCATGTGCAGATGCGCCTTCAGCTTTTCCTTGCCGGTAAAGGCAACGCCGTAGATCCGCTGCAGCATCGCGCGGGAGCTGTCGCCGCGCCAGTAGGCGCCTGCGATGCTCATTAGCTTGAACGCGTCGCCCGGCAGCTGGCCGGTGTGCTGCAGGTGCGGGCCGCGGCAGAGGTCCTGCCAGCCGCCGTGCCAGTACATCCGCAGCGGTTCGTCGCCTGGAATGCTTTCGATCAGCTCGACCTTATAGGGCTCACCCAAGTCGGTGTAATGCTGGATCGCGCGGTCGCGTTCCCACACTTCGGTCCGGACTTCATCACGCTTGTTGATGATTTCCTTCATCTTTTTCTCGATGGTGCTGAGGTCTTCGGGGGTGAAGGGCTCGGCGCGGTCAAAGTCGTAGTACCAGCCGTTGTCGATCACCGGGCCGATGGTGACCTTGGTATCGGGCCAGATCTCCTGCACCGCGCGCGCCATGACATGCGCCAGATCGTGGCGGATCAGTTCATTGGCCTGAACCTCGTCCTTCATGGTGTGGATGGCGATGGCCGCATCTGCATCAATCGGCCACTGCAGGTCCCAGTGCTGCCCGTCGACAGTGGCGGAGATGGCTTTTTTGGCCAGCGAGGTGGAAATGCTGGAAGCCACCTGCGCAGGGGTCACGCCTGCGTCATAGGATCGTGCATTGCCATCGGGAAAGGTGAGAGAGATTTGGGCCATGATCTGGCTGCTCCTCGTCGGTTTGGCGCCCACAGAACGCCCGGTTGCGGGTATGTGTTTGTCTGCGCGTTTTGCGGCCAATACGGGGGCAAGTCAAGGCGGCTTTGCAGGCAGTTGTTATTGCGCCGGAAAATCCGATTGTGTGCCTGTGCATGCGATTGCACATATGTGTATACCGGTAAGCTTTTGAAAAATAACAAAAAAACTGTTGCTGCGAATCCGGGTTCGGGGCAGTGTGGCCGAAACCTTAGGCCCAATGGACATACCAGGAGTGTTCCGATGACCCGCCCGAACCCGAACTTTGACCTGACGGTTGACGATGTGGACCTGATAGAAACCGCGCTGTGCCAGTCCAGGGAGATCCTGTCGCAGCGCCGTCTGTCCTATGAGCATTGCGCGCATGTCGAAGGCGGGCCGAGCCGGGAGAAGGCGCGGCTTACTGGCGAGGCATTGACCCGGATACAGGATTTGCTAGGGCGATTGAGCACTCAGAAAATCGTCAGAAGCCCGGCTGCCGGCGTTTTGTGACTGTGCCGGCCGGCGGGTGTTGAACCCGCCTGAATACAGAAAAGATGCGAGGGGCCGGCCCCTCGCGCTCCCCGGGGTGTTTTTGACCAGAAAGAAGCTGGATCAGTTCGATACAAAAGCGGGGATGCCTTCGCGGATCACCCCGGAGAAGTCCGGGGTCACGCCGTGGGCCTGGGCGATCGGGGTGATGCTGCCCAGGGCGCGCAGTTCGCCGACCGTGCGGGTCTGGTCCAGCACGCGCTGTTCCCATGCATATTCCGGCAGATAGCCATTGGCCAGCACCCGCCAGTCCAGCGGCACTTCGTCTGCGAATGCCCGGATCATTGTCATCACCACAGTGGTGCAATTGGTGGTGAGCGAGTTGTACCACTCTGGCCGGGCGGCAAGGCTGTTGGCGGCGTCGACATATTGCATCAGCAAGGCGCGGGCGGTCTCGGGGCTGACGTTAATGCGGAACAGCTGCACGTTTTCGCCGCGGGCGTTGGTGCGGGTTCCCACCACGTCGCGTTCATCGGCGGCCAGGATCACCAGGGTGTTGGATTTAAACAGGTCGGCAATGGGGGAGAAGCCGCCACCTGCCTGGCGCCGCACTTCGACCGACCAGGCGATATGATCGCCGTTCTCAAATCCGAAGCTGACGATCATATGCGCCATTTGCGGGCCGGCCCAATAGGACATGAACAGATCCACCGTTTCGAGCGTGGTCAGGTCATAGCTGCGGGTCTCCCAGCTTTCGCTGTAGTCTTCAGGAGTTTGCCAGGAAAAATTGCGTACATCCGTGAGCGTGAGAGTGTCACCGGCAACCTGGCCGGTGACCTGGCGGGCCACATCAGGGGACCAGTTGCGCGCGTCCGGCGGTGTGAGGGTGGACCACCACAGGATCACCGCGGCCAGCGCCAGAGTGAATGTGGTCAGCGCGCGCAAGGCACGCCTGCGGAACAGACCGGCAATAACAGTGAGGCCCAGGAAGGCAAACCCGCCTGCCAGCAGGCCGCGCGGCACTGCGCCAAAGGGCAGCCGGTACCAGAGCGCCAGGGCGGCCCAGGCGGTGGCCAGGGCCACGGCAAGAATGGCGGTGGCGATCGCAATGCCCTTAATGAGTCTGAACATGCCCAAGGTCCCTTGAAAATTTTTGCGGACCATAAGGAGGCAGGCGGGGGGCTTGCAAGCGGGGAGTGCCGGCGCTTGCGAGGCAGGCGCTGCCATGCCACATCTTAGGGAAAAGGACAGGAGACCAACGACATGCCCGCCACATCTTTTCTCGAGACCGCCCAGGGCCGCCGGATTGCCTATCACAAGAATGAGGGGCAGGGGCCGTGCGTGGTGTTCCTGGGCGGCCTGAAATCCGATATGGAGGGCACCAAGGCGGTGCATCTGGAAGCCTGGGCCAAGGCGCGCGGGCTGGCCTTTCTGCGGTTCGATTACTCCGGCCACGGCGAAAGCTCGGGCACGTTTGAGGAAGGCTGCATCGGCGACTGGCATGAGGACACGCTGGAGGCGGTGGCGCAGCTGACCGAAGGGGACATCGTGCCGGTGGGCTCGTCGATGGGCGGCTGGCAGGCGCTGCTGCTGGCGCGGGAAATGCCGGAACGGATCAAAGGTTTGGTGACCATCGCTGCGGCACCGGATTTCACCGAGGACGGGTATTGGGCCAATTTCTCGGATACGCAGAAGGCTGAGCTGGAGACCCAAGGCTCTGTGGAGCTGCCCAGTGATTACATGGAACCCTATCATATCTCCAAGCGGATGATCGAAGACGGGCGCAAACGGCTGGTCCTGCGCACGCCGCTGTTCCTGCCCTTCAAAGTCCGCTGCCTGCAGGGGACCGCGGATACGGCTGTATCGACGGAAACCGCGCTGCGGCTGATGGATCACGCGGCCTGTCCGGATATGCGGCTTAACCTGGTGAAAGATGCCGACCACCGGTTTTCGGACGAGGTTTGCCTGAAGATGATGGAAGACGCGGTGCTGGACGTTCTGGGCGGCACCTGATGCGGCGGTTCGGGCGCGCGCCGGAGCGGCCTGACGGCTGGTTCAGCGGGCATAGCAGAATGATTGAAAGAGCAATGGGTTGATTTATGGAACAGAGAGTAAGCCTGATTACGCTGGGTGTGCCGGACATGGAAAGCGCTGCTGCCTTTTACGAAGCATTGGGCTGGCAGCGTGCTGAAAGCCCGGACGGGGTGATTGCCTTTGATCTGATCTCTCAGACCTTGGGGCTTTATCCGCTGGCAGCGCTGGCAGCTGAGATAGGCCTGTCGGAAGCGGAACTGGGCACCGGTGCGGTGACGCTGAGCCACAATACCCGCAGCAAGGAGGACGTGGCTGTGCTGCTGACGGCAGCGGAGGCGGCTGGCGCAGAGGTTCTGAAACCTGCGCAGGATGTGTTCTGGGGCGGGCATCACGGCTATTTCCGCAGCCCGGACGGGCACATTTGGGAAATCGCGTTCAACCCGTTTTCAGAACTGGCCGGGAATGGCGCTTTTTGCTGGAATGGCTACTAGACGTGGCACCGCGGCGGCAGCAGCTTTCTAAATCCCTGCTGCCGGGAGGTTTTTCTTGATCCAGGGGGCGGATCTTCGCAGAGTTGAAATATCGGGTGGAAGGCAAACCGCGAGGGCAGGATATGCCTTATGACCAGCAACCGTGCCGCGAACCATTGGTTCTGCTGCCGGGGATGATGTGCGACGGCCGGATTTTTGACGCTCAGGTCCGGAGTTTTTCCGGCAGTATGCCGGTGATGGTGCTGCCGCTGGCGGGCGGCGACACGGTGGAAAAGATCGCTGTCCGGATGCTGGCACACCTGCCGCCGCGGTTTTCTCTGGCGGGTGTGTCGATGGGCGGACTCCTGGCGATGGAGCTGCTGCGCCGCGCACCGGAACGGATCAGCCGGTTGTGCATCATGGGGGCCAGCCCGCTGGCAGAGACGCCGGAGCAGGCTGCCGACCGGGAACCGCATATCATAGCAGCCCGGACCGGACGGCTGGAGGATGTGCTGCGCGACACCCTGCCGATGGAGGCGCTGGCGCCGGGGCCGGGACGGCTGGAGGTCCACAATCTGTTCTGCCGCATGGGGATGGAGCTGGGGCCGGAAATGTATGTGGCGCAGGCCCGCGCGCTGCAGCGGCGGCCGGATCAGCAGGCAACGCTGCGGCGGGCGCATGTTCCCACTCTGGTTTTGGGGGGAGAGCATGACACGATCACCCCGGTTGCCAAACACCAGTTGCTGGCGCAGCTGATCCCGGATGCGCAGCTGCAGGTGATCCCCGAAGCCGGGCATATGCCGGTGCTGGAACAGCCGGATGCTGTGAACCGGGCGCTGCTGCACTGGCTGGCGGTGCCTGTTTCTTAAGGGGAGAGTTTTGCGCGCTGGTCTTTGCTGAGCAATTCCGGTTCAGCTGCCGGCTTGCCTGTTTCGGCATTAAAGAACGGCGTTTCCCGCCACTTGCCGGACAGCCGCGATGTGATCATCCGGCTGAGGATGCCCCAGGCCATGACACCGCCGCCCTTGGTCCGGGACTGTTTGCCTGTGACTGGGAGGAAAGCCTTGGCGCGGATTTTGCCAAGTGCGGATTTGTCCTCGAATAAGTCCGAGCGCATCCCGGCAAAGGGCAGCGTGGGTTTGGCCAGCGTGTTGGCAAAAGGCGTGCCGCAGCAGGCGGCGTACCAGCGCAGCGGGCCGCGGGGGCCAAGGCGCAGCGCTTTCAGATGCGCCGCGCCTTGGGTGATGGTGATGCTGTCCGGTGCCAGCTGAAACAGGTCCACCGGATCCGGCGCCGGGTCGGGCTGGCCGTGGTACAGCTCATTGGCGCGGCAATCGGCACAGTAGCAGACAACACGGGTGCCGCCCTTGATGCCTTGCGCGGAAACTTCACCACGCAAGGTCCCGCAGTTGCAGGAAAACGCCAGCCCGCCGCCCATGCCGTCAGGCCGCCGTGTTCTTGTTGGCCGGTTTGCGGCCTGGTTTCTTGCGGCTGTTTGCGTTCATGAAATCAATCACCAGCGGACGGATATTGTCGCGCCAGCTGCGGCCGGCAAAGATGCCATAGTGGCCGGCACCCGGCTCCAGGTGGCTGGCCTTCATGCTTTCAGGCAGTCCGGTGCAAAGATCCAGCGCCGCGACGCATTGGCCGGGGGCAGAGATATCATCCTTGGCGCCTTCGACAGTTTTCACCGCAACATTGGTGATCTTGCCGATATCGACCTTGTGGCCGTTGACCACAAATTCGTTGCGGGCGATCTCGCGTCTTTTGAAGACACGCTCGACGGTGGACAGGTAGAACTCGGCTGTCATGTCCATGACGGCAAGATATTCGTCGTAGAAACGGTTGTGGGCATCGTGATCCGAAGCCTCGCCGCGGGAAACACGGTGGATCTGGTCCATGAATGCCTTGGAGTGGCGTTCGCCGTTCATCGACATGAAGGAGGACAGCTGCAGCAGGCCCGGATAGACCTTGCGCCCGACACCTTTGTTTTTGTAGCCGACACGCTGGATCATGGTCTCCTCCAGCTGGCCCATGGTGACGCGCCGGCCAAAGTCAGTGACCTCGGTCGGGGTGGCGTCCGGGTCCACCGGGCCGCCGATCAGGGTCAGCGACGACGGCTGCGCCTTGGGGTCCTGTTCGGCCAGATAAGCGGTCGCTGCCAGGGTCAGCGGCACTGGCTGGCAAACCGCGACAACATGGGTGTCGGGGCCCAATTCGCGCATGAAGTCGACGAGGTAGAGCGTGTAATCCTCGACGTCGAATTTTCCTGCGGAAACAGGTATATCGCGGGCATTGTGCCAGTCCGTCACATAGACTTCGCAATTGACGATCAAGCTTTGGACGGTGGACCGCAGGAGAGTGGCGTAATGACCGGACATCGGCGCAACCAGCAGCACCTTGCGCGGCTGTTCCTCGCGTCCGTTGACCTTGAAATGGATCAGATCGCCGAACGGGCGTTCGACAACAGTGGTGATGTCCACCAGATGGTCCTTGCCGTCTTCGCAGGTGTAAGTGCGGATACCCCAGTCCGGTTTCACCACCATCCGCTGGTAAGTACGTTCCGTCACTTCACCCCAGGCGGCCATCCAGCTGAGCGCAGGGTTTGGCAAGGCGGAAAAGACCGGGTAAGATGCCATGGAAAGGGCGGTTGCGCCCAACCATTGGTTGGTGTTCCGGACGGTCTCCATCAGATCGTAGGTCATCATGTATCGCATGCGTGTCTCCTTCGGGTTCTGCCCCTGCGTCATCGGATCGTCAAATCCGGAACATTGGACCAATCGCCGCTTTGCCCTGAAAAATGCAGAAGAGTATTCTGCATAGCAGAAAGCCTATGAGGGATTCTTTTATATGACAACTAGTGACGAATTATCCGCAGCACCCGATTCTGAGAGCATTGAAAAGCTTAAGGAAAACATGAGCCGTGTTGAGGAGCTGACTAAGCGTCTGGCTGATGTCATGTCCCGGAAGACCCCGCATAACGCCGCTTTGGACGGTCCGAATCAAGAGCTTTATGCGCGTGCAGCAACTGCGTACTGGACCGAAGCGATGCAGAACCCTGCCAAGATCCTGGAACAGCAGGTGGCATACTGGAGCAAATCGGTGCTGAATTTCGCCGAAGCGCAGAAGGCCCTGGCGGGTCAAGCGCAAAGCACGGATGACGGCGGCGTCAGGGACCGCCGGTTTTCGAATCCGCTGTGGGAGAGCAGCCCGTATTTCCACTTTGTGAAACAGCAATACATGACCAACGCCGATGCGATCCGCAACGCGGTGCAGGATGCGGACGAATTGGACGGCAAGGACAAGCAGCGGCTGACGTATTTTGCCGACCAGATCATAGAGATGATGTCGCCGACCAATTTTCTGCCCACCAACCCCGATGCGCTGGAAAAGGCTGTTGCGACCGAAGGCCAGTCGCTGATCGACGGGCTGGAGAACCTGGTCACCGATCTGGAAGCCAACAATGGCGAGTTGGTGGTGCGGCTGGCGGATGAAAGCGCCTTTGAGCTGGGCGGCAATATCGCCACCACGCCCGGCGATGTGGTTTACCGCAACCGGATGATGGAGCTGATCCAGTACAAACCCGCGACGGAATCCGTGCATGAGATCCCGATTGTCCTGTTCCCGCCATGGATCAATAAGTTCTACATCCTGGATCTGAAGGCACAGAACAGCATGATCAAATGGGTGACCGAGCAGGGCTATACCCTGTTTGTCGTCTCGTGGGTTAATGCGGATGCCAGCCATGCCGAGGTGGGGATGGAGGATTACATCCAAGAAGGCATCCTGACCGCGATTGAGACCGCCAAGGAGATCTGCAAGGTCAAGCAGGTGAACGCCGTGGGCTATTGCATCGCCGGCAGCACGCTGAGCCTGACCTTGTCGCTGCTGAAGCAGCGCGGCGACACTTCGGTGAAATCGGCGACTTTCTTTACCACGCTTACCGACTTTGGTGATCAGGGCGAATTCACGCCGTTCCTGCAGAATGACTTCGTTGACGGGATAGAGGCGCAGGTGGAAGAGGAAGGGCTGCTGCGCTCCTGGGTGATTGCACGCACCATGTCGTTCCTGCGCTCCAAGGATCTGATCTATGGCCCCGCTGTCAAAAGCTACATGATGGGCGAGACCCCGCCCGCCTTTGATCTGCTCTATTGGAACGGCGATGGCGCCAACCTGCCGGGCCGGATGGCGGTGCAGTATCTGCGGGGCCTTTGCCAGAATAATGAATTCGTTGGCGAGGGGTTCGAGCTGATGGGCCACAAGCTGCATATCAAGGATGTGGATGTGCCGCTGATGTCGATCACCTGCGAGACCGACCATATCGCCCGCTGGAAAGACTGCTACCGCGGCGTGCAGCAAATGGGATCGCGCAGCAAAAACTTCATCGTGTCGGAGTCCGGACATATCGCGGGTATCGTCAACCCGCCCAGCAAAAAGAAATACGGCCACTACACCAACGCTGATCTGAAAGGCGATAGCGAAGCCTGGATGGCAGGGGCGGAATACCACGAAGGCTCCTGGTGGCCGCGCTGGAATGAGTGGCTTAAAAAGCGGTCCGGCAAGCAGGTTCCCGCCCGCGACGTGGGAGATTCGGGCTATCCGTCTTTGATGCCGGCCCCTGGGTCTTATGTTAAGGTCAAGGCAAACCGTTGATTTGACAGGATTTGCGATTTTTTTCTGCACTGCAGCATCAAAAACCTTGAAATGCTGCAGTGCGGCACGCATATTCCTCTCATGCTAAGAGCGCAGGATGGTCCTGCTGCAGCTTTCTGAGGAATTAGAACTATGGCAAAGACCCAAGACTTCACCGCGATGATGAAAGACTTCATGGGCGCATTCCCGGTCGACACCAAAGCGATGGAAGACGTATTCAAAAACACCGCAGCCCTGAACGAGAAGCTGTCCGCCGTTGCGCTGGACGCTGCCGGCAAATCCGCTGAGCTCTCGAACAAGTGGACCAAAGAAACCATCTCCAAGCTGGGCGATGTGTCCAAAGTCAAAGCCGACCCGGCCGACTATGCCAAAGCCGCAACCGATTTCGCCTCCGCTTCTGCTGAAGTGGCTGCTGAAAACATGGCTGCCTTTGCTGAGATCGCCAAGAAGGTCCAGATGGAAACCGTTGAACTGGTGATGGCTGCCGGAAAAGACATGGGCGAAGAAGCCACCGCAGCTGTGAAAAAGGCCACCGACGAAGTGACCTCCGCTGCGAAAAAAGCTTCGGCCACTGCAAAGTAAGATCGACCACAGACCGGCCCTGGCTCTCCTCCCTGACGGAGCCGGACTGTGAGAAAGGGCGGGCCGCAAGGCCTGCCCTTTTGCCGTTCAGGGGTCAGTCCGGCAATCCGGCCCGCCGCAGACCGTCGCAGTAGTGCTCCAGATCTGCTGCTCTGACAAAGGGCATGGTCTTGCTGATGCGGGCGAGCGAAAACTCCGGCTCCAGGCCAAGGATACGCCCGCATTCCCGTGCCGCCGCAGCCCTGTCTCCCAGTTGTGCATAGCAGGCAGCCAGATGGCGGTGCGGGGCCGGAAAGCCCGGAAACAGCCCGACAGCCTTGTTCACTTCTGATATGCCAGGGCGGTACTCCCGGCACATATACAGCGCCAGCCCCCTGAACCAGTGGAAGTAGGTTGGATGGAACGGGTTGCGGCCAGAGGCTTGATCCAATTCGGCAAGGGCCTTTTCGGGCTGGCCCCGGTACACATAAGACAGGCCGCGGAAAGCCATTGCGTCAGTGTCGTTCGGGTTCAGGGCAAGGGCGCGCTGGAAATGGTCTTCTGCCAGAGAAAATTCGCCCTTGAACAGATGCATGACGGCCAGGCGGCGCTGCACGGCGCTGTCCAGAGGGTCGATACGGGCGGCGCGGCGCAGATACGGGAAGGCCTGATCCAGGGTGGCTTCAGGGGACAGGCCCCAGCCGCTCATCCATTCGACCAGAAATGTGAGCGCCAATCCGGAATAGGCCGACGGGTTCCCAGGATCGCTGTCACAGGCACTCCGGTACAATTCCCTGCATTGATACAGTGTGTCCCGGGTGTCGAGGATCAGAGCTTTGGCTTGCAGGACCAGTTCCTTGGATGTCCAAGGGCCGCCGCTGGCCAGAACTTCGGCTGATATCCGTTTTGCGGTGGCCTGCAACTGTCCGGCCAGGGTTTGGGTGATTTGCCGTGCCAAAGCGTCCTGAAGGCTGAACCCGGCCTGATTTTCCAGATCGTATTGTTCACTAAGCAGCGTTGTGCCGCTGTAGCCATCTGCCAGCGAAACAGCGACACGCAATTGTCCGGACCGTTGCCGCACCGTGCCCTCAACCAGGTAACGGACGCCCAATTCCACTGCAGCCAGGGATGTTTCAGATGCGCTGCCGGCAAAGCGGAGTGCAGTGGTGCGGGAAATGACACGCAGCTCACGGAACCGGGAAAGGCCAATGGTCACGTCTTCGGTCAGGGTTTCGCCCAGACTGTCTGCACCGGGAGCAGCGGGGGATTTGTTCAGGAAAGGCAGAACGGCCACGGACACTTCGTAGGCAGGGCCTTCGGCCTCAAAGCGCGGCATCGGGTTTTCGGCTATGCGGAAGATCCGCACCGGGTCTGAGATGTTGCGGATAACCTGCAGGCCGAGGTCGTCAAAGGCTGCATTGATCCTGCCGCGGACCTGTTCTTGAACCGTGCCGGAAACACAGATTTCACCAGGTCCTGCAAGGCTTTCGAGGCGGGCGGCGATATTGACGCAATTGCCGAACAGATCGTCCCCGGCAGCAATGACGGTTCCTGTGTGAATTCCCATTCTCAGGTGCAGATGTGGCGGAGGATGGCTGGCCGCCGCGGCAGCGGTCCGCTTGGCAATCAGCAAGGCGGCTTTGACCGCTTGCACGGAAGTTTGGAACTCCAGCAGAAAGCCGTCGCCCTGTGATTTGACAAGCCGGCCTGAATACTGCTGTGCGGCTGGCACGACGATATCGTCCGCAAGAGTGCGAACGGCAGCGACCGCTTCCGCCTCCCCGGTCTCAACCAGTGCGGAAAACCCAGCCACATCAGCGATTAAAACAGCAGCTTGTCTTTGTCTGTCCCCTTGGTCAGCCATCATTCCCGCTACCACAGACTCGAAAAGACTCTGCCTGAATTGTATCACATCATGCCCTGTTTTCTGCACCTCAATTGCAAAATGTTCGATTTTTGTTCATGGAAAGCTGCCTTGAGGTCAAAACTGCGCATTGCGGAAACTGGTGTATTGCGGCTCCCAGCCGGTCATTTGGCGCAGTTTTGCAGACCCCATCTGCTGATCCAATGCCGGCCCCTCGGCCCAATCGCCGTATTTGATCTGCACGTGGCTGAGGCTGCGCACAACATAGCTGGCGTCATGGTCCTGGCGCCGGGCAATCCCGCGGGTGATCTTTGCCATTGGCACGCCGGTTTCCGCTCTGGCATTGAAGTGGCCTTTTAGCTTGGGGGGCTCCATCAGCAGACGGTAGGCGCGGGCAAGATCCGCACGTTCGACCAAGGGCCAGCGGGTTGCGATACTGCCCCGGATCTCAAACGGTATTCTATGACGGGCAGCCTCCAAGTAGCGAAAAACACGCCGCCATCCGGGTGATAGAGCATCGCCGGGTGGATCACCGCAGTTGAACCTGCAGGTGCTGCAACGGCGGTGCAAATGGGCTGTCCGGAACAAATGTTGCGGAAAACATGCGAAGGCTTCCCTTTTGTTCTGCGCTGGCATAGGCTTTGCTGCAATGCGTCATGACCGGGGAGGGAAGACATGGCAGAGCAGGACAAACCCTTGCTGATCAAGCGGTACGCGAGCCGCAGGCTTTATAACACCGAGACCAGCGATTACGTCACGCTGGAAGATATCGCGGGGTTCATCCGGGAAGGGCGGGAAGTGCAGATCGTCGACCTGAAAACGGGCGATGACCTGACACGGCAGTACCTACTGCAGATCATTGCAGAGCATGAAAGCCGCGGCGAGAATGTACTGCCGGTGAATGTTCTGAACGACCTGGTGCGCAGTTACATGGTGCCCGGCGGCGGGGTAATGCCGCAGTTTCTGCAGTCTTCCTTTGATATGCTGCGCGAAAGCCAGTCCAAGATGATGGAAAACATGAGCGCGATGAATCCGATGGCCAAGATGCCGGGGTTTGAGGCGATGAAGGCGCAGCAGGAAGCGTTTCTGAAGGCAATGACCGGCGGCCTTGGCGGGGCCGGCTGGACCGGCGGCGCACCCGGGGAAGAGAAATCCGAAGGCGGCGAGGACCTGGACGACATCAAGAAGCAGCTGGCTGAGCTGCAGGAAAAACTGTCCAGGATGAAGTGAGGCGATTGGCGGCAGCGGGGGACTGATCAACAGGGGCTCCCGCCTGTTCGCAAACAGTTTGCGACTGTTCCTTACAGTTGGGCGTGGCACCGCGGTGCGGTGTCATTCTGTTTTTATGCGGTTTCAGCGCAAGACTTGCAGCGCCCGTGCGCTGCGCCGGGGTCCAGACGCCGGGATCGGCGGTCAGGCGCCGGGTTTGATTTTCAGGACATTGTGCAGCCGGTGGTACGGCGCATTCCTGACGATTTCGTCCAAATCGCCGGTTTCCGGCTGCGGTTTGGAGCGATGAAACAGGTAGGCGCTTGCAGCAAAAGACAGGGTGCAGGCCCCGGCAATTGCGCTGACGATGACTGTTTCCATTCCCATGGCTTCAAACATGCTGTTCTCCGGTTTCACGACCAATATAGGCATGGAGTGCTGAAATTTCCATATCACTTTGCACTGCCCGTGTTCTTTGCGGCTTCCAGCACATGGCGGGCCAGTGTTTCCGCGGCTTCGCGTTCTTGCGTTTTGATCCGCCGCCGCGCCCGTCCGCCGAGGCGGGATGCGGTGGCGAAGATGAAACCTGAAAAAGATAAAAGGGTCAGGCCAAGGGCCAGCCCGCCCGTTACTGTGCCGGCAATGGCGGCGCCGAAGCTGGCCAGAAGCGCGCCGGCTGCCAGGCGTTGCGACCATTGTCCGATCACCTGATCGGCATCCTGCGCCTGGGCTTCGGCATTTCCGGCCCGGGTGGCGAAGGCAGTCAGCAGATCCGCCACGGTAAGTCCGGTTTCCGGGTCGTTCGCGGCCCCGATGGCGGCCAAAAGCGCAGCCCGTTCACTGCTGCTGGTGGAAACCGCGCGGATGATTTGCGTCAGCGCGTCCTCGCTGACGGGATCGCCCATGCTGAGCGCATTGGCCATCGCAACCAGGGCTGTGGCCGGGCGCCGTTCAAATTCGGGAAGCGGGGTCATGGCGGCAAACTGTACGGCGCAGCCCTGGATTGCAATCACGAAAAACCCCGGCACAAGGGCCGGGGTTGCAGCGTGTTCAAACACTGGTAGTTTTCAGGCGGCAGCCTTGGCCATCGTTTCCTCGGCCGCGGCCAGCAGAATGTCTGCAATCACATCCAGTTCGGCATGGGTCAGGCGCACCGGCAAGCGCACGTCGCAAGCCTTCATCAGCATGGCGCGGGTTTGCGGCAGATCGGGCTGATCGCGCAGGAACTGCCAGTTCCAGAAGGCGCGGGCGTTGTCGGTAGAGAGGCCGAAGACCTGCACCTTGACGCCCTTGGCTTCTGCCGCGCTGGCAAAGGCGCGGGTCTGCGCCTCGCTGAGGCCTGCCAGATTGAACTGGATCGAATCCGGCGCGCGGCGTTCAGGGGCCAGCGGTGCGGGCACGTCAAAGAAAGGGGAGGCATTCAGCCGTTCGGCCACATAGTCATGGTTGGCCAGCCCGTCGCGCACCCGGCGCGCCAGTTCCGGCAGCTGCGGGCGGATCACGACGGCGGACAGGTTGCTCATCCGCAAGTTATACAGCGGCAGCTGGTTCTGCCACTTGGCAAAGGCCTGCTCCAGATCCGGGGTGTTTTCCCCATGCGGGCCCTTGTGCTTTTTCCAATTGTGTTCATAGGCGCCGGACATGATCACGGCGCGGGCAATCAGATCGGCGTCATCGGTGACCAGGATACCGCCTTCGCCGGCGTTAACCATCTTGTAGGACTGGAAGGAGAAGCAGCCAACCTTGCCGATAGTGCCGATATTCCGGCCGTTCCAGGTGGTGCCCAGCGAATGGGCCGCGTCCTCGACCACCGGGATGCCGCGGGCATCGCACAGCGCCATGATCGCATCCATGTCGGAGGTATGGCCGCGCATGTGGCTGATGATCACCGCCTGCACGCTGTCCAGCTTGGTCTCGAAATCTGCCATGTCGATACGGTAGTTGCCGCCGACCTCGCACAGCACCGGCACGCAGTCGGCGTGCACCACCGAGGACGGCACGGCGGCAAAGGTGAAAGCGGGGATCAGCACGCGCGCGTCGCGCGGCAGGCCAAGCGCTTTCAGTGACAGGAACAAGGCGGCGGAGCAGGAGGAGACTGCCAGCGCATATTTGCTGCCCAAAAGGTCCGCATATTCCTGTTCCAGCAGCGTGACCGGAGCGTTTTCCGGCGCGGTGTAGCGGAACAGGTCGCCCGACTGCATCAGGGCCTCGATTGCCTCAAGGGCAGCTGCGGGAATGGGTTCAGCGTCATGAACGTTGGGCGGCAGAGCCATATTTCAAAATCCTGAATTGTTGCTTCAGGAAATGTAAAACTAGATGCCGGAAATGCCAAGAGGCGACGCGGCGGAAAATGCAGGCGCAGGCGAAATTTCACAGAAATGTTGCGGAGTTGCGCGGAAACCGGCCTGGGGTCAGACCCCCAGCCGGTCGCGCAAGGCAAACCAAGTCATTGCCAGCACCAAGAGCGGCGAGCGCATCCGCGGTCCGCCCGGGAAACGCGGGGCAGGGACGCGGGCCAGGGTGTCGAACCCTTCTGCCTGTCCCTGGATCGCCTGCGCCATCAGCTGGCCTGCATGGGTGGCGGTGCCGACACCATGGCCGGAGTAACCGGAGGCAGTCAGCACATTGGGCGCCAGCCGCGCAAGATAGGGCATCCGTTTCATGGTGATGCCCAGGGTTCCGCCCCAGGCGTAGTCGACGCGAATATCTTTGGTATGCGGGAAGATCTGCTGCATCGGTTTGCGCACCGTGGCCTCGATATCGGCGGGAAACCGGTAGCCATAGCTTTCGCCGCCGCCAAACAGCAGCCGTTTGTCATGGCTGAGACGGAAATAGTTCACCACGAATTTCGTGTCCGCAACGGCGACGTCCTGGGCAAGCACCCGGGCCGCGTCTTCTTCCAGCGGTTCGGTGGCAACGATGAAATTGTTGATCGGCATCACCCGCGCGGCGACTTGGCGGTTCAACCCGCCCAGATAGCCGTTGCAGGCGAGGATCAAATGCCCGGCCGTAACCGTTCCATTTGCAGTCCGCACCCGGATTTGCGCGCCTTCCTGGATGTCCAGAACCTCGCTTTGCTCAGAGATCTGCGCCCCCGCATCAGCGGCCGCCCGGGCCAGGCCCAGGGCATAGTTCAGCGGGTGCAAATGGGCGGCACCCATGTCCAGCGATCCGCCCTGATAGGCGGGCGAGGGGCAGATGGCGTGCAATCCAGCCTCATCCAGCGGTTCGATCTGATCGTAGCCGTAGCGGTTTTGCAGATGTTCGGCATAGGCGTGTTCATGGGCTGCTTCGCCTTTGGAGAAACAGGCATGGGCAATGCCGGGGGTCAGATGGCAGTCGATGCTGTGCCGGGAAATCAACGCTTTCACCAGATCCTTGGCATCTTCACCCAGCTGCCAGAGTTTTAGCGCGTCGGCCTTGCCCATCAGCGCTTCCAGGCCGTCCTGTTCCATCCGCTGGCCGCTGCCAAGCTGGCCGCCATTGCGGCCCGAGGCACCAAAGCCCACGCGGTGCGCTTCCAGCAGCACAACACGCTGCCCGGCCTCGGCCAGATGCAGCGCAGCGGACAGGCCGGTATAGCCGCCGCCGACGATGCAGACATCGGCCGTCACGTCGCCATCAAGAGCCGCGAAGCGATCCATAGGCGCGGCTGTTACCGCGTACCAGCTGTTTGGATATTCGCCCTTCCGGTCATTGGAATAGAGCAAGTTCATGCCCATAGCACACCTCTTTCCGGCGCAGTCGTCCGCCGGGACGGCCTGCACTTCATCTTTCTAAAAATACTCAATTGCATTGGCGCTGCACCTGGGCGCAGCGCCGGAGGTTTACACGTTCATCAGCAGATGCTCGCGCTCCCAGGGGGAGATCACCTGAAGGAATTCGTCATATTCCGCGCGTTTCACGATGGAGTAAACGCGGGCGAATTCCGGGCCCAGAACCTCATGCAATTCAGTGGCCTCGTCAAAAAGATCCAGCGCCTGACCCATTACTTGCGGGATATCGCCTTCGCCCTCATAGGCGTCGCCCTTGAACTGCTTGCGCGGGCGCTCCTCGTTGATCAGGCCAAGATAGCCGCAGGCCAGCGACAGGGCGATGCCCAGGTACGGATTGCAGTCCATACCGGCGATGCGGTTTTCCACCCGCCGCGCCGCGGGGCCCGACAGCGGGATCCGGATGCCGGTGGTGCGATTGTCGCGCGCCCATTCCAGATTGATCGGGGCGGCGTGGTCCTTCACGTAACGGCGGTAGGAGTTCACATAAGGCGCCATCACTGCCAGTCCCGCCGGCAGATGGTTCTGGAAGCCTGCGATGTAGTTGTAAAACGCATCCGTCTCACCGCCCTGCGGGCCGGAAAAGATATTCTCGCCGGTTTCCATATCCAGAACCGAATGGTGGATGTGCATGGCTGAGCCCGGCTCATCTTCGATTGGCTTGGCCATGAAAGTGGCAAAACAGTCGTGGCGCAGCGCCGCTTCGCGGATCAGCCGTTTGAAGTAGAAGACTTCATCTGCCAGTTTGACCGGGTCGCCGTGCAGCAGGTTGATCTCCAGCTGGCCGGCGCCGCCTTCCTGGGTGATGCCGTCGATTTCAAAACCCTGGGCCTCGGCGAAATCATAGATATCGTCGATCACCGGACCGAATTCATCCACCGCAGTCATCGAATAGGCCTGACGCGCCGCCGCCGGGCGGCCGGAGCGGCCCATCATCGGCTTGATCTCATGCGCAGGATCAATGTTGCGGGCAACCAGGAAAAACTCCATTTCCGGCGCCACTACCGGCTTCCAGCCCTTGTCGTGGTAAAGCTGCACCACCCGCTTCAGCACATTGCGCGGGCTGTAGGGGATTGGTTTGTCGTGCCGGTCATAGGCGTCGTGGATCACCTGTAGCGTCCAGTCGCCGGTCCAGGGCGCCGCTGTGGCCGTGGACATGTCCGGCTTCAGCGTCATGTCCTTTTCGATCCAGCCGTCCTCATCCGCGGCATCGGCCCAGTCGCCGGTGATGGTCTGGTAGAAGATGCTGTCGGGCAGGTGGAAATAGTCGGTTTTTGCGAATTTCGATGCCGGTACCGCCTTGCCACGGGCGATACCGGGAAGGTCCGAGATAACGCATTCAACTTCGTCGAGACGACGGCCCTCCAGATAGGTTTTTGCTGCTTCGGGAAGGGCGTCGAGCCAGGCTGACATTACGTCCTCTCTTTCCTGTAAAATTCTGCGAGGAGGGTTGCGATTTCTTGGTTGTCCACGGGGGCGTCCAGCTCGGCGGCTGCACGGTCCAGCAGGTCGTCCGGCACCACGCCGCGGCCGCGTTTTTCAATCAGGCCGCCGACAAAGGCGCTGGGAAATTCGGGGTGGGGCTGCCAGGAGATGATGTGGTCGCCATAGGCCAGGATACCGTTCTGGCAAAAGCCGTTGCCGCCCAGCACGCGGGCCCCTTGGGGCCGTTCCACCACCTGATCCTGATGCCAGGCATTGAGGGTCAGGTCCTTGCCGTCCACCTGATAGGTGACACGGCCCACGGCCCAGCCGCCCTCGAACTTCCTGACCTTGCCGCCAAGCGCTTGGGCAATGATCTGATGGCCGAAACAGATGCCGGCCAGCGGCTGTTTCCTGGCGTTGATCTCGCGGATCAGATCCTCCAGCGGCGGGATCCAGGCGTGGTCTTCATAGGCGCCATGCTTGGAGCCGGTGATCAGCCAGGCGTCGGCCTCATCGGCGCTGTCCGGCAGCACCCCGTCCACCACGGCCCAGGTTTGAAATTCAAAGCCGTTGCCGTCCAGCATATCGCGGAACATGCCGTCGTAATCTCCGAAAGGGCCGAACAGATCTTCGGGGGAGTGGCCGGTTTGCAGGATACCGATTTTCATAAGTCACCAGATTTGATCAAATTGAGCCTAGCTGAGGGGGCTGAAGCTGGCAAGGCGGCTCTATACCGCTTCCAGCCAGGACAGCCAATGGCTCTCCCGGGGGCGCTCGGCAAAGCCTATCAGCTCTTGCCGTTTGGTCATCACCAGGTTCCGGATGGCAAGTTCCGGCAGCACACGGGCGATCAGCGGGTCGGTCTCAAACCAGTTGATCGCGGTCTCCCAGTCGGCGGCCAGCTGCGGCAGGCCTTGGATCTCGTAGATGTTGCCCTCGGACGGAGCGGGCGGCTGCATCTGATCTTCGATCCCGGCCAGGGCAGAGCCAAGCACGGTTGCGAGCATCAGATAAGGGTTGATGTCGCCGCCGGCGACGCGGTGTTCGATGCGGCGTGCCTTGTGGCTGCCGCCGGGGATGCGGATGGCGGCGGTGCGGTTCTCGTAGGCCCAGGCGGCGCTGACGGGCGCATGGGCGCCAGGCACCAGCCGGTCATATGAATTACCGTGCGGGGCAAAGATCAGCGAGCTGGCGGGCATCGCCGCCAGACAGCCCGCCACCGCGTGCATCAGCAGGTCCGAACCCTTTTCGCCGCCGTCGTCAAAGACGTTGCTGCCGTCCTGATCCTCGACCGAGAAATGCACATGCATACCATTGCCGGCTTCTTCAGCATAAGGCTTTGCCATGAAGGTCGCGGCAAAGCCGTGTTTGCGTGCAAGCCCTTTTACCAACGCCTTGAACAGCCAGGCATCATCTGCAGCCCGCATCGCCTCCTGGTGGTTCAGGTTGATCTCAAACTGGCCCAGGCCCGCCTCGGAAATTGCCGATTGGGCAGGTATGCCCATGGCCTCAGCGCCGTCATAAAGATCCGTGAAGAAGTCGTCGAACGCGTCCAGCTCTGCCACCGACAGCACCGACTGCTGATCCAGCTCACGGCCGGTCTGCGGGTCGATTGGCGGGGCAGGGCGGGGGCCGCTGTCATCCAGCAGGCTGAACTCCATCTCAGTGGCGGCCACAACGCTCCAGCCGCGTGCCGCATAGCGCGACAGCACATCAGCCAGCACATGCCGGGGATCGCCAAGGAAGGCAGTGCCATCTTCCCAGTACATCGCCATCGGCACCAGCGCCGAGGCGCTTTTGAGCCAGGGCATCGGAACGGCGCCGCGTTCAGTCGGCAGCATCACCCCATCGGCGTCACCGGTTTCAAACACCAGCGGATTGTCTTCCACATCGCGGCCCCAGAGATCGACATTGAGGGTGGAGATCGGCATCCGTGCCGCGCCGCTGTCAAGCTTGGCGGCCATGCCCGCAGGCAGGCGCTTACCGCGCATCTGGCCGTTCATGTCACAGGCGGCAATGCGTATGGTCTTCAGTCCGGACAGGTCCATAGGGGGCTCCATGAATGCGTTGCGCCAACCCTAGCGCAGAGAATTGCATTCGCCAAGATAATTTGATCAAAAGTTTGAGGCGCTCCACCGGCGGCCCCCGTCTTGCAGGAGAAAACCCTGCGGTGTGTGGCACCGAGTGCGCCCCGTATGATCCAGCGTTCCCCAAAAAAATGGCTCCCGAAGGAGCCATTCTGCAATCAGCGGATCAGGTTGATCTTCAGCCTGGTGCGGCTGCGCCGCTCTTGCGGCAGATGCCGGTTCAGCTGTTTGTTCACAAAACCGAACACCGAGATAACAACCAGTGTCAGCAGAATGAAGTAGAAGGCCAGGATCGGGTAGGGGACAAAGGGGTTAAAGGTCTTGTCCGCGAAATAGCTGGCGTAGTACAGCGCATCGCCCTTTTGCTGCCAGGCCGGAAAGCCAGAAAAGAACACCAGCGTGGTGGCGTGGAACAGGAAGATCGCCTCGTTGGTGTAGGCAGGCCAGGCCAGCCGCATCATGGTCGGGAAGGTGATGCGGCGGAACCGGGTCCAGCCGGTCATGCCATAGGCGTCCGCAGCCTCGATATCGCCCTTGGGGATCGACAAAAGCGCGCCATAGAAGATCTCGCCCGAATAAGCCGCGGTGTTGAAGAACAGCACAACCAGCGCGCCCAGCCAGGCCGAGGTGAACGGATCAAAGAAGCTGGAAACGCTTTTAAGGCTGAGAAAGCAGGCGTAGGCAAAGAAGAACTGGATGAACAGCGGGCTGCCGCGGAACACGAAGATGAACCACTCGGCCGGCTTGCGGAACAGCGGGTTGGGGCTGGATTTTCCAACTGCCAGGGCCACCGCCAGGAAAAAGCCGGTCATCAGGGCAATGATGCCGAAATAGATATTCCAGATCATGCCGGAGCCGATCAGGGTGAAGTGCTCGCACAGGGTGTATTCGCCCTTGGGCAGCAGCCGTTCGCCAAAGCCCAGGGAACGGAAGGCATAGGCCTGGATGGTTTCAACGCAACTCATGCCGCGGCCTTTCTTTGTGCTTCGCCTGCTGCGGTTGCCTGGCCCTTGGTCAGACGCTTCATGATCCGGTCCAAGGCGACTTCGGACAGTTTGGTAAAGCACAGGTAGAACACCAGCAGCGCAGCAAAATACCAGACATGCCAGTTCGGATGCGGGTAGTCGGTGAACCTGGCGGTCTTGGTGCCGCCCAGCTCCCGCGCCCAATAAACGATGTCCTCGACCCCCAGCAGGAACAAAAGCGGCGTAGCCTTGATCAGCACCATCCACAGGTTTGACAGGCCCGGCAGCGCATAGACCCACATCTGCGGCACCAGAATGCGCCAGAAGGCCTGTCGGCTGGTCATGCCATAGGCCTCGGCGGTTTCGATCTGCGCCCGCGGCACGGCGCGCATGGCGCCAAACAGGACGTTGGCAGCAAAGGCGCCAAACACGATCGAGAAGGTCAGAACCGCCAGAAAGAAGCCGTAGGTTTCATGCACCCATTGCGGCGCGGTGGACAGCGGCAGTTTCGCCGCGTCGCAGACCACAAAGTCGATACCCTGCCGGACTGGTTCGTCCCACTCCGGGCATTTCACCTTGTGGCGCATCCACTCGAACGCCTGATCCAGCGCGATAACGAAGAACAGGAAGAAGGCAATATCGGGCACGCCGCGTACAATGCTGGTATAGCCCATGCCGAACCAGCGCAGCGGCAGGAATTTGGAACGGGCGGCACTGGCAGCGCCAAATCCGAACATCAGCGCAACCGGGGCGGTAATGGCCAGCAGGGTCAGGACCACAAAGACCGAGATATATAGGTTCAAATGCTTGCCGGTGGTCAGGTAGCAGCTGAGCCAGCTCAACCCCTCAAGCGTCGATGGGTCCGTGCAATAGGAAAACATAAGTGGGCCTGTCTTTCTCTGTTCACGCCCGGCGCGCGGCACCGGATGAGAATGAATGAGGCCCGCGCGCCGCGGCGGCGGGCCTGCAGATCCTGAAGCAGGATCAGATTACCACTGGGAGGAAACTTCCCATTTGGCGATCAGTTCGTTCAGCGTGCCGTCGTCTTTCATGGTCTGGATCGCCGCGTCGAAGGTGCCGCGCAGCTCGGCGTCGGATTCACGGAAGCCCATGCCAACGCCGCCGCCCAGTGCTTCGGATTTCTCCAGCATCACCAGATCGTCGCCCACAACCGTGTCGAGGAAGCTTTTGTCAGCCAGAACCGCGTCAGCTTCACCGTTGCGCACGGCTGCGACAGTTTCTTCCGGGGTGGCGAATTCAACCAGGGTCCAGCCCTGCTCGGCAACAAAGGCGGCCTGAATGGTGGTCGCCTGGGCCGCAATCACGCCGCTTGTCAGGTCAACGTCTGCCGACTGGGCCACATAAGCGGACGGATCCGGCGGCGTGTAGGGCTGTGTGAAATCAATGACTTCGTCGCGCTCGTCGGTGATCGACATACCGGCGATGATGGTGTCGTAGTTGCCGGAAACCAGGTTCGGAATGATCGAATCCCAGTCGTTTTTAACCCATTCGCAGGTCAGTTCGGCACGCTTGCACAGCTCATCGCCCAGCTCGCGCTCAAAGCCGTCGATCTCGCCCGCGTCATTGACGAAGTTCCACGGTGCATAGGCACCCTCGGTGCCCAGGCGCACGGTGTCCGCCAGGCCCATGCCTGCGGTCAGCGCCAGGGCGGCGGTGCCAAGGATCAATGATTTCATGTATTTACTCCCGTTCTGTTTGGTTTTTGGGTCTGTTTGTTATTGCTTATTGGCCGTGCCGGGTCGAGGACAGGAACGCCCTCAGCCGCGGTGAGCGGGTGTTGCCGAACAATTCGTCCGGCGAACCTTCTTCTTCGATCAGCCCCTGGTGCAGGAACACGATGTGGCTGGAAACATCCGCCGCCATGTTCATGTCATGGGTCACGATCAGCATGGTGCGGCCCTCGGCGGCGAGGTCCTTGATCACCTTGACGACTTCCTGCTCCAGCTCGGGATCGAGCGCAGAGGTGGGCTCGTCGAACAGCAGTGCTTCGGGTTCCATGCACAGGCCCCGGGCGATGGCAGCGCGCTGCTGCTGGCCGCCCGACAGCTGCGCCGGGTAGACATCGCATTTGTCGCCGATGCCGACCTTGGCCAGATAGTGGCGGGCTTTTTCTTCGACCTCAGAACGGTCGCGGCCCAGCACTGTGACCGGCGCCTCCATCACATTCTGCAGGATGGTCATATGGGCCCACAGGTTGAATTGCTGGAACACCATCGACAGATTGGTTCGGATGCGCAGAACCTGTTTGGCGTCCGCCGGGCGGCGGTTCAATCCCTGGCCGGACCAGGTGATCGGCTCATCCTTGAACCGGATTTCGCCTTGCTGGCTGTCTTCCAGCAGGTTGCAGCAGCGCAGCAGGGTAGACTTGCCTGATCCCGAAGACCCGATCAGCGAGACCACGTCGCCCTTGTGGGCGGTGATATCAACGCCTTTGATCACTTCCAGCTCGCCATAGGATTTATGCAGGCCGCGGATTTGCAGAACGGGCGAAGTATCGGTCAAGGTGTCTTTGTCCCTGTAAGTGGAAATTCGTTCTTATTGGACCGAAAAAAAGACCGAATGCAACGTTCAAACCGCACAAGCCGGCGCCGCAGGCGCCGAAATGACCGGATGAGCCGCCATTTCGGAAGCGGGCGCTGCGTCAGTTACGCAGCACGGATGCGCTGTTCGGTCAGCACGGGGCCGGGCGGTGTCGGCACCGCCAGGTAGTCGCTGGGAGCAAACTGCACCAGCCCTTTCAGATGCAACAGTGTCTTGGTGTCTTCGTCCAGCGCGCGGATTGCAGCTTCGATGGCAGTAAACAGCGGCTGCGGGTCCTGGTTCAGGGCGGTGATGTAGGGCAGGGTCGGGGTTGGCTCAGTGCGTTCAATTTCGGTCAGCCCTTCGGCGAACCCGTCGTGCGTCTTGACCAATTCCCAGGTCAGCGCGTCCAGGGCCGCAAAATCGGCCCGGCCCTCGGCAACGGCTTGCGCCGACAGGCTGTGGCCGCCGGTCTCCAGCAGCGCACCTGGCAGGATGCTGCGGTCGTGCAGATGAACCATCGGTGCGGCCCAGCCGGATTGCGACAGCCCTTCATTAAAAGCAAAGCGGCGCCCGGAAAAGGCAGACAGCGGCCGACCCGCGTCCGTGCTGCGGGCAATAAAGACGCTGTTGTAATAGCCTGGCCGGCAGCCCGGCAGGCCGTAGTCCGGGGTACCCGCCAGCTCCACCTCGCCATATAGCCGGGTGCGGTACGGGCAGCCGCAGGTCTGTGACAGCAGCAGCTCCGGCGATTTCCAGACCTCCCAGAAATCGGCGCCACGGGTCAGCTGTTCCGGCCCGTGGCCCAGTTGCGCGCGGATCAATGCCCAGAACCGGTCGTTGGCCGCAGCCGTTTCCGGACGGTCGTACATTCCAAGATGAGCAATCATAAACCAGCCTCTGCCCGTTTGCGCGCCATTGCGCTGTCCACATCCGAAACTCCCAGCAGACTGGCGGACAGCCGCAGCAGAGCATCTTCATTTGCATCGCGGTGGCCATCGGCCAGGGCCACCTGCCACAGCGCTTCAATCACACCCGTGCGGTCCTCATAAGCCACGGCGTCCTTGATCGCGCGGGTGAAGCGCACAGTGTCAGGCGCCTCGGCCTCCATCGCTTCAGCCTGTTCGCGCAGTATCAGAGCCCCGCCGGTGTCCAGGCGGTAGCGGGTGCACAGGATCCGGTCGATCCGGTCCTTTTCCACCTCGGAATAATTGTGGTCCGAGCGGGCAATCCGAACCAGCAAGGCGGTCAGGGCAAGCCGCGCGCCCTCATCATCCAGCGGCGCGGGCGCAGGGTCCAGCAATCGCTGCAGGAGTTCCTTGAACATCAGGTTTCCTCCACTGTGCCGCTGAATTTCCCGACCGCGCGGGCGCGGGCTTTCTGGCTGTCGGCATAAGACAGCCCCATCGCTTTGCGGGCTTCTTCGACGATGGTGACTTCGCCCGCGTGCTCGTTGCCGTCGGCCAGCACCACTTCCCACAGCGCGTCCATCGCGGCGAGCCGTTCCTCCAGCCCGGTGGTCTCGCGGATCAGCCGCCCGAAGGTGTCGGTTTCCGGCGCCGCGGCATGCAGCTTTTCGCAGGTGGCGCGCACCTTGGCGGCCTCGATTGCGTTGTGCTGGTAGAGCCGGGCAAGGATCCGGTCGATCAGGCTGATTTCCTCCAGCTGATAATCGCGGTCGGACTGCGCCACCCGCACCAGCAGGGCACCCAGTGCCAATTCGGCATCCGGGTCCGGCAATCCCGGGCGCTCAGTCGGGCGGAACGCTTGGAAGAATTTCTTAAGCAGGGGCATCAGCAGACCTCGGTCAAAGCGGCTGGGCGGGCGGGTTAATCGCCGTACCCTTCTATGATTTGCATATCACCCGACGAGACCAGATCGCGAAAGGCCTTGGCGTCCTGATAAGCCATGGAATCATAGCAGGCTTTTGCAGTTTCGAAATCCTTGAATTCAAGGACAACAGTGCGCGATCGGAACGCGCCTTCGCGCACCTCGCGCTCGCCGCCGCGTATCAGGAACTTTGCACCGAACTCGGCCAGCACCGGCCTGGCTGCAGTCTTATAGTTCTCATAGCGCTCCATGTCCTGCACATCCACATGGGCCACCCAGTATCCTTTGGGCATGGGCTGCAGCCTCCCTTCTTTTTATGGTTGAGTGCAGGCTGATACAAAAGCGCGGCAATGACAATGGGGCGGTTGTTAAGAATTTCCCCGTTCCGCCGAAAGTGCGCCTGGTTCAAGGGCTTGCCGCGGAATGCAAAACGCCCGCCGGAGAGGGCGGGCGTTTGAAACATGCTTAACAGCCGGTTCAGCCGATCTCCGCCAGGCGCGCCAGGGCTTCTTTGATCTTGGCTTCCTCTTCCTCGCGCAGGCGGAGGTTCTCGCGTGCTTCGGCAACCACATCTTCCGGGGCCGAGGCCGCGAACTTCGGGTTGTTCAGCCGCCCGCGCAGCCCTCCCAATTCCTTGGCGAGCTTGCCCAGGGTTTTCTCCAGCCGCGCCTTTTCGGCATCGACGTCGATCACATCCGCCAGCGGCAGGCCAAAGGCGGCGCCGGGGGCAGCAACAGAAGCGCAGCCCTTGGGGAAGCTCTCCACCTGCTCCAACGATGTGATGCGGGCCAGTTTCTGGATCATCGCCTCGTTCTTCTCCCAGGCGGAACGCGCCTGATCGGAGAATTCGGTCACCACCATCGGAATCTTGGCGCCAGCGGGCACATGCATTTGCGCGCGGGTGGAGCGGATGTTCTCAATCGCGGTGATCACCCAGTTCATTTCGGCATCCGCATCGGCATTGACCAGCTCGGTGCCATAGGTTGGCCAGTCTTCATGCACCAGCATGTTTTCGCGCTTGGCGGTGTTGCCCCACAGCTCCTCGGTGATGAAGGGCATGATCGGGTGCAGCAGGATCATGCACTGATCCAGCACCCAGCCCAGCGTCTGACGGGTCTCAGTGATCACCGCCTCATCCTCGGAGGTGAACAGCGGTTTCGACAGCTCAATGTACCAGTCGCAGACCTTGCCCCAGGTAAAGGCATAAAGCGCATTGGCCGCGTCGTTGAAACGGTAGGCCTCCAGCGCTGCGTCCACTTCGACCCGCACCTTGGCGGTCTCACCAATGATCCACTGGTTTACGGCTGCCTTGGCATCCGGGCAGTCATAGGCCGGGGTGTTTTCATCATAGACGTTGTTGAAATGGGCAAAGTTCACCGCATTCCACAGCTTGGTGCCAAAGTTCCGGTAGCCCTTGAGGCGTTCCATATCCAGCTTCAGCACGCCGCCAAGCGCCGCCATCGCGGCAGAGGAGAAGCGCAGCGCGTCGGCGCCGAACTCGTCAATGATCTCCAGTGGATCGACCACGTTGCCAGTGGATTTCGACATCTTCTTGCCCTTGGCGTCGCGCACCAGCCCGTGCAGGTAGACAGTGTCGAACGGGATCTGGTCGACGACCGCCAGTTGCATCATCATCATCCGGGCAACCCAGAAGAACAGAATGTCCTGACCGGTGACCAGCGTCGAGGTCGGGAAGTATTTCTGCATCTCGGCGGTGTCTTCCGGCCAGCCCAGAGTGCCAATCGGCCAGAGACCGGAGGAGAACCAGGTGTCAAGCACATCGGGGTCGCGTTTTAGCGGGACCATAGGCATCGGGCGTGCGGTGGAGGCGCTATCGGTGTCCAAAACGAAGCCGTGCAAGTACAGCTTGTCCCCGATTTCGGCCAACTTGGCATGTTGCTCCCCATAGTATGCGTAGGCACGCTCAAAAAGCTCTTCTTCGCTTGCTGCACAGAACGCGACCGGGTTGTCGAAGTTGTACCGCCAGCGGGTCTCGTACTCTTCTTCGTCGAAGTCTTTCCTACCTGGCCAATCGATTGGCCCTTCGTCGGTCTCCAGCGAAGGCTCAGGATACTTTTTGACGAGGTAGGGTTCGTCCAAGATTTCAACGCTAGGCCCGTACCAAACCGGGATTTGATGGCCCCACCACAGCTGGCGCGAGATGCACCAGGGCTCGATGTTCTCCAGCCAGTGGTAATAGGTCTTCTCGCCGCTTTCCGGCAGGATCTTTACGTCACCATTGCGCACGGCATCCAGCGCCGGGCCGACAACCTTTTCCGCGTCCACAAACCACTGGTCGGTCAGCATCGGCTCGATCACAACCTTGGAACGGTCGCCAAAGGGCTGCATGATCGGCTTGTTCTCGACGTAAGGCTCTTGCATTTCAACGTCTTCACCGGTCTCGGGATCGGTCTTGGTGACGGTCTGCATCACCGCCAGGCCTTCGCTGGTGATCTGCTCTACCACCAGTTTGCGCGCCTCGAACCGGTCCAGACCGCGCAGGTCGTCCGGCACCAGATTGATGGCGTCGGCTTCGTTTTCAGACAGTGTCTTCTCACCCTTGGCCACGGCCACGGCCATGGCGAGGGTGGCGGCAGCGTCATAGCTTTCGCCGTCAGCCCGCATCTGGCCGCGCATATCCATCAGCCGGTACATCGGAATTCGTGCGCGCTTGGCGACCTGATAGTCGTTAAAGTCATGCGCGCCAGTGATCTTCACCGCGCCGGAGCCAAAGTCCTTGTCCGGGTATTCGTCCGTAATGATCGGGATCAGGCGGCGCTGTCCCTTGGGGCCGACCGGGATTTCACACAGCATGCCAACGATTGGCGCGTAACGTTCGTCTGAGGGATGCACGGCCACCGCGCCGTCGCCCAGCATGGTCTCGGGCCGGGTGGTGGCGATGGAGATGTAATTGCGTTCCTCGCGGAAGGTCACTTTGCCTTCTTCATCTTTCTCCAAATACTCATATGTCGCTCCATTTGCGAGCAGGTACTTGAAGTGCCACATATGGCCCGCGACTTCCAGGTTCTCGACTTCAAGGTCAGAGATCGCAGTCTCGAAATGCGGGTCCCAGTTGACCAGCCGCTTGCCGCGGTAGATCAGCCCCTTGTTGTACATTTCCACAAAGACCTTGATCACGGCGTCGTGGAAGTTGGAGGAGTTCTCGTGGCCGGTGCGGGTGTCGCCATGCGCCCCCGCCATGGTAAAGGCGGTGCGGGAGAAATCGCAGGACGCGCCGAGGCGTTTCAGCTGCTCAACAATGGTGCCGCCGGATTTCTCTTTCCACTCCCAGACTTTCTCCAGGAATTTCTCGCGGCCCAGTTCGCGGCGGGAGGGCTGCTGGGTCTTGGCCAGTTCCCGCTCGACCACCATTTGGGTGGCGATACCCGCATGGTCGGTGCCGGGCTGCCAAAGGGTGTCGAACCCCTGCATACGCTTCCAGCGGATCAGGATATCCTGAAGCGTGTTGTTGAAGGCATGGCCCATGTGCAGAACACCGGTCACATTCGGCGGCGGGATCATGATGCAATAGGCGGAGGCCTCCGGCTTGGCATTGGCGCCGGCCTTGAAACAGCCCGCTTCTTCCCAGGCCTTGTAAAGGCGGCTTTCGGCTTCCGCCGCGTTGAACGTCTTTTCCATCGCCATCGCTGTGATCCCTCATGCAAGTGGCCGATCAATTACCCAATGGCGGCAGGAAGGGGAAGGCGGATTTTCCCGCAAGTGTCCCGTCTGCGGCTGGCAGAGCGCCATTGGGTATTTAAGACCAGAAAGAAGCGGTAAGATTTCGTTAACTGGAATCACGGCACTCTTCTTATGCGGTACAGGCTGGGGAGCCGATGACCGCACCAGGAAGAAGCTGCCCTCGCTCCTGGCAGGATTATCCCTTGGCGGACGGACGGCCAGCGGGCAAGGGCGCTTCGCTTGCTGCTTCTTTCTGGTCTCAAATACCCAAATTCCGCGCCGGAGGCGCTAAAGCCAGCGCGCGCGCCTTGGGCGCGCTCAGCTTTGCTCCGGTTACAGCTTATCCAATTTACAGCTTGTCCAGTGCTTCGAGCAGTTTCTCCAGCTCGCCTTCGTGCATGAAGATCGCCTGCGCCTTATAAGGGAACTTCCTGGCGCAGACTTCCGATTGGAATTCCTGCAACGCCTCTACCCACTCCCGGTACATCTGCTTATGCGGCCGGCCCAGGCCGCCGCACCAATGGCTGAGCGACGGCATCAGACCCATATGCACCTGCACCGGGATGCCTCTCTTGGCGACGATTTCGACCACGCCCTATGAGCGGTTGGTGAAATACATGCCGGAGCCGATTTCCATGCAAGTGATGGCGTGGCGCATAATCTCGTTCTTGGTGATGAATTGCCTCTAATTCATCGCGGTGTCGGCAAAGCGGCCCGGTGCGGTTGCGCGCGCCATGTCCAGATGCACGTTCCACAGAGTCTGGAGATCGATGCCCGCATTAACGCAGGCCTGGTTTCCGGTCTCGTTGGCCGGGTTGCACATGGTCAAACGTACACCGGTTTTCTTCAGGCCGATCAGATCCTTGACGATGTCTTTGCGGTGCGCCGGGCGGCGGCCGAAGGTGTAGATACCCTTCCTCGTTTTTCCCTGTCTTCAAATAGGGAAGCCGGGCCGCCCGTTTTGAATTCCGGGTGCCCGACTGTGCGTGCTGTGGTGCGCAGTTACTCTGACGCCCAGATCTTGCGGCGGCGTTCCTTGACCATTTCGTTGCCTGCATCGGTGCCATCGTGGAAAGTGTTGAACCACTCGTCCCAGGGCGTCTCCCAGGTGCCGTAGTTGCAGTCGAAGAACCGGTGGTGCAGCTGGTGGAAGAAATCGCCAACCAGGAACTTGGCCTTGTTGCCGAATTTCACATGCTCAAACCCGGCGTGCGAGGTTGGCGCGCCGATGCCATGGTGGAACAGCAGGAAGACCGCCAGAACCGGGTGCGAGGGCAGCAGGAAGAAAATCATGGTATCGAACATCAGAAAGAAGCTTTCCACCGGGTGCATTGCCAGGCCGGACCACGGGCCGGTATTGATGTTTCGGTGATGCCATGCGTGCACCTTGGTATAAAGCACGCCCACGTGCAGCAGCCGGTGCAGCCAGTAAAAGTGGAAGCCTGCCCAGACCGGGATGAAGATGGTCATCAGGATCATGGTGACGGGGTTGCTTTCCAGTGTGATCATCGTGATCCAGCCGTTTGCATAGGCATAAAGGATGAAGCTCTCCCAGAAGGTCCAGAAGGCAAGCGCCGGGCCAAGGGTCCAGAACATGTTGTCCCAGACCTGGTTCTTGAAGGTGAACACCTTAGCGCCTTTCATCATCGGGCGCATGTCATAGCGGTAGTCGTCGTTTTGCGTGCGGAACCTCCACAACGCCAAGTGCAGCCCGCCGGCCACAACCATCAGAATGCAGAAGTTGCGCAGCCAGATCTCAAACACCCAGTCCCAGCTGAGCGTGGCAATCCGGTCCAGTGACGGGGTGAAGAAATTCCAGGTGACAATGGCAAGGACAAGAAGAAATGCCCGCAGTGCCAGCGGGTTCCAGCTTTGCAGCAGATATCTGATCGAGGCCATCGGCCGTAGTGGCCAGTCCCAATAGGGGGAAGTCTGGATCGGCAGCTGGGGGGTGAAATTCCATATCTTGCGTTTGGGGCGCGGTGTGCTGGCGGGACGTGTCATGTCTCGTCTCTCATGTGGTTTTTGGAGGAGCGGCCGTAGCCGCGGCTGTTCGCTGCTGAGAACCCTAGTCCGGGCCGAGGCAATCCCAGCACGGTATGTCTTGCCGGTCAGGCTAAGTTCTGCTTAGCCTTTGTGCATGACGGCCCGGATACCCTCACTCAACTGGCTGCGCGTGTTTGAAGCGGCAGCGCGCACCGAAAGCTTTGCCCGTGCGGCAGCCCAGCTGAACATGTCGGCGGCTGCAGTCAGCCAGCAGGTGAAAGCACTGGAGGCGCAGCTGGGCACACCGCTGTTTCACCGCCACGCCCAGGCGGTGACATTGACTGAGGCCGGGCGGGCCTATCTGCCGTCGGTGCAGCAATCGCTGCTGATGCTGGAAACAGCCACGACCGGCCTGTTCGGCGAAAGCCGCGAGCAGCGGCTGTTTGTGCAGTCGGTGCTGCTGTTTGCCCATGGGGTGCTGGCGCGGGGGCTGCCGCAGTTCCAGGCGGTGCACAGCCAAATCAACCTGGCGCTCAGCACCGGCAATATGGCGGCGGATTTTGCCAACCGGTTCACCGATTTGCAGATCGTATTCGGCAACCCGTCACTGTTTGGCACCGAAGGGGACGAGCTGTTGCGCGAGGTGCTGTATCCGGTGGCTCCGCCAGAGATTGCGGCTCAGGTCCGGACACCGCAGGATCTGTTCCGCTTTCCGCTGATTGAAGTCTCGACCCATCGGGCCAGCTGGGTGCAGCTGTTCGGGGCCTTGCGGCTCTCGCACGGGCAGGCGCGTTATTTCTTTGCCGACAACTCCCTGATGGCGGCAGAACTCTCAGCGCAGGGTATGGGGATTGCGCTGGCGCGCGCACCTGCGTCGGACGCGGCGGTCAGCGCAAGCGGGCTGGTGCGCTGCCTGCCGGAGGTCGCGGTGCCGGGGCAGGAGGCTTATCACCTGATCTATCCCGACCGCGGCGCCCTGCGCCCGGCAGCACGGCTGTTCCGGGACTGGCTGCTGGAGTATGTGAGGACCGGCTGACCTTTACTGCCCGGTCCGGTCCAGTTTTGTTGCCAGATGGATCAGGCTCTCAGAGGAGCGCACACCACGGGCCTCGGCGATGTGGTCGATAGTGTTGTCAAGCTCGGTCGTGCTTTGCGCCACCACCTGAGCCAGCAGATCAAACCGTCCTGAGGTTGTGTGTACAACCTCAACCCCAGGCAGGCTGCGCAGGCGGGCAAGAACTTCCGGGCCCGAGCGCGGCTCAATCGACATCAGCACCGTGGCTTGCAGCGGCGGGCGGGAGGCGGCGGAGGATTTAAGCGTATAGCCCGTGATCACACCGGTTGTTTCCAGCCGTTCTATCCGCGCCTGTACCGTGGTGCGGGCCAGCCCCAGATGCCGGGCAAGTTCCGCCACTGGACGGCGGGCGTTTTCCCGCAACAGGGTGACAAGACGCTGATCGGTATCGTCGGTTTGCATGTTGTTCCTACGATATGACGTCAATTCTCGTCACTATAGAAAAAGTGACGAGCGGAATCGACGGGAATTTGTCGGAAAATATGCAAAATAAACGAGGCTTTTCCTGATGCAGCAAATTCCACCGCTTTGGCTTTCCCCTGAATCCCACCTGGCGCGCAGCGCACCGGATCACCCGATCCTGTATTTCTCGCCGCGGGTATTGCACGAGGTGGCATGGCGGTTCCGTGAAGGGTTTCCAGGGCTGGTGACCTATGCGGTGAAGGCCAACCCGCACCCTGCCGTGCTGTCCAATCTGGTGGCGGCGGGGATCACTGCATTTGATGTCGCTTCGCCTGCGGAAATGGCTGCAGTGCGTGCTGCCAGCCCAGATGCGGTGATGCATTACAACAACCCGATGCGCTCCACTGCCGAAGTCGCGGCGGGCATCGAACATGGTGTCGCCAGCTGGTCGGTGGATGAGCTGAGCGAGTTGGAGAAACTGGCCGCAGTGCCGCGCTCTTGCGAGATTGCGGTGCGCTTTGCCTTGCCGGTGGCCGGTGCGGCCTATGATTTTGGCAGCAAGTTCGGCGCAGCCCCGGAAGAAGCGATAGAACTGCTGAAACAGGTGGCGGCGGAGGGGTGGACACCTGCGCTGTGTTTCCATCCGGGCACCCAGTGCGAGGATGAAAGCGCATGGGTGGAATATGTTCACGCTGCCAAGCGGATTGTGGACGCGGCAGGGGTGAAGATCGCCCGTCTCAATGCGGGCGGCGGCTTTGCGGCCAACCGGGATGGTGTGGCGCCGGATCTGGAGAAGGTCTTTGCCGCCATTTCCAAAGCCGCGGACACGGCATTTGGCACAGACAAGCCCACGCTGATCTGCGAGCCGGGCCGGGCGATGGTCTCCGAAAGCTTTACCTTGGCGGCCCGCATAAAGGGGATGCGCAAAGGCGGTGAGGTGGTGTTCCTGAATGACGGCATCTATGGCGGGTTGGTGGATATCCGCGACATGGGGCTGCCGGGCCGGGTGGAAGTTGTCGGGGGGGATGGCGCCCATCGCACGGGCGCGCGCAAGCCGCGTGTGGTGTTCGGGCCCACCTGTGACAGTCTGGACCGTTTGCCGGACGGGCTGCCGCTGCCCTGTGATGCCGTGACCGGCGACTATGTGCTGTTCCCGGGGCTGGGCGCCTATTCTTCCGCCATGAGCACGCAATTCAACGGCTATGGCCTGTCTGACGTGGCGACGGTGATCGAGCTGTCTGGACAAGCCGCCCGCTGAGGTTAGTCTCGCCCCCGGAACGCCAGCCAGCGCGAACAAGGGGGCAAGCATGGACAAATTCGGTAAAAGTCAGCCGGTGAAACGGGTCGAGGACCTGCGTTTTCTGACCGGCCAGGGGCAGTACATCGAGGATGCGGCCCCAGCGGGTGCCCTGCGCGCCTGGGTATTGCGCAGCCCGGTGGCGCATGGCGTGATCACGGCGCTGAACGTTGAGGACGCCCGCGCAGGTGAAGGCGTTCACGCGGTGATCACCCTGGCGGATCTTGAAGCCGCCGGCCTTGATGTGTCGATGGATGGCACCACAGTGAAGAACCGGGATGGCACCGCCGGCGCCGCGCCGGAACGGCCGATGCTGGCACGGGACCGGGTGCGCTATGTGGGGGAACCGGTGGCGGTGGTCATTGCCGGGACGCTGGACCAGGCCCGTGATGCCGGTGAGCTGATTGAGCTTGATATCGACGATCTGCCTGCGAAGATGGACGTCTTGCCGGGCGGTCAGACGCTGCATTCGGAGGTGCCGGACAACACGGCCTTTGACTGGGGGCTGGGGGATGAGGCCGCAACGGCCGAGGCTTTCCGCACTGCGGCGCATACTGTTGCGCTGCAGGTCGATGACAACCGGATCATCGTCAACTCGATGGAGCCGCGCGGCTGCTTTGCCGAATGGCATGGCGGGCGGCTGCATTTCACCTTTGGCGGGCAGGGGGTCTGGGCGATCAAATCCCAGCTGGCGGCCAAGATGCGTCTGGATGAGGCCGACGTCAAAGTCACGATCCCGGATGTTGGCGGCGGCTTTGGCATGAAGGCTTTTCCCTACCCGGAATATTTCGTTGTCGCCCAGGCCGCCCGCGCGCTGGGCCGCCCGGTGTTCTGGATCGCCGACCGGACCGAGTCGATGCTGAGCGACAACGGCGGCCGCGATCTGACCTCGCTGGCGGAACTGGCCTTTGATGCGGATCTGAAAATCACCGCCTACAGGGTCAGCACCCGTTGCAATCTTGGCGCTTACAATTCGCATTTCGGTCAGCCGATCCAGACCCAGTTGTTCAGCCGGGTGCTGGCGGGCGTCTATGAAATTCAGACCGCCTGGCTGCAGGTGGAGGGGATCTATACCAACACGACGCAAGTGGATGCCTATCGCGGCGCCGGGCGGCCCGAGGCGATCTATGTACTGGAGCGGGCGATGGACCGCGCCGCGCGCGAGCTGGGTGTGGACCCGCTGGAGCTGCGGCGGCGCAACTTTATCAAACCGGCGGCCTTCCCCTATGGCACCGTGACAGGAGAGACCTATGACGTCGGCGACTTCGACAGAGTTCTGAGCCGGGCTGCGGAAGAGGCGGACCTGAAGGGATTCGCTGCCCGCCGCGCCGCGGATGGTAAACGCGGCAAGTACCGGGGCGTTGGGGTCTGTTACTATATCGAAAGCATTTTGGGCGATCCTTCAGAAGGCGCGGAAGTGGAGTTTCTGGAGGGTGGCCGGGTGAATATCTATGTCGGCACGCAAAGCAACGGGCAGGGGCATGAAACCGTCTATGCCCAGTTCCTGGCCGACCAAAGCGGTATACCGGCGGAAAACATCCATGTCATCCAAGGCGACAGTGACCGCATTGCCACGGGCGGCGGCACCGGCGGGTCGCGGTCTGTGACGACACAGGCGAACGCCACACTGGCCGCAGTGGATACGATGATTGCCGCCTTCATCCCCTTCCTGGCGGAGGAGATGGGTGTGGACGAAGAGGCGGTCGGGTTTGACGGCGAAACCTTCCGGGCGCCTGGATCGAACCTGACCCCCACGATGCTGGAAGCGGCAGAGATGGCCCGCGCGCACGGCCGGCTCGATCTGCAGCGTCACGCGGCGCGGGCCCGGCTGCCGGGGCGCTCGTTTCCGAACGGCGCACATATTGCCGAAATTGTTATTGATCCGGAGACTGGGCAATCCGACGTCGTGCGCTACACTGTAGTTGACGATTTTGGTAATTTGATCAACCCGATGCTGGCCGAAGGGCAGGTGCATGGCGGGGTGGCGCAGGGGCTGGGACAGGCCATGCTGGAACATGTTGTCTATGATTCTGACGGACAACTGCTCACAGCTTCGTTCATGGACTATGCCTTGCCGCGGGCCAATGGCGTCCCCATGATTGGTTTTACCTCCGAGCCTGTGCCGTCGACACAGAACCCGATGGGGATGAAAGGCTGCGGCGAGGCAGGCACCGTTGGCGCGCTGGCCGCTGTTGCAAATGCGGTGCAGGACGCGGTCTGGGACTGCGGCGTGCGGCAAGTGGACATGCCGTTCACCCCGCTGAGAGTTTGGGAAGTGCTTAGGGATGTTTCTGAGGCAGCTGAGTAAGAAGGTTCTAGGGTGGCTTGGACGGCCGCTGCGCTCGGAACACTCCGGCGAAACCAAGCTGCGCGGGCCGCATGCCCATGTGATCATCCTGGACGGCACCATGTCGACGCTGGAAGAGGGGCATGAAACCCATGCCGGCCAGCTGTTCCGTCTGTGCCGCGAAATGGGCGGGCAGGTCTCGGTTTTTTATGAATCCGGCGTTCAGTGGAAAGGCTGGGGCAGCGCCCCCGATGTGATGATGGGGCGCGGCATCAACCGCCAGATCCGCCGGGCCTATGGCTATCTCGCTTCGCGTTACCGGCCCGGCGACCGGATTTATCTGTTCGGCTATTCCCGCGGCGCCTATGCGGTGCGTTCGCTGGCGGGGGTGATCGACCGGATCGGCCTGCTGCAGGCAGAACATGCGACCGTGCGCAATATCCGCACCGCCTACCGGCATTACCGTCTGAACGGGCGGTCCAAGACGTCGAGTGCATTTACGGCAGCGCATTGCCACGAAGAAGTCGAGATTGAAATGGTCGGCGCCTGGGACACGGTCAAGGCTTTGGGGCTGCGCCTGCCGCTGCTGTGGCGCTGGGCGGAGAACCGGCACAATTTCCACAACCACCACCTGGGCCACCATGTCAAAAGCGGTTACCACGCGCTGGCGCTGGACGAGACACGCGATGTTTTCAAACCAGTGTTGTGGGATTGCCCAAAGGACTGGGGCGGACATGTGGAGCAGGTCTGGTTCCGCGGCGCCCATGGTGACGTCGGCGGCCAGCTTGGCGGCTATGAGGAAGCCCGGCCCAAGGCCAACGTCTCTTTGGTGTGGATGCTGGAAAAGGCCGAAGACCGCGGCTTGCCGCTGCCGCTGGATTGGCGGATGCGGTTTCCGGTCGATCCCAAGGCGCCGTCTGTTGGCACCTGGCGCGGCTGGGGTAAGATTTTCCTGCTGCGCAGCCGCCGCCGGGTTGGACTGGACGGCAGTGAGCGGTTGCACAGCAGCGTCAGCACCGGCAAAACCCCCGATGGGTCGGCTGGCGGCTGGCTGACCAGGTTCTCCAAGACCTGAAGGGCGGTCCTGACGTTCTCCCGTAAACCGGTAGCGGATGAAACCGGGCGCAGGCGGCGATGTCAATCGGCAGCTGCCCGCCGGTCAAACTCCCGGCGCAGCCGTTTCAGTGACAGCCACACAATCAGTTTGTGGGCCGGCCGGACCGGGATCATGTAAACCCGGCCAAACAGATTATGTGTTTTGACGGAGGACGTCACTGACAGAACACCGCTGCCGGAGGAAACACAGGTCATGACATCCAAATGCCGATCCCGGACCGTGAGAGTCATCACTTCATTCGACAGGGCCTCCACCAGAAAGAAATCCAGCTTGTCGCCCGTTTGCACTGCCTCTTTTGGTGTCCGGGAAATGCCGCCGATGCGTTTAACCCCGAAACATGCGGAAATGGCGTCGCGCAGCCGGAAGGCCAGCTTGATGCCCGGCAATGGCTTTGCGTGCATGATGTTCCAGGCCTCCAGCGGGGTGACAGGCGCCGGCAGAACAACAGATTGGGTATCCAGAAAATCCAGCTCCTTGGCAGGGGCAAGGATTTGAATGCGGGCTGTGGCGGCCCGGCCGAGACTGTTTGGCGGCATGATCAGCCCTCTTTCCGGTCCTGCGGGTGTCTTGCTGGAGCATAGACAGATGAAGGCGGCGGGCAAGCCCGGAAGGCGTTTGCACAATAAGGTCAGCCCGCGGCGACCTTCATCACGCGGCGATCTTCATCACAATGCAGGTGGTGGAGCCGGTGGCATAGAGGCGTCCGTCTTCAATTCCCCGGATTTCGCCATGCGCCACACCGGTGGACCGCCCCACGTGGTCGATGCTGCCGCTGCAGTCGATGGCGGTACCCAGCGGGATCGCCCGCAGGATGTTGATCTTGTATTCCAGCGTTGTGTAGACCGACCCTGCAGGCACCTTGGTCATCACCGCACAGGCCATGGCGCTGTCCAAAAGTGTGCCGTACCAGCCGCCATGCACGGTGCCCATCGGGTTGCAGACGGGAAATTCCGGCGTGCCGCGGAACACAATCCGGCCGTCTTCGACGCTGTGCAAATGATATCCCAGCGTTTCGGCAATCGGCGGGCCGGGCAGGCGGCCGTCCAGGATGCCTTGCATGAAGTCCAGACCGGATATCCGGGTGATCTGTTCCCCTGTCAGCAGGTCGGCGGGTTTTTCAGCATAATACATAGCGCGCGGGTCCTTGGCAGGGGATGTGCCCTCCATTTGAAACCGCGCGCCGGAGCCCGCAAGGCTTACGCCACGTTCTGAAGCGAGACCTTGGGGATGACGCCCAGGGCAAAGCAGACATCCCGGGTCAGTTCAGGGCGGTTCAGCGTGTAGAAATGCAGCTTGTCGACGCCGCCCTCCAGCAGGTCCGAACACAGTTCGGTGCAGATCGCCGTGGCCAGCAATTCCTCGCGGTCATCGCGCAGCGCCTTTTCAAAAGCGTTCTCAACCCAATCCGGGATGATGGTGCCGCAGCGCTTGGCAAAGTTGCGCGCGCCTTTCCAGTTTTCGATCGGCAGGATGCCGGGGGTCAGCTTGCTGCCATCAATCCCGGCCTTTTCGCAGGCATCGCGGAAGCGGAAGAAGGTCTCGGCCTCGAAGAAAAACTGGGTCAGCGCCTCATCCGCGCCTGCGTCCAGCTTGCGCTTCAGCCACTCCACGTCCGCTGCCTGATCCGCAGCTTCCGGGTGGCGGTCCGGGTAGGCGCCGACCTTGATGTTGAAATTGCCGCGCAGCGCCAGCCCTTTGATCAGCTCCACCGAATTGGCAAAACCGTCGGGATGCGGGGTGAATTTGCTTTCGCCCTTGGGCGCATCGCCGCGCAGGGCGACGATCTCGGTCACGCCGGCTTCGGCAAACTGGTCGGCGATCTCCAGCGTTTCGGCCTTGGAAGCATTCACGCAAGTGAGATGCGCAGCCACGTTCAGACCGGAGGATTTGTGCAGTGTCGCCACTGCGTCGCGGGTCAGGGTGCGGGTGGTGCCGCCTGCGCCATAGGTCACGGACACAAACCGCGGGTCCATCGGGGCGAGGACTTGCACGGTGTCCCAAAGCCGGAAGGAGGCTTCGAGATTTTGCGGCGGGAAGAATTCAAAGGAAATCTTGGGCGTCGTCATCTCAGGTCTCTCGCTAGGTTGATTTCAGCTCTTGTTGCATGTGCAGCATTGTGAGACAATTTCATAATCCTCAAGAACAACATGAGCGCGACTAAAGAATGCATATTGAGTTCCGTCACCTCCGCACCATCAAGGCCATCCACGAGGCCGGCGGGCTGGCCCGCGCCGCGGATCAGTTGAACATCACCCAAAGCGCATTGAGCCATCAGGTGAAGGGGCTGGAGGAACAGGCCGGGGTGGAGCTGTTTATCCGCCGGTCCAAGCCAATGAAACTGTCACCGGCGGGCCTGCGCCTGTTGCGGCTGGCCGAACAGGTTTTGCCGCAACTTGCGGCAGCACAAGCGGAATTTTCCTCTTTGCGGGATGGCAGTACCGGGCGGATGCACATCGCCATTGAATGCCACGCCTGTTTTGAATGGCTGTTTCCGGTGCTTGAGGGGTTCCGCAAGAACTGGGGCGATGTGGATGTGGATATCCGCCCCGGCCTGGCCTTTGATGCCTTGCCCGCGCTCCAGAAAGAGGAGGTGGATCTGGTGGTCTCTTCCGATCCCGAGGACATCGCCGGCGTCGAGTTTATTGAGCTGTTTGATTACAATGCTGTGTTTGTTGCATCGGCCCAGCATCCCCTGGCGGAGAAACCGTTTGTCGAGGCTGCGGATTTTATTGGTCAGAACCTGATCACCTACCCGGTGGACAAGACCCGGCTGGATGTGTTCAGCCAGCTGCTGATCCCTGCGGGAGTGGAACCTGCGTCGATCCGCCAGGTTGAGCTGACAGCGGTGATCCTGCTGCTGGTGGCGTCCAACCGCGGTGTGTCGGTGCTGCCGGACTGGGTGGTGCGGGAGGTGAAATACTCGTCGGATTATGTGACCCGGCCGCTGACCAAATCGGGGATCACCCGCAGGCTGTATGCGGCGATCCGGGCGGAGGACCGCGAGAAACCTTACATGCAGGAGCTGATCCGGCTGGCCAAGGTCGAGGCGCGCAAGCTGCAGCATGTTTGACAAGGCGCGGAGCGGCCGGGCGCCGTTCCGGCTTCCGTGCCCGCTCCGCGCGGTTGCGTGATACTGTCAGCGCTGCGCCCGGCCTTAGACCAGTTTGACGATCTGTTTGCCGGTATTGCCGCCCTGCATCATCGACAGAAAGGTCTTGGGGGCGTTTTCCAGCCCTTCGGCGATGTCTTCCAGGTATTTGATATCGCCGCCGGCGATCTTTGGCGCGACCTGCTTCTGGAACTCCGGATAGCGGTCGTAGTGGTTGAAGATGATGAAACCGTTCACCGACAGGAACTGGGTCAGGACCGTGCGCCAGACGGCGGGGGCGGTCAGATCGGTTTCTGCGCTGTTGTACCAGGCGATCATGCCGCAGACCGGGATCCGGCCATGGGGGTTCATCAAGGGCAGCACCGCTTCCAGCACTTTGCCGCCGACGTTCTCATAGTAGATGTCGATGCCATCGGGGCATTCAGCGGCCAGTGCCTCGTTCAGCGCTCCGGCATCCGCATAGGCACGGTGGTCCAGGCAGGCATCAAAGCCGAAGGTCTCAACCGCCAGCTTGCATTTGTCTGCGCCGCCCGCGACACCGACCACGCGCAGGCCTGCCTGTTTCGCCAGCTGCCCGACCATTGACCCCACCGGGCCGGTTGCAGCCGCGACCACCAGGGTTTCACCTGCCTGCGGGCGGCCATAAGCGTCCAAGCCATGCCAAGCGGTAAACCCCGGCATGCCGAGAGCGCCGAGCGCGGTGGTGAGCGGCGCCATCTGCGGGTCCAGCTTGCGGAGCTCTGAGGCGCGGGCGCAGGCATGGCTGGCCCAGCCGAACATACCCAGGGCAAAGTCGCCGGGAGCAAACTCCGGACTGTTTGAGGCAATCACTTCGCCAACACCGCCCGCGGTCATGGTTTCCCCGATTTCGACCGGCGGAGCATAGGATTTGCCCGCGTTCATGCGGCCGCGCATATAGGGGTCCAGCGACATATAATGAACTTTTACAACCACTTCACCTTCGCCGGGTTGGGGCAGGTCCACCGCCTCAAGGCGGAAATTGTCTTCGCTGGCCTGGGCTTCGGGGCGGCTGGCCAGCACGATACGCTGCATCTGGTCGGGCATGGGAATGTTCCTTGATCTGATTGCGTTGGAGTTTGGGCGCCGCAACACAGGAATTCAACCGCCCTGACAGCTGTGACCGGGCGTCAGGCCCGGAACCCTCAATGCGGCAAAGCCCCTTGGCAACTGCGGGCAGGGGGCGTATAGGCACGGTTTGACCGGCATCTCCCCGACGTGACAGGATTCTGCAGACATGATTGGCAGCGCAAACCTCAATGTGATGATCAAGGCCGCCCGCAAGGCCGGCCGTTCCCTGGTGAAAGACTTCCGCGAGGTGGAGAACCTGCAGGTGTCGATGAAAGGTGCCGGCGATTTTGTTTCCAAGGCCGACATCGCCGCTGAAAAGATCATCAAGGACGATCTGCGCAATGCGCGCCCGACCTATGGCTGGCTGGCCGAAGAGGGCGGTGAGGAAGACGGCGAGGATCCGACCCGCCGCTGGATCGTCGATCCGCTGGACGGCACCACCAACTTCCTGCACGGGCTGCCGCACTGGGCGATCTCGATCGCGCTGGAGCATAAGGGCAAGATCGTTGCAGGCGTCGTGTATGACGCTGCCAAGGACGAGATGTTCTTTGCCGAAAAGGGCGCCGGTGCCTGGATGAATGACACCCGTATCCGGGTTTCGGGCCGTCACCGGATGATTGAATCGATTTTTGCCACCGGCGTACCGTTCGGCGGCCGTGCCGATCTGCCGCTGACGCTGCAGGATCTGGCCCGCTTGATGCCCGCCTGCGCCGGTGTGCGCCGCTGGGGTTCTGCCGCGCTGGACATGGCCTATGTGGCCGCAGGCCGTTACGAGGGCTTTTGGGAACGCCGCCTGAACGCCTGGGATCTGGCCGCAGGCATCATCATCGTGAAAGAAGCCGGCGGGTTTGCCGAGGCAATCGACCCCGAAGCGGGCATTATCGATTCCGGTTCTGTGGTGTGCTCGAACGAGCCGATCTTTGATAGCTTCGCCAAGGTGATCCGCGGCTGAATTGCCCGTAAGATTGAGAATATGAAACGCGGCCATTGCGCCGCGTTTTTTGTTTTGTGTGATTGGACGAGGACTGCGCCCGCCTATCGGCCGGGCAAAAGTTATCGCTGATCAGACGGGTGATTTATTCCGTCGTTCCACGGGATCTCGCCATAGGTCTCGGGATGCGTCCGCGGATTAGCGCCCTTGATACAGCCCAGATTGACACCGCATTCCTTGGGATCTGATCGGCGCTGGTGATGGGTGTAGATGCCGCAGGTCTTGCAGAAATAGTGTTTCGCCGTATGGCTGCCCCAGGTGTAGAGGCTGAGGTTTTCTGCCCCTTTCAGCACCTTCAGGCTGGCGGCAATGGCGGTGACTGCAGCCGCCCCGCGGCGGCGGCAGAATGAACAGTCGCAGCGCGCAGCCGAGGCGAGGCCCTCGGGAAACTCTGCTTCAATCTCAACGGCGCCGCAGTGGCAGGTGGCTTTGAGCTGGGGCATTTGGGGTTCCTCTGCTGGACACAGTCTTTTGCAGCCCTACATCCCGGACATCCCGGTCTTCTTCTGGGGGGAGGGGAATCGGGTTAGAGCGGCCTGCATTACTTTTAGATTATTATCACAGCAGGCCGCTTGACGATCAACGGGCGCCTTTTGCAGTTGAACAGCTTCAATCCAAGCACTGGCCAGTTAGGCTTTGCGTTCCGGTTTCAGGTCAGCCTTTCTTGTCTTTGACAGAACAGCTTTTCGTTGCGGCCGTTGCAATCCGGCCTTGGCTTATCGAGCCCGCCAGAGGGGACATCAGTTCCGGCATTTCCTTGATCCGAACTCTTTGCCGTCATTCTACTTCCCCCAAGGTCCCGGATTGCGCTTCTTGCGCGGCAGTTTGGGGATGCGGCTTGCGGAGTATTCATACTCATTTTCAGGATGCGGCGGGGTGCCATGTGTTCGGTCCCAGAACGCCGGGCCGCCGCGGCGCAGCCACAGCGGCAGGCACAGGACCAGACCGACCGCAAAGCCGCCCGCATGGGCCCAGTAGGCGACGCCGCCCTGATCGGGATCAGAGCCAAGCCCGCCGAAGAATTGCATCGCCAGCCAGACACCCAGCATGACAAAGGCGGGGATCGTGAAGATGCGGAAATAGATGATCAGCACCAGCAGGATATCGACCCGTGCCTTGGGATACATCAGAAGGTAGCCGCCCATCACGCCCGCAATTGCGCCGGAGGCACCGATTGTGGGCACCATCGAGCCTGGCGCGGACAGCACATGGATCAGCCCGGCGCCGACACCGCTGGCAAGGTAGAACACAAGAAAGGGCAGGTGGCCCATCTCATCTTCCAGATTGTCGCCGAAGATCCACAGGAACAGCATGTTGCCGCCCAGATGCATCAGCCCTGCGTGGATGAACATAGAGGTGAACAGGGTCTCGAACCCGTAGCCGTGGCTGATCTCGGCCGGCACCACCGCATAGGCGTCATAGAAATAGGCGAGCGCGCGGGGGCTGGCATAGCTGGCCGTGTAGTAGACATAGGCCAGGATATTCGCCGCCATCAGCGCATAGACGACATAGGGCTTGCGCCCGGACGGGTTGTGGTCGCGGATCGGAAACATGGGGGAACGCTGGGCCGGAAACGGCCCAGCGTCAAGCACTTATCGGGCGCAGCTCAGGCGTTGCCGCCCAGCAGATCCGCATTGCCGCCTGATGCGGTGGTATCGACGCAGACGTGGCGTTCAGCCAGGACTCGGGCGCGGTCGGGCTTGCCCGGGATCAGCGGGATGATCGGGCCGTCGCGCTTGGCCAGCCACTGTTCGATCTCGCGGCCTGTCGCCTCGTCGCCCCACCACAGCACGCCGGCAATTCCCTGGATCGCCTCCAGCCGGTGCAGGTCGAACATGCCATGCGCCTCAATCGCGGTGCCGCCGAGGCTGATCACCTCTTTGGCCTGTTCCGCCGCAGCCTCGGGCCCCGGTCCCATGCACAACAGCGGCGGACGGGCCGAGACGGTCAGGCGGTTCGATTCCCCGGTCGGGCCGGGCAGGGAGGTGGTCACGCCGCGCGCAGGCACGCCGCTTTCCCCGGGCAGTTCGGCAAAGGTCGTCTCCCACACCGCGTTGCTTTGCTGCCGGTCCGGCGCGCAGAAACGGCTGAGGTAATAGGGGCCGCCGGCCTTGGGGCCGGTGCCGGACAGACCCTCGCCGCCGAACGGCTGGCTGCCGACAATGGCGCCGATCTGGTTGCGGTTCACATAGATGTTGCCCGCATGGACCCGGTCGCAGACATGCTGCACCCGGTCGTCGATACGGGTGTGCAACCCGAAGGTCAGCCCGTAACCGGTTGCATTGATGTCTGAAATCACCTGATCCAACTGTTGGGATTTGAACCGGACCACATGCAGGACGGGGCCAAAGATCTCTTCCTCCAGTGCGCCGATGCCGGGGATTTCGATCATGGTGGGCGCCACAAAGGTGCCGCCTTGCGGCGCGCGCATTTCCTTCAGCACCCGGCCCTCAGCGCGGGCCTTGGCGACATGGGCAAGGATGCCTGCGCGGGCGCCTTCGTCTATCACCGGACCGCTGTCAGTCGACAGATGCCAGGGATCATCCAGATGCAGGCAGTCCATCGCCCCTTTCAGCATCTTCAGCACGGTGTCGGCGATGTCCTCCTGCAGGTAAAGGCAGCGCAGCGCCGAGCAGCGCTGGCCGGCCGATTGGAAGGCGCTTTCGATCACAGCTTGCACTGTCTGTTCCGGCAGCGCGGTTGAATCGACAATCATCGCGTTCAGACCGCCGGTTTCCGCAATCAGCGGCGCGCCGGGCTGCAGGTTGTCGGCCATCGCCTTGCGGATACGCATCGCTGTTGCGGTGGAGCCGGTGAAGGCAACGCCATTGACCCGCGGGTCCGATGTGATGGCGGCACCAACCACGCTGCCACGGCCCGGCACCAGCTGCATGGCTGCGCGCGGCACGCCAGCCTCATGCATCAGTTGCACGGCGCGGTGGGCGATCAGCGGCGTTTGGTCGGCGGGTTTGGCCAGCACAGCGTTGCCGGCGGCAAGTGCTGCCGCAACCTGTCCGGTGAAGATCGCCAGCGGGAAGTTCCAGGGTGAAATACAGGTGAAAATGCCTGCAGGCGGCGCATCAGAATTGCGCGCCGCATAGTAACGCAGGAAATCCACCGCCTCGCGCAGTTCGGCCACAGCATCGGGGATGGTCTTGCCGGCCTCACGGGCGAGGATGGCGAACAGCTCGCCAAAATTTTCCTCATAGAGGTCGGCAGCCTTGTTCAGGATCGCGGTGCGTTCTGCTGCAGGCGCGTCCCAAGGGTCGGCCAGCGCCAGCGCCAGTTCGACATCCTCGGGGCTGCACTGGCTGACGGTGCCGGTCACACTCAGGTCGGCGGGGTTGGTCACATCTTTGGCAGTCTCAGGCCGGGCATCGCCTGCCAGCAGCGGTCCGGCCTGCCATTGATGGGTCCGCCAGGGCGCGCGGGCTTTTTCAATAGCGGCCAGCGTCGGCGCGTGACCCAGGTCGAAGCCTTTGGAATTCGGGCGCTCGGGCGCGTACAGCTCAGGCCCGGTCGGGATCTTGCGGCTGATATCGGCAACTGCCGCGAAAGGGTCCGCGGCCACGACATCGGGAGAGACATTCTCGTCCACGATCTGGTTCACGAAGGAGCTATTGGCGCCGTTTTCCAGCAGGCGGCGTACCAGATAGGCCAATAGATCCCGGTGCGCGCCAACAGGCGCATAAATCCGGCAGTTGGTCTTGTTCTGCTCCAGCACCATCTGGTGCAGGGTTTCGCCCATCCCGTGCAGGCGCTGGAATTCGTAGGTTGCGTTGTCCTTGTCCGCGGCCATATGCAGGATGGCGGCAACAGTATGGGCATTGTGAGTTGCGAACTGCGGATAAATCCGGTCCGTCATCCCAAGCAATTTGCGGGCGTTGGAAATATAGGACACATCAGTCAGCGCCTTGTTGGTGAACACCGGGAAGCCATCGACGCCTTCGACTTGCGCCTGCTTGATCTCGGTATCCCAATAAGCGCCTTTCACCAGCCGCACCATGAAACGGCGGTCGTATTTCTCAGCCATTTCATGCAGTGCGTCGATGGCCAGTCCGGTGCGCGGCCCATAGGCCTGCACCACCACGCCAAACCCGTCCCAGCCGGCCAGAGAGGGGTCCGAGACCACGGCGCCGATCACCTCCAGCGACAGCGACAGGCGGTCGGCCTCCTCGGCGTCGATGTTAAGGCCCATTTTCGCGGCTTTGGCCAGCAGCGCCAGCGCCTTCAGCCGCGGCACCAGATGCTCCATCACGCTGCTTTCCTGCGCCAGCTCGTAACGCGGGTGCAGCGCGGAAAGCTTCACCGAAATGCCGGGATTCTTACGGATGTCGTCGCTATTGCAGGCAGCGGCAATTGCCGAGATCGCCTTGGAATAGGACAGGTGATAGCGGGCTGCGTCAGCCTCGGTGCGGGCGGCCTCGCCCAGCATGTCGTAGGAGTAGGTATAGCCTTTGGCTTCCATCCCGGCGGCGCGGTCCATGGCGCTTTCGATGGTCTCGCCCAGCACAAACTGGCGGCCCATTTCCTTCATCGCGCGGCTTACGGCGGTGCGGATCACCGGCTCGCCCAGACGCTTGATGGCGCCGCGCAGCGCCCCGATGGGGCTGCGATCCTCGTCCAGCACCTTGCCGGTCAGCATCAAGGCCCAGGTTGAGGCATTGACCAGCGAAGACGTTGACTTGCCCAGATGCTTGCCCCAGTCGGAGGGCGCGATCTTGTCCTCGATCAGCGCATCAATGGTGTCGGCATCGGGCACCCGCAGCAGCGCCTCAGCGAGGCACATCAGCGCGACCCCTTCATCTGTCGATAACCCGTATTCGGCCAGGAACACCTCCATAAGGCCCGGCGCCGAATGGCCGCGGATATCGCGCACCAGGGCAGCAGCACTGGAACTGATCCGGACACGGTCGGCGTCAGACAGGGCCGCCTGGGCAATCAGCTGGTCACGCACCGCGGTTTGGTCGGCATAGGTGCCGGCATCGATCCGGTAGCGCAGTTTTGGTTGGGTGGTCATGCGGGGAACTCCACAAAAGGGTGTGCAGGGCTTTTGCTTAAGATACACCCTTTCCGGCGGGACAATCGCCTAAAAATGGGGGATACTTAGGCGAAAGCATGAAAAATACGAAAGGTAGAAGTGCAGATGGACTTTCCTGAACTGGATCGGTTCGACCGGGCGATTCTGAATGTGTTGAGCGAGGACGGCCGGATTTCCATTGCCGATCTGGCCCGCAAAATCGGCCTGTCGAAAACACCCACCCAGACCCGGCTCAGGCGGCTGGAGGCGGAAGGCATCATTACCGGTTACCGCGCCCTGGTGGATCCGATCCGGCTGGGACTGGATCACGTCGCCTTTGTCGAGGTGAAGCTGGACGACACCCGCGAGGCGGCGCTGGTCAAGTTCAACGCGGCGGTGGCGAAACTGCCGGAGATCGAACAGGCCTATATGATGGCGTCGCATTTCGACTACCTGCTGAAGGTGCGGACCCGCTCGATGACCGATTACCGGGCAGTGCTGGGGGAAAAGATTTCCTCGCTGCCGCATGTCGCCTCAACCTCGACCTATGTGGCGATGGAAGCGGTAAAGGAAGACGGTGCATTGGCGCCTTTGTAAGGCAGAAGGAATGCGCGCACGCGCAGTTGACTTGATTGAATGCCAAAATATGGCAGCATGGGGTATGTATTTTGCCTTGCTTCGCGCCCCTCAAAATCTTGCATGCGCCGCAGCGCTCTTTCTGACTTTGGGTCTGACGGATCCGGTGCAGGCGTCCGATTGTCCGGCAGCGCCAGACCACAGCGCCCGGCTGGACGGGCTGCTGCACGAGGTACAGAAGGCCGGCACCGAGGATCAGGCGCGCGAAATTGCCAACCGGATGTGGGAGTTCTGGGCCGACGCGCCGGATGCGCAGGCTCAGGCGATGCTTGACCGCGGGATGACAAGGCGCACGTCCTTTGATTTTCTGGGGGCTTTGGAGGATTTCGATCAGCTGATCGCCTACTGCCCGGATTATGCCGAGGGCTACAACCAGCGCGCCTTTGTGCATTACCTGCGCCGGGATTTTGCCGCTGCCCTTCGTGATCTGGACCGGGCGCTGCATCTGTCGCCCCGCCATATTGCCGCGATGAGCGGTCGGGCACTGTCGCTCTACGGCCTGTCGCGGCTGGAGGAAGCACGCGCAGCTCTGGCCGAGGCGCTGGCGTTGAACCCCTGGCTGCCAGAGCGTTATCTGGCTGACCCGGGCGGGCCATTGGCACCTGCAGGGGCGGGGGATACGGAATTGTAGCGGCGCCAGCACCGCGGGAAAAATTCCAGCAAAACGCTGAAAACCGATTGTCCGCATGAATTCAGAAGGCTAGACCTGCTGCAAAGGCGCCGCTTGGCAGCGCCCTGTGCGGACGTGGTGGAATGGTAGACACCGGAGACTTAAAATCTCCTGGCCTTATGGCCGTGCGGGTTCGAGTCCCGCCGTCCGCACCATTATACTTTCAGATGAAAAAATCCCAAAAACTCAAATATTACAGGTGCTTGCGGAGTTCGAGCGCCGTTTTGACGGTCGTAGGCCAAGGGTGCTTTGAATGCGGTTTTGAGGATGGTTTTCTTCACTGCCAGTGGCCCGTTATCGTATATATTCCAAGGGTTTGACAGGAAGTTACGCAATAGCTCGAAAATGCGCACCCGGACGCTTGCTGCTCATTGCTCTGCGAAACATCGCAAACACTCTGGCAAACAGCGCCAAGCTCAGGATCAGCAGAGGACCGCGATTGGCAGAGGATCGCACGGTCATGCTCCGGATACACAAGCCGGGCAGGGGACGGCACTGCAAAATACGCAAGGTCCCAAGCAGAGCCGGGGTATTGCCAGCGCAGCCCGGCATCCCCTGTTAACAAGATACTCTTTACATCGAAACGGCCCCGGGAACCGGAGCATGACCGTGTATTAACGATATCTTTACTTGGACTGTTTATCCATTCAGGTTTTCCTGACCTTAGGTAAACCTGTACCGGGCAGCGGCAATTCGGCCATTGACGCGCCGCTGCGGCGGGAACAGTCTCGGCGCATGACCACAGCCCTGAACATCTCCCGCATTCCCCGCCCTTTTGATCCCGGCCTTGGCGCCGAGGCGCGCAGCCTGGTGCCGGAACTGTCCGGCGCGTTTGCTGAACTGGTGGCAGGCGCCTGCGGTTCCAGCCCGTATCTTAAGGAGCTGACCGCGCGCGAGGCGGCCTGGCTGCCGCAGGCGCTGCAGGATCCTGATGCCGCGCTGGCGGCGGTCTTTGCAGACTGCCGGGCGCTCGAAGGCAGCGGGCTGAAACCGGGCTTGCGCCAGGCCAAACGGCGGCTGGCGCTGCTGACGGCGCTGTGCGATCTCAGCGGCGGCTGGAGCCTGGAACAGGTGACCGGGGCGCTGACGGAATTCGGGGCGCTGTGTGCAGACGTCGCCATAAAATCCGAAATCGCCAACCTGATCCGCCGCAAGAAACTGCCGGGCCTGACCGGGGATGATGTGGAAACCGCAGGCGGGCTTACTATTCTGGCGATGGGTAAAATGGGCGCGCATGAGCTGAACTACAGCTCTGACATCGACCTCATCTGCCTGTTCGATGAAACCCGGTTCGACCCGGATGACTTCTTTGAGGCGCGTCAGGGCATGGTGCGCGCAACCAAGAACATGTGCGCCATCCTCAGCGACCGCACCGGCGACGGCTATGTGTTCCGCACCGACCTGCGTCTGCGCCCGGATCCGGCGGTCACCCCTGTCTGCCTGGCGATGGAAGCGGCAGAGCGTTACTACGAAAGCCTGGGCCGAACCTGGGAACGCGCCGCCTACATCAAGGCACGCCCCTGTGCGGGCGACATCGCGGCGGGAGAGCGGTTCCTGACCACCCTGCGGCCCTTTATCTGGCGCCGTCACCTGGATTTCGCAGCCATCCAGGACGCCCATGACATCCGCCTGCGCATCCGCGAGAACAAGGGCACCGGCGGCGCCCTGCATGTGCCGGGCCACGATATGAAACTGGGCCGCGGCGGTATCCGCGAGATTGAGTTCTTTACCCAGACCCGCCAACTGATCGCCGGCGGGCGCGACGAAGCCTTGCGCCTGCGCGGCACCGTCGAGGGGCTGGCCGCCCTTGCAGACAAGGGCTGGGTGCCGCCGGGCACCGCTGAAACCTTGTCCGCCCATTACCGCGCCCACCGCGAGGTCGAGCACCGCATTCAGATGGTGCATGACGCGCAAACCCACCAGATGCCCAAATCCGAGGACGGCATTGCCCGTATCGCCTGCCTGATGGACTGCGATCCGGCGGAGCTGACAGCACAAATCAGGGACCGGCTGACCGAAGTGCATGAGCTGACCGAGGGGTTCTTCTCGCCCGGCGGCACGCCGACCGCAGCTGACACCGCAAAGGACACCGCCAATCTGGACGGCGCCATCATCGCCCGTTGGCCGACTTATCCGGCGCTGCGCTCCTCCCGCGGGGCGCGGATATTTGAGCGGCTGAAACCGGAGCTGCTGTCGCGCGTTGCCAAAACCGCCAAACCGGCCGAGACCCTGGTGGCGCTGGACGGTTTCCTGTCCGGGCTGCCGGCCGGGGTGCAGCTGTTCTCGCTGTTCGGCGCCAACCCGCAGCTGATCGATCTGCTGGTGGATATCGCCGGCACCTCGCGCGAGCTGGCCAGTTTCCTGTCCCGCAATTCCGGGGTGTTTGATGCGGTGATCGGCGGTTCCTTCTTTGATCCCTGGCCAGGGGCAGAGCAGCTGCGGGCGGAACTGAAAAAGCGGCTGGCGCAGGAAGGCGACTATGAGGCCCGGCTTGATGCCACCCGCCGCTGGTGCAAGGAATGGCACTTCCGCATCGGCGTGCATCACCTGCGCGGGCTGATCGACGGCCATCGGGCGGGTGTCCAATACGCCGAATTGGCCGAGGTGGTGATTGCCGGCCTCGCTCCGGTAGTGGTGGCGCAGTTTTCCCGCAAGCACGGCCCCCCGCCGGGACGCGGCGCGGCGGTTCTGGCCATGGGATCGCTGGGGGCAGGGCAGATCAATTCGCAATCCGATCTCGACATGATCGTGATCTATGACCCGGGCGATGCGGATATGTCCGAGGGTAAGCGCCCGCTGGCCACGCGGCCCTATTTCGCCCGGCTGACCCAGGCCTTTGTCACTGCGCTTTCGGCGCCGATGGCGCAGGGCAAGCTTTACGAGGTCGACATGCGCCTGCGGCCTTCGGGCAATCAGGGTCCGGTGGCGGTCAGCCTGGCCGGTTTTACCAACTACCAGCAGAACGAGGCCTGGGTGTGGGAGCATTTGGCGCTGACCCGGGCGCGGGTGGTTGCGGGCGAGACCGCCCTTGCCGCCGAAATCGAAACCTTCCGCGCCGCTTTCCTGGCCCAGCCGCGGAATCTGGCCAAGGTGCTGCAGGAGGTGTCGGAAATGCGCGTGCGGCTGGCCGCCGCCAAGGCGCCATCAGGTCTGTGGGACGCCAAAAACGGCGCCGGCCGGATGATGGATATCGAGCTTTTGTCGCAAGCCGGCGCGCTTACTTCCGACTCGGTGGCGCGCGATGTGGCTTCCGGCCTGCTGGGTGCTGTCGCTGCCGGATGGCTGAATGACGCGGATGCAGAATACCTGACCGCCAGTTACCGGCTATTCTGGTCGGTGCAAAGTGCCGCGCGGCTGCTTTCCGGCAAAGCCATCGAGGCGGAGACGATCGGGGAGGGCGGTGCGCAGTTCCTCTGCCGCACCACCGGATACGCCCGGCTGGATGCGCTGGAGCAGGAGCTGCAGACCCGTTACAAACGCTGTGCGGCGCTGATTGCAGAGGCCTTGGAAAGGGATGGGGCGGATGAAGGGCAGCACTGAACAGGACCCGCGCGGTCTGATCTACGAATCCTACCGGATCGACGGCATTACGGACGCGCAATGCCGCAGCATTTTCTTTGACTGGGCGTTGGGCATGGACGCTACCCGCGACAGCCGGAAAGATATCAACGCATTGCTGGAGATGTACGGCAACGCAGATCCGGACCATCCGATGACTGCAGTGCTGCGCGACGGGCTGGAAGGCAGCGCCACACCGCGCCGCCGCGGCGGCTGGCGTTCGCGCGCGCGCTGATAGCAGCGACGGGGCAGGCCGGGGCAATCGTTGACCGGTCATAAACATTCGTTAATTTTTCGCTAAATTGGACTTAAATTGTCCCAATTCTGCCCCGATTGACACGCATCCTGCTGTTGAACCCGCCTTCCGGTCCCTGATCCGGCGGCTTGAAAACGGTAAGGAGCAGAGCCATGAACATCTTCCGCAGCCTCGCATTCGTCTCCCTCGGGCTGATGGTGTCCGCCTGCGCCTCGGTGGACGTGCCGTCGCGCAACTTGCCGTTCGAGCCGGTGCCCGACGCGGCGGTGCACGTGCCCGACGGCTATGAAACTCTGCCGCAGGTGGATCCGGTGCCGGCTTTGCGGGTCAGCCGCGTTACCGTCGATGTGCCGCGCAGCCTCTCCGTTTCCGAGGCCAACAGCTATTTGCCCAAAGGCGATATTGTCTGGCGCGAGGATCCTTACGGCGACCGCCACGCCCAGGTGCAGGCAATCGTGCAGCGCGCCATGGAGGCCGGCAGCACCGGCATGGGCGGCGCGATCGAGGCCGATCTGCATATCGAACTGCAGCGCTTTCACGCCCTGACCCAAAAGGCGCGCTACACCACCGGCGGCATTCACGCCATCACCTTCAAGATGCGGCTCACCGATCCGGCCACCGGCGCCCTGCTGCGCCCGGAAAAAACCATCGAGGCCGATCTCAAAGCCTTTGGCGGCGCCCGCGCCCTGGAAGCCATGTCGCGCGGCCAGACCCAAAAAATCCGCATCACCGGCCACCTGGCCAATGTGGTCCGCCAGGAGCTGACCAAACCCGGCAGCTACCGGAATCCGCGTCTGGGGCTGCTGCAGGCGCTGCAATAAAGCCAATGCGCAGCGGCGAAGTTCTGCGGGAAGGGGCCATGCGGCCCCTTTTCCTGTTCCGGGCTTAAGGCTATGAGGACCCTATGACAGCCTCCTCAGATGCGCATCAGCGCCCCCGCGTGAAAATGAAACCCAAATCCAACGCCCGCGCCATCCGGCACGGGTTTCCCTGGGTTTATGCCAATGAACTGGTGACCGACCGCCGCACCCGCAATCTGGCGCCTGGCACCCTGGCGGTGCTGGAGGATGAGGCGCAGCGCCCGCTGGGGCTGGTCTCGGTGAACCCGGACAGCAAGATCATCGCCCGGATGCTCGACCGCGATCCGGAAGCGGTGATTGATCAGGCCTGGTTCGCTGCCCGCCTGTCCCGCGCGCTGGAGATGCGCGAACGCTTGTATGACGCGCCCTTCTACCGGTTGGTCCATGCCGAATCCGACGGGTTGCCCGGCGTGGTCATCGACCGGTTCGGCGCCGCTTGCGTGGTCCAGCCCAACGCCGCCTGGGCCGAAATGCATCTGGACATACTCACCGCGGCGCTGGCGGATGTGACCGGTGCAGACGTGATCCTGAAAAACGCCGCTGGCCGCACCCGCACTCTGGAAGGGCTGGACGATCAGAACCAGACCCTGCTGGGCGAAACGCCCGCCGCACCTGTTCCGGTGCAGATGAACGGCGCCACTTATATGGCCGACCTGACCGGCGGCCAGAAAACCGGGCTGTTCTTCGATCAGCGTGAAAACCATGCCTTCGCCGCCCGCCTCACAGGGCAGGGCGCCAAGGTGCTGGATGTGTTCTCCCACGTCGGCGGCTTTGGCCTGGCGATGCTGGCAGGGGGGGCCGCGCACGCCACCTGCGTTGACGGCTCTGCCGCCGCACTTGAGCTGGCAGCCCGGGGCGCCGGAGCCAGCGGCCACAAGGACAGGTTCACCGCCCGCCAGGGCGATGCGTTCGACGTGCTGGACGCGCTGCAGAAGGAAGGCGAAAACTTCGACGTGGTTATCTGCGACCCGCCCGCCTTTGCGCCCTCGAAACAGGCGCTGGAGGCGGGCTTGCGGGCCTATGAACGCATTGCCAAACTGGCCGCCCCGCTGGTGAAACCCGGCGGCTACCTTGGGCTTTGCTCCTGCTCGCACGCGGCGGATCTCGCCAAATTCCGCAACGCCTCGGCCCGCGGTATCGGCAGATCCGGCCGCCGCGGCACGCTGATCCACACCGGCTATGCCGGCCCCGACCACCCGCAGCTGCCGCAGCTGGCGGAAAGCGGCTACCTTAAGGCCGTGTTCTTCCGGCTGGACTGACAGGGATGAAGCTGCTCCTGGACACCTGCGTGCTGTACCCGACCGTGATGCGGGAGATGCTGCTGGGCGCGGCCAGGCTGGGGCATTTCACCCCGCTCTGGTCTGCGCGCATCCTGGGCGAATGGGAACGCGCGGCGCTGAAACTCGGCCCCGAAGGCGCGGCGCAGGCCAAGGCCGAGACCGCGCTGGCCCGCGCCAGCTGGCCCAAGGCCGAAGTGCCGGCTTCTCCGGGCGTTGAAGCCCGCCTGTGGCTGCCCGACAGCGCCGACATCCATGTGCTGGCCGCCGCCATCACCGGCCACGCCGACGCAATTGTTACCCTCAACAACAAGGACTTCCCCCGTCACACCCTGGCCGAGGAAGGCCTGGAGCGTATCGGCGCTGACGAACTCCTCTACCGCTTCTGGCTGCAGGACGGCGCAGGCATGGAGGCCTTGGGCAGCCAAGTCCTGGCCGAGGCCAACCGCCTCTCCGGCGGCAGCTGGGAAATCCGCCCGTTGCTGAAGAAAGCCCGGCTTCCAAGGCTGGCCAAAGCCTTGGCCGGCTGACTGTTTCTTCATCTTTCTGCAAATACTCCGGGGAGTATGAGGGGCAGGCCCCTCATGCCCTCAGCCAGCTCAGCCCTTGGCCCATTTCGCTTCCAGCCGCTCCAGCGCGGCGATGCGTTCTTCGGTTTTCGGATGGCTCATCAGCCAGGCCGGCGCCATGCCCGCGCGTGCCTGGGTCAGCTCTTCCAGTTTGGTGAACAGGCTTTTCTGCGGCGCCAGGCCAATGCCCGCCTTGGTCAGCAATGCGGCGGCATATTCATCTGCCTCATACTCATCGCCGCGCGACAGCCGCGCTGCGATCAAACCGGTCAGCACCCCGGCTATCCAAGGCCCGATAAAGGGAATGTAGCGGCCCAGGATCATCATCAGCGCCGTGCGAAGCGCGTTCTGGCCGGAGAAATCGATCATCCGTTTCTTCGCATGTCCCAGCGCCACATGGCCCAGCTCATGGGCAATCACCGATGCCATTTCCTCGGCGCTGACCTCGCCGCTCTGATACTTTCGGTAAAACCCGCGGGTGATAAAGATCCGCCCGTCCGGCGCCGCCAGCCCGTTGACCGGATCGACCTCATAGATATGCACCGGGATGCGGGCAATCTCCAGCGCCGCCGCCAGCCGGTCGGTCAGCCCTTTCAGCCGCGCATCCGCCAGCTCGGTTGAGCGCTGGTCCAGCTCACGGTGGGTGCGCCAGATCGAAATCCGGTACATCACAAGGCCGTAAGCGACGGCCAGCAGAATGGGCAGAAGGCGCAGCATGCTTCAGATATGGGGGCTGACCCTGCCAGGCTCAAGCGGTTTCTGCATGATCCGCTGCCGCCCATCCGCTTTCCTGCGGCAGCCTGTCCTGGCCCGACGGCCAGCCGCTGGCAGTGACCGCGTCCTGCAGTGCTGCATAGCAGTCCGGATCAATTCCAGGCCCCGACAGTTTGTCCATGATCGCATAAGCCTCATCCAGCGGCAGCGCAGCGCGATAGGGCCGGTCCGCGGTCAGCGCGTCAAAGATATCGGCCACTGCCAAAATCCGCATCTCCTGGCTCAGCCGGCCGGCGTCCAGACCGTAAGGGTAGCCTTTTCCATCCAGCCGCTCGTGATGCGCCGCGCCCACATCGGCCAGTTCGCGGAAGGCGAAAATCCGGCTCAGCACCTGATGACCCAGCACCGGATGCTGCTTCATCCTGGCAATTTCCGCCTCGGTCATCTTGTCCGGCTTGTCCAGAATAGTATTGGGGATACCCAGCTTGCCAATGTCGTGCAGTAGCGCCCCCCGCACCATCCAGCGCCGCCGTTCCGGGGAGTAGCCCAGCTGATCGCAGATCATGCCGGTATAGCGCGCAACCCGCCGCGAATGGCCGTGGGTAAAGGGGCTTTTGGCGTCGATCACCAATGAAAACGCCTCGCTGATTTCATCCAGGTAATCCTCATCCACCGGATGAATGTGCCGGGCCTGCGGGGTGGCAAGCACTTCTGCTTCCAGCCCGGGATCCCACAGATCCGGCAGAAAGCGCGGACGGCGGATCACCGAGGTGAAGACCGGCACCAGATCCGGATCGAACCATGTGCCCGCACGCCGCTCCAGCTCCGCTGCGGCACCCTCGATTCCCCGCTCGGCGGCAAAGACATCCACCACCTGCGCCATCAGCGCAATGCGCGAAAACAGCGGGATTGCATCGCCCGCCAGGCCCAGCGGCAGGCCGCCGCCGTCCCAATGCTCATCCAGGCCGGCGATGCCTTCGGCCACAGCTTCGGAAAACCGCATCTGCCGGGCAATTGCCGCGCCCCGGTTGCAGCGGGTGTCGATCATCTCTGCGGCTATGCTGCTGTTCCTTGCCAGCACCTGTTTCAGGGTTTTCAGCCGGGTCCAGGCCGCGGCGCCGCCGGCCGTGTTGCGCCACAGGAACCCCAGCCCCTGGCGCAGGCCGTTCACCGTTTTGAAATCGCGCTTAAAGGACAGGTCGTCGGTCTTGTACAGCTGGCAGATGCGGGCGGCATTGGAACTGCAGCCCAGATCCTTCATCAGCAAAGTGAAATAGAGGTCGGAGCGCGCCTGAGGCGCCATCCTCATCTCTGCGGCCACCTGCATGCCGATCCAGCAGCAGCGCAGGCAATGCCCCTTGGGCTGGCCTTCGGTCATGTCCAGCGCATGGCTGAGCGCGCCAAGAAGCTCCCCCAGCCGCAAGGTTTCCTGGGGGGCGGCACCGGCGAGGTGCGAATTCTGATTTAAGATAGTCATGGGCCTTCTGCGCGAAAGATGCGGAAGGCCCATGACACCACGGGCAGGCTTAACCTGCCCTTACCCCGGCGCGGACGGGTTGGGGAATTCGCGCCGGAATTTAATAAAACTGCCGGGACATGCACTGCCCCGACGGGCAGTTCAGTTCATGCCCAGCTTGCCGGGAAACTCGATGTTGATTTCCAGGCTCGACAGCTCATCGCCGCGTTCCATGCGGATGTCGATCGCCTCGTCGCCGATCTGCATATGGCGGCGGATCACTTCCAGGATCTCGCGCTGCAATTGCGGCAGGCAGTCGGGGCGGACACCGCCGCTGCTGCTGCGTTCATGCGCCAGCAGGATCTGCAGCCGTTCCTTGGCAGTGCTGGCCGAGGCTTTGCGGGGGCGGAGGGAAAAACCGAACATGCCCTACACCGCCCGTCCGAACAGCCGCTGCAGCAGGCCGGGCCGCCGGTCGGCGGCAATCCGCATCTCAATCTGCTCGCCAATCAGCCGGCCCACCGCGTCCTCATAGGCGGTGGCCGCCGCAGAAGGGTCATCCAGCACCACCGGCACCCCGAGATTGGAGGCCCGCAGCACTGCCTTGCTTTCAGGGATGATCCCCAAAAGCGGCTCTGCCAGAACCTCCAGCACGTCCTCTACCGTCATCATTTCACCGTTGCTGATGCGGGACTTGTCGTGACGGGTAATCAGCACATGCGCCTTGATTGGCTCCGCACCGGCCTTGCCCGCCCGGTCGGTGATGCTGTTCAACAGGCCCAGCACCCGGTCGCTGTCGCGCACCGAGGACACTTCGGGGTTGGTCACCACAATCGCTTCATCGGCAAAATGCATCGCCATCTGGGCGCCGCGTTCAATGCCCGCAGGGCTGTCGCAGATGATATAGTCGAACTCCTGACGCAGCTCTTCCAGCACCTTCTGGACGCCATCCTTGGTCAGCGCATCCTTGTCGCGGGTCTGCGAGGTCGGCAGCACCGACAGCGTCTCCAGACGCCGGTCGCGGATCAGCGCCTGCTTCAGCTTGGCGTCGCCCTGAATGACATTGATAAAGTCGAACACCACCCGGCGTTCACAGCCCATGATCATGTCCAGGTTGCGCAAACCCACGTCAAAATCGATCACCACCGTCTTGTGGCCGCGCCGCGCCAGCTCGGCGCCGACGGCAGCGGATGTGGTGGTCTTGCCAACGCCGCCCTTGCCCGAGGTGACCACGATCACCTTGCCCAGCGGCTCTTCCAGTTTCAGGTCCTTGCTCATCGTTCTGCCTTCCTTATCCCTGCGCTCATCCCAGGGTCTCCACACAAAGCCGTCCATCCTGCAGGAACACCTGCACAGGGCGGTTCAACAGCTCCGGTTCCAAATTTTCGCTTGTCCGGTACAGCCCGGCCACTGCCAGCAGCTCGGCGTCCAGGCTGTTGCAGAAGATCCGCGCCTCCTCGTCACCCTCGGCACCAGCCATGGCGCGGCCCCGCAGGCGGCCATAGACATGAATGCTGCCGCGCGCAATCAGCTCGGCGCCGGAACTGACCGGCCCGACCACCACCAGATCGCCGCCTTCGGCCACAACCGTCTGGCCGGACCGCACCGGCTGGGTGATCAGCCGGTTTTGCGGCGGACGCAATTTCTTGGGCAATTCCCGCCGGGTACCGGGCCGGGCCGGACCTTCGGTGTTCAGCGGCGCATCCTTGCCGCTGGCAATGGTGATCAGCCCGGCGCCTTCGGCGGCGGCCACCTGCGAGGGCGAGGCGTTTTGCACCCCGAACACTGCCAGGCCGCGGCTGCGCAGGCTGTCGGTCAGTGCCCGCAGCTCAGCCGGGCGGGTCAGCCCCGGCGCCTGGGCCAGATCCAGGATTAGCGGCGCACCGTCAAAGAAATGCGGACTCCAGCGCAGCTGCGCGTCAAGGGCCGTATAAAACGCCTTGTCCAGCGGCCCGTCTTCGGGGCGCAGCGCAACGGCGGTGAAATACCGTCCGCGGATCTGAAACGGCTTTATGGCAGCGGCGGGGGCACCGCCACGGGGAGGGATGTCTTGATGCGGCACGCTCACGCGAGGCTCCTGCTCGGGGATTGCGGCCTTTGTATTGCCGCTTCTTCTTTTCCTTACGGATAGCGGTTGCGGGGCGGCCCGTTCAACCGGTCCGAAGCCGCTTCGGCGGACATGCGCCGGATGCCGTTCCCAGCGGCGGAATTCCGCGGGCAGACTGCTTCAGGTTGTGCAAAAAAGGATTGCTGTCCGCGCGGCCGGGACAGGGGGGCATTGCCCAGCCGCCCTCTGGAACCAGCGGCGGCGGCACAGCGCCGCGGGGCGCAATCAGCAGTGCCGGAGTAACGCCGCACCAGCCGCAGCCTCTGCGGCGTATTTGCCAGTGGTGCCCTCCGGCTTGGCATGGTTTGAATAGGCTGCCAGGTTGCACATTTGACCGGCGGTATTGATTTTATTAAGAAATTGGAGAATTGCGATGCAGTGGACTTTACTTGCGGCGTCAGCGCTGGCGGCCCTGTGGATGGGTGTTCACGCTTGCATCGGGGGCCGGGAATGTGCGGTACCGCTGGCACAGGACCGTCAGCTGCCGGATGTCGTGCGCGAAACCACCTTGTTCTGCTGGCATCTGGTGACCGGCTATCTGGGCCTGATGGCTCTGTTCCTGTTTCTCGGCGCCCGCGGCTCGGCTGACATGGCGCTGGCGGGAACAGTTCTGGCGGCGGTGACTGCGGTGATCGGCATCGTGGTGCCGCCGCTGCGCCGCACGGGCTATGGGCTGCTGCCGCAAGGCTGGCTGTTCGTGCCGGTCGCGGCTTTGGGCGGTTGGGGGCTTTGGGGCGTTTAGCAGCAGAAAAGCGCAAATCGGAGTCGCAAAGCGTGGCTCCCGCCCGTCCGGCCTGCATCTGAAATGCCGGCCTCCCGGTTGGGCCCGGCGCCGGACCTTAAGGTCCGGCGCGCATCCTGCCTTGGCAGGATGCCATGCCCAAGGCTGCCAAGGGGCGCTGGCGCCAGCCGGCGCATCTGCAGGCGCGGGAGGGCCGCTGAGTCTTGCGGCGCCCGGTTGGGCCCGCCGGCTGTCAGGAAGAAAAGCCTAGCGCGACAGCTCGCGCATGCCGCGTTCCAGCCCGTCCAGCGTCATCGGCACCATGGCGCCTTCGAAGATCTCGCGGATCATGCCGATCGAATGGGTGTAGTCCCAGTATTTCTCCGGCACCGGGTTGATCCACAGGTTTGCCCCCCAGGCGTCACGCGCGCGTTGCAGCCAGACCTGGCCTGCTTCCTCGTTCCAATGCTCATTGGCGCCGCCGGCATAGGCGATCTCATATGGGCTCATCGAGGCGTCACCCACAAAGATGCATTTATAGTCCGGCCCGTAGGTGCGCAGCACCTCATGGGTCGGGGTCTTCTCGCCCCAGCGCCGCCGGTTGTCGCGCCACACGCCTTCATACAGGCAATTGTGAAAGTAATAGTACTCCAGGTGCTTGAACTCGGTCCGCGCTGCCGAGAACAGCTCCTCCACCACTTTGATATGCGGATCCATTGAGCCGCCCACGTCCAGGAACAGCAGGACCTTCACCGCATTGTGCCGCTCGGGCCGGGTCTTTACATCCAGATAGCCATGCTCGGCGGTGGAGCGGATGGTGCGGTCCAGATCCAGCTCCTCATGCGCGCCCTGGCGGACCCAGCGGCGCAGCCGTTTCAGGGCCACCTTGATGTTGCGGGTGCCAAGCTCGACATCGCCGTCCAGGTTCTTGAACTCGCGCTTGTCCCAAACCTTGACCGCGCGCTGGTGGCGGCTTTCCTTCTGGCCGATGCGCACGCCTTCGGGGTTGTAGCCATAGGCGCCAAAGGGCGAGGTGCCCGCGGTGCCGATCCACTTATTGCCGCCCTGATGGCGGCCCTGTTGGTCCTTAAGCCGCTCCTGCAGCGTCTCCATCAATTTCTCAAAGCCGCCAAGCGCCTCGATTTCGGCTTTCTCCTCTGCGCTCAGATGTTTTTCCGCCATCTTGCGCAGCCAGTCTTCGGGAATGTCCACGGCCTCCATCACGGCCTCGGCCGGGATCGCCTCCAGGCCTTTGAATGTGGCGGCGAAGGCGCGGTCGAACTTGTCGATGTTGCGCTCGTCCTTCACCATCGCTGCTCGGGCGAGGAAGTAGAACGCCTCGATGTCGTAGGTCGCCAGCCCCGCCTTCATGCCTTCGAGAAAGGTCAGGTATTCGCGCAAAGACACCGGAATGGCCGCCTTGCGCAGGTTTTCAAAGAAGGGCTGGAACATCGCGGCGCCTTTGCTGAGCAGTTACGCCAGCACCCGGTGGGTCAGGATGGTTGCCAGCAGCCCGATCATACCAAATACGATGGCATAGACAGCCCCGTATTGCAGCATGTCCAGGGTATTGCCGCCACGTTTGCGGGCCTTCGTTGCGCCAATAACGGCGCCCAGCACCAAGCCGGCGATTACAATCATGGTGTTTTCCGTTTCCTGTCTTTCAGATCAGTCTTTCAGGCCCGGTGTTTCAGGTCCAGTCTGCACGCTCAGGATCAAGGGGCCGAGGGGCGCAGCGCGGCGATCTCTTCCAGCCGGGCCTCGACCACCCAATCCGGGCCGAACCCGTAGCGTGCCCATCCCAGGCTGTCCAGCCTGACCCGGCGCGCCTCCACCACGCGGCCCTGCAATTCCAGCGCTTCGGCCTGCAGCATCAGCAGGGTCGACAGCAGGGCGGCGTTCTCATGTTCGGCCGCGGCTGTCACAGCAGGGGTCAGCCGCGCCAGCGCGGCGCCCCCGTTGCCGGTGGCAATCTCATAGGCCGCCAGCTGCACTGCCAGTTTGGCCTGGTGCATCCGGGTGCCGGGCAGACCTTGCAGATATGTCTGTGCAGTCAGGAAATGCTGCAATGCCAGCTCGGGCTCGCGGACATGCAGCATCCGGCCCAATGTGTAATGGCTCAAGGCCCGGCGGTGGTCCTGCCAGCCCAGGTCGCGGGCAATCTCCGCGGCCCTGTTGGCGGCGCGCAGCCGGTCCCGCAGCGAGGCTTGCGGGCCCAAAGCCTGCTCATAGGCGGCTGACCAGGCGCGCGGGGTTTCCGGCAGCCGCTGCGCCGCGGTGCGCGCGCCGCGCGGGTTCAGCCGCGCCAGCACCGCAGGCAGCCGCGCGGCCACCTCGGCCCGGCTCATGCCGGTGCGCAGCTCGGGCGCATAGGTTGCGCGCAGAATCAGCATGTCAAAGCCGGTCAGCACCGCATGAATATTGTCGTCGTTGAAAATGGAATCCGGCAGCCGGTAGAGATCGTTCAGCGGACCAAGCGCCTGCGCCAGCTCCTCGTGCAGGCAGTCACGCACCTCCTGCGGGCTGACGTCATTGGGGATGAATACCGCCAGCTTCTCGCGGTTGCGCAGCAGCGACCAATTGGTGCGCGGGCTGCGCCGGTTGCGGCGGTATTCACGCAGCGACGAGACATTGGGGACCACAAAACAGGCGGCCTTGGGCAAGGCCCGGCGGATCTCGGCGCGGGAAACCGACTGAATGGTGATACTGGCTTCGCCGCCGGACACCCGGCGGACCGGGATCCCGGCCTCGGTCTGCAGCCGGGTCAGCAGCGCGCTTAGATCGCGGTTGAACCCCGGTGCGGGCGTGCCGGTCACACGCAGGGTGATCGGGGTCTCGAACCGGGTGAACTGGGGCAGGGTGCTGCCGCCTTCCAGCCTGAAGTGCAGATCCAGAAAATCCCGCGCGATATCGGCATTGGAGCGCTGCGGCGGCTGCGCGCGGCCGGCGGTGAACACCTTGACCGGCGGCAGCGCAACCGGCGCGGCTGCGGCGCGGGTCGGCGCTGCGGCCCGCCCGCCGGGGGTAGCGCAGGCAGCCAGCGCAGCCACAGCAAGCCCGGCCACCGCGCCCCGCAAAACGCGCAGGCCGCCAGGCCTGGCGGCGGGCTGCCTAACAAGGCGGCGGACAGAGATGTGTGAATCCGGGGCAGCGTCAGCGGGCACTCGGGGCGTCTCCTATCAGCCCGGGCTGTGCTGCCCGGCTCTGTTTCCTCTGATAGGGGAATGCGGCAGCAATTTGAAGCGAAACAGGCAGCCGCCAGGCAATGCGCCTGCCTGTTCCGGCCTCAAGGCCGTTCAGCGGCGGCCGCGCGCCATGAAGGCCAGCCGTTCGAACAAATGCACGTCCTGTTCGTTCTTCAGCAGCGCCCCATGCAGTTTCGGCAGCGCATCGGCGCCGTCACGGGCGATGTCCTCAGGGCTCAGATCCTCGGCCAGCAGCAGCTTCAGCCAGTCGATCACCTCGGAGGTCGAGGGTTTCTTCTTCAGGCCTTGCGTCTCGCGGATCTCGTAGAACTGGGTCAGCGCGGCGGTCAGCAGGCTGTCCTTGATGCCGGGATGGTGCACCTCGACGATCTTTTTCATCGTTTCAGCATCCGGAAAGCGGATGTAGTGAAAGAAGCAGCGCCGCAAAAAGGCGTCCGGCAGCTCTTTTTCATTGTTCGAGGTGATGATCATGACGGGCCGGTGCTTTGCCTTGACCATCTCGCCGGTCTCGTAGACGTGGAACTCCATCTTGTCGAGCTCCTGCAACAGGTCGTTCGGGAACTCGATGTCGGCCTTGTCGATTTCGTCGATCAGCAGCACGACCTTCTCACCCGCTTCAAAGGCCTCCCACAGCTTGCCCTTCTTGATGTAGTTTTTCACATCATTCACGCGCGCATCACCCAGCTGGCTGTCGCGCAACCGGCTGACGGCGTCATATTCATACAGGCCTTGCTGGGCGCGGGTGGTGGACTTCACGTTCCACTCGATCATCCGCAGCCCCAGGGCGCTGGCAACCTGTTTTGCCAGCTCGGTCTTGCCCGTGCCCGGCTCGCCCTTAACCAGCAGGGGACGCTCCAGCGTCACCGCCGCATTCACCGCAACTTTCAAATCATCTGTTGCGACATATTCTTTAGTGCCCTGAAATTGCATATCTTTCCTGTTCCAGTCATGATCGGTGCCACGGCGCCAAGTTGTTATCACGGTTTTAACCAAACGGCGCCACTATTGTGTAGTGACATTCCCTTCCGATGGGGATAAACGCTGCGGCAGAGGGGGAGCCAAAATGTTCAGGTGCAAATTATGACCAGCATTATGGGCCAGACCGAAGGAGCCGAAATGAAGCAAGAAGTGTTTCTGCCGGACGACTACCGACCGGCTGAAGATGAGCCGTTCATGAACGACCGGCAGCTTGAGTATTTCCGACGCAAACTATTGGAATGGAAACAGGATCTGCTGTCCGACAGCCGCGATACCATCGAAGGGCTGCAGGACAACACCCGCAACATCCCGGATGTTGCCGACCGTGCCAGCGAAGAGACCGACCGCGCGCTGGAACTGCGCACCCGTGACCGCCAGCGCAAGCTGGTCGCCAAAATCGACTCGGCCCTGCGCCGCATCGACGAGGGTGAATTCGGCTACTGCGAAGTGACCGGCGATCCGATTTCGCTGAAACGTCTGGATGCACGTCCGATCGCAACCATGAGCCTTGAGGCCCAGGAACGCCACGAGCGCCGCGAAAAAGTCCACCGCGACGATTAACCGCCGCCATTGGCAGTGAAAACGCGCGAATTCATGACGCCGGGGCCTTTTGCTCCGGCGTTTTTTGTTTCATTGGGTGCAAGCGGAGAATCTGCGGGAGCCCATGGAACTCAAAGGCCTGAAAATAACCGTCATCGGCGCCGGGATCGGCGGCTTGACCGCAGCCTTGGCGCTGCGCCGCTTTGGCGCATCCGTCACTGTGCTGGAGCAGGCCGAGGCGATCTCCGAAGTGGGCGCGGGCCTGCAGATCACTCCCAACGGCGTGGCTGTGCTGAAGGCGCTGGGGCTGGCCGATGATCTGGCCTGGTGCTCGCAGCGCGCCCGTGCCGTGGTGCTGCGCGGCCACCGGCGCGGCGATCAGGTGCTGCGATTGGATCTTGATGAATATTCAGCGGGGCACCCGTACTACTTTGTCCACCGCTCCGACCTGGTCGGCATTCTGGCCGGTGCCGCCCGCCGCGACGGTGTGCAGGTGCGGCTGCTGCAACGGGCGGACCGGGTCGAACCGGGCCTGCAGCCTGTCGTCCACCTCAGCAATGGTGCGCAATGCGGCGGTGATCTGGTGGTGGGCGCTGATGGGCTGCACTCGAAAGCCCGCGTGGCGCTGAACGGCGAGCGAACGCCTTCTTTCACCGGCCAGGTGGCCTGGCGCGCCACTGTGCCCAACCATCTGAACCAGCCAGCCGAGGCGCAGGTGTTCATGGGGCCGGGGCGGCATCTGGTGGCTTACCCCTTGCGCGATGGCAGTCTGATGAACCTGGTTGCGGTGCAGGAACGCCGCGCCTGGGCCGACGAGGGCTGGAATTTCAAGGATGATCCCGCCAACCTGCGCGCCGCCTTTTCCGGTTTCGGCGGCACCGCCGCTGCGCTGCTGGAGGCAGTGGAGGATGTATTGCTGTGGGGCCTGTTCCGCCACCCGGTGGCGGCCAGCTGGCATGGCGAAAACACCGCCATCTTGGGCGATGCGGCGCATCCGACGCTGCCCTTCATGGCGCAGGGCGCCAATCTGGCGCTGGAGGATGCCTGGGTGCTGGCCCGCTCCCTGCAGGAAGCGCCGGATATCGCGCGCGGCTTGGCCGTTTACCAGTCCCGCCGCCGCGAACGGGCTGAAAAGGTGGTGCAGGCGGCCGGCAAAAACGCCTGGAAATACCATCTGCGCGCACCGCTCAGCTGGCCTGCGCATCAGGTGCTGAAGCTGGGCGGCCGCTTTGCACCGGGCAAGATGGTCAGCCAGTTCGACTGGATCTACCGCCACGACGTCACCGCCTGAGCAGGGCCGGCGGGCGGCTCCCGCCCCTTTTCGGGTTCATCTGAAATGAACCCGAAAGTGTTGGGCCGGGCGCCGCGCTGGTGCGCGGCGCGGATAGCGCTAGATATCCAGCTCGACCCAGACCGGCACATGGTCCGAGGGTTTTTCCCGGCCGCGCACATCCTTGTCGATCTGGCAATCGAGCAGCAGATCCGCGGCCTGCGGGGTCAGCAGGAAATGGTCGATGCGGATGCCGTCGTCGCGGTTCCACGCACCAGCCTGGTAATCCCAGAAGGAATAATGCCCTGGCCCCTGGTGCCGGGCGCGGAAGGCTTCGGTGAAGCCAAGGTTGACGATCCGCTGAAACGCGGCACGGCTTTCGGGCCGGTGCAGCGCGTCCTCCAGCCAGGCTTCGGGGCGCTTGGCATCCTCGGCCTGCGGGATGATGTTGTAGTCACCGGCCATCAGTGCCGGCATCTCCTCCGCCAGCAATGCTTCGGCGCGCGCCTTCAGCCGTTCCATCCAGGCTAGTTTATAGGCATATTTGCCGCCCGCCACCGGGCTGCCGTCCGGCTCCAGCTCAACCGGGTTGCCATTGGGCAGGTACAGGCCGCAGATGCGGATCGCCTGCTTGCCGACCACCGTGGCCTCGATCCAGCGGGCCTGTTCGTCGCTGTCATCACCGGGCAGGCCGCGGCGCACATCCTCCAGCGGCAGCTTTGACAGGATTGCCACCCCGTTAAAGCTTTTCTGGCCGTGGGTTTCGACGTTATAGCCGCGCTCTTCCAGCATTTCGCGCGGAAACGCTTCGTCGACCGATTTGATCTCCTGAAGCACCGCCACGTCGGGCTGGGCTTCATCCAGCCAGTCCGGCAGCGCCTGCGCCCGGGCCTTGATGCCATTGATATTGAATGTGGCGATTTTCATGGCTTGCCTCCGGCACAGATTGCTTTATCCGAGGCCGATCTATCGCTGAATCAGCGTCGCGGGGCAAGCCCGAAGCACGATTCGGGAATCACTTGCGGCACGGCGAATCATGGCTGTTTTGCACAGGTGAAAAGTATCCCTCAGGTTGAGTTTCTTTATTTTGCAATAATATACGTGTGAATAACGCGGTGAATAAGCTGTGGATGAATTGAAATAATTGAAATTGCACAAAAAATAGCGAGTTGAAGTTAATGTAATCCGCACTGGAAAATACAATGTGAAATTGCATTTTCTGTTTGCGCTGCGCGGTGTCCGTGCCAGCGTTGTGGAGCCTTTTGTCCTTAATGAATGGGGTTCCAAATGACTGCTCAGCACAAAATCCAGACCATCCATGCAGCCCGTCAAACCGCAGGCGCCAGCCTGTTCGAGGGCGGCGGGGCAGAGATGTTCTCCTCTGGTTCAGCACCTGAATGTTTCGCGGAGCTGACTGCGGGTGAAGGTGTTTCGTTGTTTTCTTCCGGGTCCATGCCGCAGGCCGCGCAAAGCTGGGCCGGCGGGGAAACCGGGTTGTTCTCCAGCGGTTCAGCGCCTGCGGCCCGCAGCGAAACCGCAGCTGGCGACCTGGTAGAGATGTTCTCTTCCGGCTCCGCTCCTGTTGCTCAAAGCGATGCCGCCGCAGGTGATCTGGTGCAAATGTTTTCCTCAGGGTCAGCGCCTGCGGATCAATCAGAGATTGCGTCCGGGGATTTGACAGAAATGTATTCTTCCGGTTCAGCCCCTGCGGCGGCACATGAAACCGCGGTAGGTGATCTGACGGAAATGTTCTCCTCCGGTTCGGCGCCCGCTGCGCAGGCCGAAACCGGTGCCGGCGATCTGACAGAGATGTTCTCCTCCGGTTCAGCCCCGGCTGCCGCGGCCAGGACGGGCGCGGGCGAGGGGACGCATCTGTTCTCTTCCGGTTCTGCCCCCGCAACGGCGGCACGGACCAGCGCGGGCGATGCCACCCGGCTGTTCTCCTCGGGCAGCTGATCCGGGCAGGGCCGGTTTTGCTGCCGGTCCCTGACTTTGGGCGGCCCTGTGTCCGGGGCCGCCGGTATCGCGCCGCATTTTTCCGAACGAGGTTCCCATGGCCCAGATCATCCCGTTTTTCTCTCCTGCCGCCCGCCAGTCCCGGGCCTGTGCGCAAGAGACGCTGATTGCCGGTTTCGCAACGCACCGGCGCAGCCAGGAGGACGTGTTCTGGCTCAAAGAGAACGCCGAGCTGCTGAATATTCTGGAATGCACCGGGGCGGATGTTGCCGCTGATGCCCTGCAGCCCTTGCAGCAATTTTACGATGGTGCGGCGCGTCATATCAGTTTTTTCCGGCAGTATTACCGCTTTATCCTGTCGATCTGCCTGGACCTGGAGGATCTGGGCCTGCCGGGGCAGACCGGGGCGCAACTGGCAGGCTGGGTGTCAAAGCAGGGGCTGGCGCAGGCCGAGCTGTCCGATTTGCAGCGCGCCGAGGCCCGGCGGCTGCTGGCGCGGCGCGGGATAGATCTGCGTGATGACGGGCTGGACGACCGGCTGCGCGGTTTCATCTCAAACCCTCAGACCTTTGCCATTCCCAACAAGAAGGCAGCTTACGAGCTGACCCATATCGTTTTCTATCTCTCTGAATACGGCCGCCGCGATCCGGACCTGCCGGAGGCGGCGATCACCAGTCTGGAATTTGCCGGTCTGGTGGCCTTTTTGGATCAGAATGCCGACCTGCTGGCAGAGATCTGCATCGCGCTGCGGTTTGCCGGCCAGCAGCCGCCTGCGGCCTGGGAGGCGTGGCTTGACCGGCAGGTTTCGGCCTATATGCTCGCTAAGGGAGAATTTTATGGACATCAGGATGCGTATCACGAGTATTTTGTGGTCAACTGGCTCATGCTGATGTCCGGGCGTCCTGCCTTTCGGCAGGCGGTCCCGATGGGCGGAATGCATGTGTCGGCGCAGCAGGGAGGGAGTATTTTGAGGAGCCTGTCAGAAGCGGTTTTCGACGCCGGGATGGCGCGCAACAGCTGGAGCGCAGTGAAAGCGCGCGCCGAGGCTGTCCTGAGCGAGGAGGAGCACGGGCTGCTCACCGCGGCAGAGCGCAGCTGTGCAAGGTTCGCAGGATTTTTCGAAGGTTTCGCCCGGGCGGGCAGCGCGGGGGCCGCGTGATGGGCGGCACCCGCAATCAGGCCTTGGGCGGTGCGCTGCTGGTGGTGGCCTATACCGGGTTGATCGCTTCGGCCGACGGGATCACAAAATTGCTGGCGGGCCAGTATGCGGCGGCGCAGCTTTATGCGCTGTCCGGTGCGATGGTGGTGGGGTTCTGCCTGCTGGCGGACCGGCTGCCGGCGCAGCGCGGCGGCTTCCGCACCCGCTGCCCGCGGGCGATGGCTCTCAGGTCAGTGGCGACGCTGATCGCTGCGGTCTGTTTCTTCTATGCTTTCCGGCTGCTGCCTTTTGCCGAAGTGTTTGTCTTTATCGGCCTGATGCCGCTGCTGGCCGGCGCCATGTCCGGAGCAGTATTGAAAGAGCCTGTGCGCCCGGCGGCCTGGATCGCGCTGGCCGCGGGATTTTGCGGCGTGTTGTTTCTGCTGCCGCATGGCAACGCGGACGCGCATGCATCCTGGGGCCATTTCGTGGCCTTTGGTGCGGTGCTTTCCGGCACGTTTTCCATGACCATGGCACGGTTTATCGGCCGTTATGAAAGCAACGCACTGGCGCAGGTGTTCTATCCCAACCTGACGCTGTGCGGCGCAATGCTGCTGGCGCTGCCGTTTGTATGGGTGCCGATGCCGCTTGCTGATGTGGTGTGGGCTGCGGCCTATGCCTTCTTGTTGTTCGGCGCGCGCTGGCTGCTGGTGGTGGCGTTGCGGCTTATGGCTTCTTATGCGGTGACTCCGCTGATGAACCTGCAGTTCATCTGGATGGCGGTTATCGGTTCAGTCTTCTTTGGCGAGTTTCCGCCAGCCACCACCTATATCGGCGGTGCCATTGTGATTGCGTCCGGTCTGTATCTGGTCTGGGATCAGTTTGCCCCGGCCTTGCCAAGGCTGCGCGGCCAGGGACGGCTGCAGACCGATCCCTAGCGCCGGGTCAGGGTTGCGTCTGAGACGTTGCGCCCTGCAAACGGGCGAAGCGCCCGCCCCTTGAGATGAGGGCGGGCGCTGCCTTGCCTGGCGGCAAAGCGGGATCATGATGCGCGATGCCGGCTGGACGCCGGGTCACATCGAAAACGAGGTGCCGCAGCCGCAGCTGGAGGTGGCGTTGGGGTTCTCGATGGTGAAGCGGGCGCCGATCAGCTCCTCGGTGAAATCGATCACTGCGTTTTCCAGGAACGGCAGGGAGACCGTGTCGACGACGACCATTTCGCCCTGGCCCTCAAGCACCAGATCTTCGGGTTTCGCCTCGTCCAGTGCGATCTCGTACTGAAAGCCCGAGCAGCCGCCGCCTTCGACCGCGACGCGCAGCGCCTGGCCCTGGTCCGCGGCGCCGATCTCGGCCAGCCGGGCAAAGGCGCGGTCAGTGACTTTCGGGGGCAGGTTCATCAGGTTTCTCCACAGCGTTAGTTGCAGCGCAAGGCTTTATATATGAAGGTGCAATTCATGCGGCAAGATTTGCTGGAGAAAAGATTTAACATGCATGCGCCTTATGCCACGATGCCGGACCGCAGCCGCGGGCGGCAGGTGACCGAGGAGGAAAGCTCCTTCCGATCGCCCTATCAGCGTGACCGCGACCGGATCATCCACGCCAGTGCGTTCCGCAGGTTGAAACATAAGACCCAGGTGTTTGTCGAACATGAGGGCGACAATTACCGCACCCGCCTTACTCATTCGATTGAAGTGGGGCAGGTGGGCCGGACAATTGCCGGCGCCTTGGGGCTGAACCAGGAGCTGACCGAGGCGGTGGCGTTGGCGCATGACTTGGGCCACACGCCGTTCGGCCACACCGGTGAGGATGCGCTGCACGGGCTGATGGCACCCTATGGCGGGTTTGATCATAATGCCCAGGCGATCCGCATTGTGACCTGTCTGGAGCGCCATTACGCCGAATTCGACGGGTTGAACCTCACCTGGGAAACCCTTGAAGCGATTGCGAAACACAACGGTCCGGTGGTGGGGGAGCTGCCCTGGGCGCTGGCGGAATGCAACGCGGCGGTGGATCTGGAACTGCACACCCACGCAAGTGCCGAGGCGCAAGTAGCGGCGCTGGCGGATGACATTGCCTACAACAACCACGATCTGCACGATGCGCTGCGGGCCGGGCTGTTCGGCGATGATGATCTGGCACGGCTGCCGCTGCTGGACAAGGCGTATGGCGCGGTGGACCGGCTGTATCCGGGTCTGGACTCGAACCGCCGCCGGCACGAGGCACTGCGGCGTTTCTTCGGGGTCATGGTCGGTGATGTGATCGGCACTGCCCGGATGCTGCTGGCGGAGTCTGCTGTACAGAGTGTCGAGGAGGTACGGGCGCTGGATTATCCGCTGGTGCAGTTCTCGCCGGAAATTTGGGCCGGGCTGAAAGACATCCGCGCCTTCCTGTTCACCCGCATGTACCGCGCCCCTTCGGTGATGGAGAAACGCGCCAAGGTCGCCAAGGTGGTGGAGGCGCTGTTTCCCTACTTTCTGGACAATCCGCAGGACATGCCGGAGCGCTGGCACGCCGATATCGCGGCTGCACAGGGACGCACCGCGCTGGCGCGGATTGTGTCGGATTACATTGCCGGCATGACCGACCGTTTCGCCCTGCAGCAGCATGAGCGGCTGATCGGGGTGAAGGTTGAGGTCTGAGGGCTTCCCTTGTGTTCCTTGAGGTCTGTCTTGTTTGCTGCCGGCCGTTCCTGCGGGCCGTGAAACGGGCAGGGCAGAGATGGCGGCGCAGCCACGACAGGCGGAGGGAAGGGCCGGAACGCCAGCGCGCCACGTGTCCGGTCAATAGCTTCATCAGTCAGACGCCTCTGCACCTTTTGCGGAGGTGGTCTTGGGGGGGCTGGCCTCCTGTGCGCAAGGGGTGCCAGACCCGCGCCATGTACTGCAGCGGGAGTGACTTTCGCATAGTCATGTTAAGGCGGCGCAAGCCGGGCGTGCGGTGCGGATGGTCGCTGCGCAACGGGTGAGTGCGGCTTGTTTTTCAGAATGTGTTCACGTAATGTTCCTATCAAGTGGATGATAGGAAGGATTGCTGGAATGATTGAGGGAAGCTGTTGCTGCGGCGCGGTGAAGTTTGAGCTGCTGGCGCAGCCGTCGCTGATGGGCACCTGCCATTGCTCGCGCTGCCGCAAGGCGGGGGCCAGCACCATTGTGTTTGTGAAGAAGGAAGACCTGCGCTGGATTGCCGGCAAGGAGGAGGTGACGCTGTATCAGCCTGCGCCACCCTATAAATACGGCCGTTGTTTCTGCCGGATCTGCGGCAGCTCGCTGGGCGAGATCCTGTCGCAGGACGCCAGTTTTCCGATCGCCGCAAATGCACTGGACGGGGCGCTGGAGGTGGCGAACAGTTTCCACGAGTTTGTGGGCGAGAAGCCGGGCTGGTATGCGATTTGCGACGGTGCGAAGCAGTCGGAGGGGCATCCGGCGTAGCTGCGGCAAGTCTTCAGGCCGGGCCGCTTGCGGTCCGGCCTGTGCCCGGCCTCCGCCTCGGGACGGCACATTCGCAACGGCCCGAGGCCGGGCGCGGACCTGCCGTTGTGTGTTCGGGGTGCGGAATGCTCTTAGTCAGGTTCCCGAATTGGCCGTAAGCCGTGCTATGATCTGGCCCTATGATGCCGCGGGGCGTTGGCGTTATCCGCGAAAGGAGCAGCAAGGGGGAAAGCCATGGCACGCTGGACCGTCACATTCACGGACAAGCCCGAAATGGACCGGGTGCGCGGCGACAAGAAGCGGCGCGAGGCGCATATCGCCTTTGTGCGGTCCAGGTCCGGGCTGCAAATCGGCGGCGCGCTGGCGATGCGGCCGATGCAGGATTTCCCAGGCGCGATCTGGAATGTGGAGGCGGAGACCCGTCAGGATGTGGAACGGCTGATCCTGCAGGATCCTTATTACGTGGCCTCTTTGCGCACCTACAAGATCACCGAATGGGGCACGGCCTCAGCCATTCAGGGAATGCTGTCATGACCGCTCCCCGGGAAACCCGCAAGACCGCGCCGGCGCTGACCCGCTGGGCGGTGATGTTCCGTGATGCGCCGGCAATGATGGATGTGCGCGCCAGCCAATCCCGGCGCGATGCTCATGTGGCTTATGTCCGGGATCACCCGGAACTGCGGATCGGCGGCGGGCTGAAGCCGGACACCGATGGCGATTTCTGCGGTGCGCTGTGGATCGTCGAGGCCGAGGACCGTGTCGAGGTGGAGCATCTGATCCATGGTGATCCGTTTTATGTGCCTGCTTTCCGGTCCTATGAGATCTTCACCTGGGGCAAGATCCTGGAAGACCAGACCGCCACCCTGTGAGGCCGGCGCAGCGGATGGCGGCGCAATTTTCTTGAGTAAGAAAATTGGCCGGAAAATTGAATTTTCCGGTGCGGTGCGCTTACCGGTCCCTGCAGCCCCTGCAATCCTGTTGACCCTGCCTTTGGCCCCCGGTATCCGCAGTGCTGAACATATGGGACGCCAGATATGAACCTCTTTACCGATATCCGCTCGCTTGTGATTGACAGTCTGACCGCGATGACCGCGGACGGCGCGCTGCCCGAGGGGCTTGATTTTGCCAATGTCGCGGTGGAGCCGCCACGCGATGCCGCCCATGGCGACATGGCAACCAATGCGGCGATGGTTCTGGCCAAGCCCGCCAGGATGAAGCCGCGCGATATCGCCGAAGCGCTGGCCGCCAGGCTGGCCGCGGATGTGCGGGTGACGTCGGCCGAGGTCGCAGGCCCCGGCTTTTTGAACCTGCGCCTTGCGCCCGGCATCTGGCAGAACGTTCTGAAATCGGTCCTGGACGCAGGCACGGATTTCGGCCGCTCTGGTCTGGGCGCGGGCAAGCGGGTGAACGTGGAATATGTCTCGGCCAACCCGACCGGCCCGCTGCACGTGGGCCATACCCGAGGCGCGGTGTTCGGCGATGCGCTGGCCTCGCTCTTGGCTTATGCCGGCTATGACGTCACCCGCGAATACTACATCAACGACGGCGGCGGCCAGGTCGATGTGCTGGCGCGGTCTGTCTACCTGCGCTACCTGGAAGCGCACGGGCAGGAAGTGGCCTTTGCCGACGGCACCTATCCGGGTGATTACCTGAAGCCGGTGGGGCAGGCGCTGAAGGACAAGGTGGGTGATGCTTATGTCGGCAAGGGCGAGGACGTCTGGCTGGCGGACGTGCGGGAGTTCTCCACCGAGGCGATGATGGTGCTGATCCGCGAGGACCTGGCCCAGCTTGGCATCGAAATGGATGTGTTCTATTCGGAAAAATCCCTCTATGGCACCGGCAAGATCGAGGCGGCGCTGGAGGCGCTGCAATCCAAGGGGCTGATCTATCAAGGCGTGCTGGAGCCGCCCAAGGGCAAAAAGCCCGATGATTGGGAACCGCGCGAGCAGACCCTGTTCAAATCCACTGACCATGGCGACGACGTTGACCGGGCGGTGAAGAAATCCGATGGCGCCTGGACCTATTTCGCACCGGACATTGCTTATCACTATGACAAGGTCGAGCGCGGCTTTGACGAGCTGATCGACATTTTCGGCGCCGACCACGGCGGCTATGTCAAACGGATGAAGGCGGCCGTGTCGGCGCTGTCGGATGGCCGGGTGCCGCTGGATATCAAGCTGTGCCAGCTGGTGAAGCTGTTCAAGGACGGTCAGGAATTCAAGATGTCCAAGCGGGCAGGGACCTTTGTCACCCTGCGCGATGTTGTCGATGCGGTGGGCGCAGACGTGACCCGGTTCATGCTGCTGACCCGCAAGAACGATCAGGGTTTCGACTTTGACCTCGATAAGGCGCTGGAGCAGTCCAAGGATAACCCGGTGTTCTATGTGCAATATGCCAACGCGCGGATCTGCTCGACCCTGCGCAAGGCGGCGGAACAGAATATTGCGGCCGATGATGCCACGCTGAACGCTGCGGATCTGAGCCTGATCGCCGACCCGGCGCAGCTGGCAGTGGTCAAGAAGCTGGCCGAATGGCCGCGCCAGGTGGAAATCGCCGCCCGCAGCAATGAACCGCACCGGGTGGCCTTCTATCTCTATGACCTCGCGTCTGAGTTGCACGGGCTGTACCATCTGGGCAAATCGAACGAAGGTTTACGATTTGTTAAGGAGAGCAGCCAATCGGCAACACATGCGAATTTGGCGCTGGCCCGGGCCGTTTCCGTTGTCATTTCCGCAGGTCTTGGTATTCTTGGCGTGAAACCGGCAGAAGAGATGCGATAACCAATGGGGCGCCAGCCCCTGCGGGCATAAGTCGCGCAGTCCGCCGGACTGAGGCAGTTCAAGAGACCCAGCGGCAGCGCAGCCCATGCGCCGCCAAACCGGGCAGTGAGGCGGAAAATGGCGTATTTTGCGCAGGCGGGCCAAGGCCGCGCCTATGCACAAGGCAGCGGTCACGAACAGGACGCTGCCTCGGAAAACACATACACACAGCAATATTCTGGCCAGCAGTATTCCGGCCAGAACTCCGGGGGGCAGCACTATTCCGGGCCAGGAGCCGAGCCGAATTACGGCTATGAAGACTCCGCCTATGGATATCAGCCCGAAGGGCAGGGCCACGGCCCCCAGGACTATGCCGTTTTTGCTGCTCCTGCCGGGCTGCGGGCGCGATTCTCGAAATCGCTGAGCATTCTGGGAGCAGTTGCGTCGATTGCCCTGGTCGCCGGGGTGGGCTTTTGGGGCTACAAGTTGGTGATGCGGGATGTCAGCGGCGTTCCAGTGGTGCGCGCAGCCGAAGGACCGATGCGCGAACAGCCTGTGCTGCCGGGCGGCTCTCAGGCGGATCACCAGGGGCTGGCTGTCAACGCGGTTGCCGCCAGCGGCAGCGCTGAAGCCCCTGCCGACCGGCTGACCCTGGCGCCTGCCGCCATTGAGCTGACCGAAGATGACAAACCGCTGCCCGAGCTGGCCGCCGAGGCCGCGCCGGCGGCTGAACTGCCTGCGGCCCCGGTTGAACCCGGCGTTCCCGCAGTGCCCGGCGTCAGCGAGGAGGCCGTGGCCTCGTTCCAGAACGGCGATATCGACGCGCTGGTTGCCGAATTGGCGCGTGAGGCCGAGCCGCTTTCCGCCGCTGTGCCCGCATCGGCGCAGGCCCCTGCCATCGTGCAGCCGGAACCGCTGCAGCCGGCGCTTGCCGCCGCAGTCCCGTCGCCTGCAATTCTGAATGCGCCGGGTGTCAAGGTCTCGCTGCGGCCATCGGCCCGGCCCGCACGGTTCAGCCCGGCTCCGGCCGCAGCCGCACCGGCAGCACGTGCCGGGACCGTTGATGTGGATCCGGCAACCCTTGCGGCAGGCACACGGCTGGCGCAGCTTGGCGCCTATGAAAGCCCGGAGGTGGCGCGCGCTGAATGGGACCGCATCCATGCCCGTTTCGCGGACTATCTTGAGGGCAAGCAGCGGGTGATTCAGCGCGCCGAAAGCGGCGGGCGCACGTTCTACCGGCTGCGGGCGATGGGCTTTGCCGGCCTGTCGGACGCCCGCCGGTTCTGCTCGGCGCTGGTGGCTGGCAATGCCGATTGCATTCCGGTAACCACACGGTAACGCAGCGCCCGGCCCGCCCCAAGGCCGGACGCTGCCCTCCCGCTTTTCAGGGGCGATAGGGATCTTATGACCTACGGAGCCACCATCCTTGACGCCGAGGGCCTGCGGCTGACTGCCGATGAAAAGGCGTTCTTCCGCGATGCCGATCCGTTTGGATTCATCCTGTTTGCCCGCAATCTGGGAGATGTCGAACAGATCCAGGCGCTGTGCGGTGACTTCCGCGAGGCGGTGGGCCGCGATGCCCCGATCACCATCGACCAGGAGGGCGGGCGGGTGCAGCGGCTGCGCAAACCGCTGGCACGCAATTGGCTGCCGCCGCTGGAGCATGTGCAACTGGCGGGCGAGGACGCCGTGCGGGCAATGTACCTGCGCTATAGGTTGATTGCCCATGAACTGTATACGCTGGGCATCGATAGCAACTGTGCGCCGATTGCCGATGTCGCCTGCATGGAAACCCATGAATTTCTGAAGAACCGCTGCTATGGCACCAGCGCCGCAACGGTAGTCCGGATTGCCCGTGCAGTGGCCACCGCGCATCTTGATGGCGGCGTGCTGCCGGTGCTGAAGCATATCCCCGGCCATGGCCGCGCCGCTGCTGACAGCCATCTGGACCTGCCGCATGTGGCGAACCACCCTGACGTGCTGGAGCAAAGCGACTTTGCCGCGTTCCAGGCACTGAACGACCTGCCGCTGGGGATGACCGCGCATCTGGTCTATGACGCCTATGACGACCGCCCCGCTACAACGTCACCGGTGATGATGCGTCTGATCCGCGAACGCATCGGGTTTGACGGGCTGGTTATGACCGATGACATCTCGATGAAGGCTCTGCAGGGCTCGCTGGCGGACAATGCCCGCGCCTCGATCGCGGCAGGCTGCGATGTTGTGCTTTTGTGCAATGCCTCGCTGGAAGAACGGATCGCGGTGGCTGAGGCTGCAGGGGCGATGACAGCGGCGGCGCAGACCCGCGCAGAACGCGCTTTGGCGGCCCGCCGCCCGCCTGCTGCCCTTGACATTCTGAGCGCTGAAAGAGAACTTGCCGCCCTCATGGGCGGGCAGGTTTATGGCTGAGCAGACACTTTTTTCAGACACGGACACGACGGTAGAGGAGCGGCTGGCAGCCGAAGCCCTGATCGTGGATGTGGACGGGTTCGAAGGCCCGCTTGACCTGCTTTTGACCCTGTCGCGCACCCAGAAAGTGGACCTGCGCAAGATCTCGGTGCTGGAGCTGGCCAAGCAGTACCTGACCTTTGTCAACAAGGCCAAGGAGCTGCGGATCGAGCTGGCCGCGGATTACCTGGTGATGGCGGCCTGGCTGGCGTTCCTGAAATCCCGCCTGCTGCTGCCCCCCGACCCGGCGGAAGACGGCCCCTCGGGCGAGGAACTGGCGGCACACCTGGCGTTCCAGCTGGAACGCCTGCAGGCGATGCGCGATGCTTCGGCCCGGCTGCTGGCCCGCGACCGGCTGGGGCGCGACTTCTTTGCCCGCGGCGAAGAAGAGAGCGTCGCCCGGATCAAGACCGTTACCTATACTGCCAACCTGCTGGATCTGATGCAGGCCTATGCCCGCATCCGCACCAAGGAGGATTTCCGCCCCTTTGTGATGGACCGGGAGTCGGTCTTTACGATGGAAGAAGCGCTGGAGCGGATGCGCCAGCTGCTGGGTTTTACCGGCGGCTGGACCGATCTGATCAGCTATCTGCCGGACGGCTGGCACAGCGATCCGGTCAAGCGCCGCTCGGCCACTGCCTCCACCTTTGCTGCGTCTTTGCAGCTGGTGAAGGAAGGCAGGCTTGAGCTGCGCCAGAGTGAGATATTTGCGCCGATCCAGCTGCGCAGCCTGAACGAGGATACCTGATGGAAGACCAGCTTATGGACAGCCACGGCGCTCCCGTCCGCGAAGAGAGCGACACGCTGTTTGATGCGCCGCCGATGGCGGAGCAGGAGCGGATGGTCGAGGCGGTGCTGTTTGCCAGCCCTGAGCCTGTCACCCTGCGCGATCTGGAAGGCCGTATGCCGCATGGCTGCAACCCGCGTGAGGCGGTGGAGCATCTGCGCAAACGCTATGAGGGGCGCGGCGTGCGGGTGGTGCGTCTGGGCGATGCCTGGGCGATCCGCACAGCACCCGATCTGGGCTTTCTGATGCAGAAGGAAACCACCGAGCTGCGCAAGCTGAGCCGCGCCGCGATTGAGACTTTGGCGATTGTCGCCTATCACCAGCCGGTCACCCGCACCGAGATCGAAGAGATCCGCGGCGTGTCGGTGTCGCGCGGTACCATTGACCAGCTGATGGAGATGGACTGGATCCGCCTGGGCCGCCGCCGGATGACGCCGGGCCGCCCGGTGACCTTTGTGGTGACGCCGGTCTTTTTGGATCACTTCGGCCTGGAAAGTGCCCGCGACCTGCCGGGATTGAAAGAGCTGCGCGCCGCGGGCCTGCTGGAGAACCGGCCGCCGCCGGGGGCCTTTGCGATGGGCCAGGGGGGCGACGACGACGAGGAACCGGAAGAACAGGCGGAACTGTTCGAAGAGTGACGCCTGAGGGCGCGGTTTACGCAATCGTGTCTGCCGGTGTCTTGTCCCGGCGGTGTTTAGCGGTGTTCTGCGCCCCGGAATTGTCTTAATTTACCTTTAAGATCGCGGGCAGTCAGGAAGCGGGGCCAAGGCCATGACATTGAATTCGATCATCAACATGGTGCTGCGGCGGCTGGTCAGCCGCGCAGTCAATGCGGGCGTTAATGCCGGCATCAGCGCGGTAGCCAAACGCGGCAAGGGTCAGCCGCGCAGCGCACCGCCCGCGCAGCAGGCGGGCAGTTCGCGCATTCCGCCGGTCAAGCCGGGGCGCCGCCAGGGCTGACCCGCTTGCGTCTCAGGCCCATGGCCTCAAGCGCAGCGCAGGCTGACAGCAGGGCGGAGACGGCTAAGCAGCCCGCCAGTCCCCAGCCGGCATAGGCCGCAGCGCCGCAAAAGGGGGCTGCGAAGACGCACATGTAGGTCACGGTGCTGAACAGCCCCATGATGGCACCGCGCTGCTGCGGGTCCAGCTGTGTCACCCGCGCCACCACCAGGTTCAGCGCCAGGTGCTGGCAGATCCCCCACAGCACTGCGAGGCCCAGCAGCAGCATGTATTGGTCCGCCCGGACCATCATCAGCAAATAGCTGGCAGTGACGCCCAGAAACACCGGCGGCGTCGCCCGCGCCAGTCCCAGCCGGTCCAGCAGCGGATCCAGCAGCACCGCCAGGCCAAAGCCGATGCCGTAGAACAGCGGCAGCAGGCCCGCCTGGGTGGTGCTGTGCCCCAATGCTTGGGTGATATGGGCACCAGTGAAGAAATAGCTGCTGTAAAAGCCCAGCATCAGCAGCGCAGTGGCCAGCAATCCGCGCATGATGCCCGGCACCCGCAGCGCAGTCAGCGGCGAGGTTGCCTGGCCGCTGGGGCTGCCTGCTCCGCGCAGGGCGCGCGCCGCGCCCCACAGCACAAGCGCCACGCCTGACAGGGCGCCATAGACCGTCCGCCAGCCTGCCAGATCGGTGGCCCAGGCGCTGACGCTGACGCCCAGCACCATCGACACCGTCCAACCCGCCAGCACATAGCCCAGCACCTGCGCCTCGCGCCCTTTGGGGGCGATCACCATCGCCAGCGTATAGATCGAGGGCAGGGCGGCGCCCGCTGCCAGCCCGCACACCGCCTGCGCCGCCATCAGCCACCGGACATCCGGTGCTGCGGCACTGGCTGCCAGTCCAGCGGCCAGCAGCATGAGGGCTGCGCGCAGCAGCCGCCCGGCGCCGATGCGGTCTGCCAATGGCGCCAGCAGCAGCGCCGCCGCGGCCACCCCGAGGCCATAGGCGCTGGCCGCCCGCATCACCTCTGTTGTGGAGGCGTCCAGGGTTTCACTGACAGCCGTCACCACAGGCGACAGCAGCAGGGAGTTTGCACCAATCACGCCAATTGCGCTCATCAGGATCAGAATAGGGGATCGCATGGGATTACCTTGAAAATGTTCAGGTAACTTTGCTATGTGCTGAATGACGTTCTGTGAAGGGCAGCTGGATATGGCAACGGAAATAACAGATGGGGTTCGGAAGAATACGGGGCCGGGCCGGGTTCTGGATGCTTTGGACCGAAGAATATTAGGCGCGCTGAGCGTCGATGCGACGCTGTCTTATGCTGCCATCGGCCAGGAGGTCGGTCTGTCGGCGCCCGCGGTGCATGAGCGGGTCAAGCGGCTGCGTGCCTCTGGTGCCATCGAGTCGACCGTTGCGCGGCTGGACGGCGCTGCAGTGGGCAAGCCGCTGCTGGCCTTTATCCATGTGGACACCGAGGGCTGGGGCGTGACCACGGATCTTTTGGCGCTGCAAGAGATGCCGGAGCTGGAGGAGGTGCACAGCTCTGCCGGGGATACCAACCTGATTCTCAAGGTGCGGGTTGCCTCCCCCAAAGCGCTGGAGGGGCTGCTGGCGCGGATTTACGAGGTCGGCTGTGTGCGTGCCACCCGCACCTATACGGTGCTGTCGACGCATCTGGACCGGCCGGTGCAGGCGGGCACGACGAAGGAACTGGCGAACGGCGGGCCAGTGAAGTGAAGCCCGGCTTTTGGACCGGGTGCTGCCCTATTTGCTATCAGGCAGGCGTCTTGAAGTGCTTTGACAGTTTCAGCCCTTGGCCTTGATAATTCGATGCAATCCCGGCGCCGTAAAGCTGCTCGGGCACCTCTGCCATCTTCTCATAGACGAGACGCCCGACCACCTGGCCGTGCTCCAGCACAAAAGGCGCCTCGTGGCAGCGCACCTCCAGCACCCCGCGCGAACCGGTGCCGCCGGCCGCGTCATGGCCAAAGCCAGGGTCGAAGAAGCCCGCATAATGCACCCGGAATTCACCCACCATGGCCAGATAGGGCGCCATCTCGGCGGCAAAGGCGGGCGGGATATGCACTGCCTCGCGGCTGACCAGAATGTAAAAGGCACCGGGGTCCAGAATGATGCGTCCGTCCTTGGTGCGCACTTCCTCCCAGTATTCCTGCGGGTCGTATTCGCCGATCCGGTCCAGGTCGATGACGCCGGTATGCGGCTTGGCGCGGTAGCCGACCAGATCACTGCCGGGCAGTTTCAGATCAACTGAAAAGCCCAGGCCATCTTCGATCACCGCGTCACCGTCAACCAGCGGCGAGCCTGCGTGCAGCATTTTCAGCTCAGCATCGCTGAGGACTGCCTGGCCGGTGCGGAACCGGATCTGATTGAGCCGCATGCCGGGCCGCACCAGCACCGAGAAGGACCGGGGGCAGATCTCGGCATAAAGCGGGCCGGTGTAGCCGGGTTTGATGCGGTCGAATTCCTCGCCGCCATCGGTGATGGTGCGGGTCAGAAGATCCAGCCGCCCGGTGGAGCTTTTGGCATTGGCCACCGCAGAGACATCCTTTGGCAGCGCCAGGCTTTCCATCAAGGGCACCACATAGACGCAGCCTTTTTCCAGCACTGCGCCGCCTTCCAGGCTGATCCGGTGCATCTCGAACTCGGTCAGGCGGTCGGAAACGCTGCGGCCCTGGCCGGTCAGAAACGAGGCGCGCACCCGGTAAGCCACGTTGCCCAGGCGCAGGTCGAGGCTGGCGGGCTGCACCTGGCCTTCGACCAGCGGGGAGCTGACGGCGATTTCACCGTGATCCAGCATCTTTTCAATGGTTTGGCTGGGCAATACGCCTGTCATGTCCTGTCCCCCTCGGTGCCGGCTTTGCGGCGATGCTGGCCGAATTGGCCGCGCTGCGCAATCGGCAAAGACTTGCGCTGGATACGAAAACGCCCGGGTGCGTGAACACCCGGGCGTTTTTCATATGGTCGGGCTAGCAGGACTCGAACCTGCGACCTTCCGTCCCCCAGACGGACGCGCTACCAGGCTGCGCCATAGCCCGTTGAGGAGCCTTCTAACCGTTTTGGCGGCAGGGGCAAGAGGGGGCGGCAATATTTTTCTCGCCGCCGCAAAGAAAGTCAGCAGAGGAAAGCGGGAGCAAAGCAGGCCAGCTGCGGCAGCCGCGTCCTGGGGCCAGCGACGGGCTGGACTCCGGTTCAGTGGCTGCTTGCAGTAAGGCCCCGCAGTTCCTCCGCGCAGGCGGCAATTTCACCCAATACATGCGGCGGCAAGCTGCGGATGGCGGCGAGATGCGCCAGAACACCCGGCTGCGGCACCGGCGGCCGGGCTGGCGGCTGGGCTGGAGGCTGGACTGGCGCGCCGGGCGCCGTGGTTTCCGTTGCAGCCTCTTGCGGTGCCGGCGTTTCCGTTTCAGCCGGGCCGTCCTGGGGCGCTTCGGCTGCAGGGTCGAAGCCGGAGGAGAATTCCAGTGCATCCACTTGCCGGGCGGCCTCGTCCAGATCATGCGGCGGGAAAGACATCGCGGGATCCGCTTCTGAAGCAGGCGCAGAGGCTGCCTCGGGCGGGGCTAAGCCGAAGTCCAGCGGCTCTTCCGGCTGCAGGCCTGCGGCGGCCACCAGCGTGTCCCCGGCCGGCTCCGGATCCGCTGGCGGTGCGTCCGCTGCAAAAGCTGCTGGTTCTTCTGCGGGCACCGGTGTCTGGCTGGAAACGGGCTCATCCGCCGGGACCGGTTGTTCTTCCGGCGCGGGCCCGGCCGCCGATTCGGACCCGGTTTCGGGCGCTTGTTCTGCAACCGGCTCTGCGGCTTGTTCCGGTTCCGCTGCTGCGGCTGGTTTGTCCAGCGGTGCGGCGGAGGGATCAGAGGCAGGCTCTGCTATTGGCGCTGGCGCGGTGTCCGATTCTTCCGTGACTGCGGGCTGTTCCGGAACGGGTTCCGGATTCGCAGCCGCATCGGTTTCCCAAACAAACTCTTGCGGCTCTTCGATTGCCGCTTCGGGGGGCAGACCCGGCACTGCGGCTGGGATATCCGTGGCGGCGGGCTGCGCCTCCTCGGTCTTTGGCGCTGCGGTGCCCGGATCAAGTGCCGCGGCGTCGCTTGCAGGCGGTGCCGCCTCCGGCTTTGCAGTCGGCTGCTCCAGAGGCAGGTCCGGGGCCTTGGTTTCCGGTTGGTCCCCGGCCGGGCCGGAGGCAGCTGGGAGGTCAGCGGGATCCGCACCGGCTTGCGGCGGCTCCGCTGCGGCAGGATCTTCTGCAAGGCTGTCCATCACAGGCGCGGCCGGCTCCGCTTTGGCGTCAGGGGTGGAAATCTCAGCCTCTGCAGCAGGCGTGGGGTCTTCCATCGCCGGCATGGCGGCGGGGCGGTCCTGTACGGGTGCTTCCGGTGCCGGTGCCGGGGCGGCGGCGGCGGGCTGATCGACTGAGGGCTCTGCGCTGTGCGCATCGGCTGAAACATCCTTAGCAGCCTCAGCGGCGGGCAGATCCAGCGATGCAGCAGAGTCAGGCGCATCAGTATCGGGCAAAGCGGCAGGGGCTTCGGGTTCCGGGGCGCTGGCAAGGGGCAAGTCTGCGGGGGCTTCTGCCACAGGGAGGGCGCCGGGGCCGGGCTTTGGCTGTTCTGAGCCGGCCTCTGCACCGTTGTCAGCGGCGGGCGGCTCCGGGTCCGTCTGATTTTGCGGCTCGGAGGGGGAACCGGGGCCGGATTCGGGTCTAGTTTCGGGGGCAGATGCCGGGCCGCTGTCCGGCAGCGCGCGGGTTTCAGCTGTGGCTGCATCAGCTGCCGCCGTGGGCGGGAAGCCGACCACATTGCTGCCTGGATCTGGATCCTGCGCGGCAGCGTCAAGGCTCAGCTCCAGCGAGCTTTGCCAATCATCGCCAAGCTTATCGGCCGGCGGCACGGCTTCGGGGCGCTCTGCGGCTGAGCCGTCAAGCGAATGGGAAAAGCCGGACACATGCGCCGCTCCATGCTCACGCAGCAGCGCCTGCACCTCCTTGATCGGCAGCCCGTCGTCATGCAGCAGTTTCTTGATGCCGCCCAGAAGCAGCATATCCGCAGGCCGGTAGTAGCGCCGCCCGCCGGCCCGCTTTACAGGTTTGAGCTGGGTGAACTTACTCTCCCAGAAGCGCAGGACATGGGCCTGCACGCCCAGCCATTCCGCAACTTCGCTAATGGTGCGGAACGCGTCCGGTGATTTCGACATGGCCAATTGGTCCCGTTATTTACGGTTGCCGTCTGCCACGCGGTCTTTCATCAGGTGGGAGGGCCGGAAGGTCAGCACGCGGCGCGGCTGAATCGGCACTTCTTCGCCGGTTTTCGGGTTGCGCCCGACCCTGGCTGATTTGTCCCGCACGCTGAATGTGCCGAACGAGGAAATCTTCACCTGTTCACCGCGCACCAGGGCATCCGACATGTATTGCAGCATGCTTTCCACCAGCTGCGCGCTTTCATTGCGCGACAGGCCGACTTCCCGGAAAACTGCTTCACTCAAATCCATTCGTGTAAGTGTTTTTTCGCCCATACCATTCCCCGTTGTTTGCCAAAGCATAGGGCGCGGGGAATTTCCCTGTCAATATCAATGAATTGCGCGGGGTGTTTCGGGCGGAAATTAAGACTGCAGGGTTACCAGCGCACCACAACGGCACCCCAGGCGAGGCCGCCGCCGATGGCTTCGGTCACAATCAGATCGCCTTCTTTGATCTGGCCGCGCTCTTTGCCGACGGACAGGGCCAGCGGAATAGAGGCGGCAGAGGTGTTGCCGTGATCCTGCACGGTTACCACCACGTTGTCCATGCTGAGCCCCATTTTCTTGGCGGTGCCCTGGATGATGCGGATATTGGCCTGATGCGGCACGATCCAATCCACATCCGCGGCCGCCAGCCCGGCCTTGTCCAGCGCGGTGTTCGCGGTAGAGGCGAGTTTCTCCACCGCGTGGCGGAACACCTGGTTGCCCTGCATCCGCAAATGGCCGGTCGACTGAGTGGAGACGCCGCCGTCCACATACAAGAGATCCTTATAGCGCCCGTCCGAGTTGAGGTCGGTCGACAGGATGCCGCGGTCCCTGTTGGTGCCGGGCTGCTCCTGGCCTTCCAGCAGCAGCGCGCCGGCGCCGTCGCCGAACAGCACGCAGGTGCCGCGGTCGGTCCAGTCCATGATCCGGCTGAAGGTCTCGGCGCCGATCACCAGCACCCGCTCTGCCTGGCCCGAGGCGATCAGCGCGTTGGCATTGCTGAGGGCATAGACAAAGCCGGCGCAGACCGCCTGGACGTCAAAGGCAAAGCCTTTTGTCATGCCCAGCTTGGACTGCACCATAGTGGCAGCGGAAGGAAAGGTGAGGTCGGCGGTGGAGGTTGCCACGATGATGGCGTCCACATCTTCAGCCGTCAGCCCGGCGTCGGCCAAAGCGCGTTCCGCTGCCTTGGCGGCCATATCCGATGTGGTCTCACCCTCGGCGGCGAAATGGCGGCGTTCGATGCCAGACCGGCTGCGGATCCATTCGTCCGTGGTATCCAGCGTGGCTTCGAATTCCGCGTTTTCAACCACCCGTTCGGGGAGATAGTGTCCTGTGCCAACAACTACCGCGCGTCGCGTCATTCGATTGCCTGCCTATTTTAATCTTTTTCGGTGGCCGCCCGCGTCTCGCGGGGGGCAGTATCATCTTGGGTATGCGCACCGGCAGATGCAACCCGTGCCGCCAGCTTTTCGGCGAATCCATGCTCTGCCAGGCGGAACGCCAGCTTGACCGCAGCGGAAACCCCCATGGCATCGGCGCCGCCGTGGGATTTGACCACAGTGCCATTGAGCCCCAGGAACACGCCGCCGTTGACCCGGCGCGGATCCATCCGTTTGGACAGTCTTTTCAAAGAGGTCATCGCCAGAAGGGCGGCAATCTTGGACAAAAACGAAAATTCAAAGGCTTCCCGCAAGGCGGTGCGCATTACCCGCGCGGTGCCTTCGCCAGTCTTGATCGCCACATTGCCGGTAAAGCCGTCGGTGACGATCACATCTGCGGTATCACCGGGAATATCGCTGCCTTCGACAAAGCCGGTGAATTCATAATTGGACTGTGCGGCGTTCTCCGCAATCAGCGCGTGGGCCTCTTTCAGCACGGCGCTGCCCTTGTGCTCTTCGGTGCCCACGTTCAGCAAGCCGACCCGCGGGCAGGCAATGTCCATGGAATTGCGCACGTATGAGGTGCCCATCAGCGCGTATTGCAGCAGGTCCTCGGCATCCGCCTTCACGTCGGCGCCGACATCCAGCATCACGTTGAAGCCCTGCGGGTTCAGCGACGGCCACAGGATGGCAATGGCAGGCCGGTTAACCCCCGGCAGCTTGCGCAGGCGCAGCATCGACAGCGCCATCAGCGCGCCGGTGTTGCCGCAGGATACAGCGCCGCCCGCTTCGCCGTTCTTGACCGCATCCAGGGCCGACCACATCGAGGTGCCCTTGCCGTTGCGCATCACCTGAGAGGGTTTGTCCTCCATGGTGACAACGTCGCGGACGTCGCGAATCTCAACCCGGCCTTCAAGGATGCGTTTTTTGGCGACCAGTGGTTTCAGCTGTTCGGCGGGGCCGTGCAGGATGAACCCGATATCGGGATTCTTATCCGCCGACATGGCAATGCCGGCCACCACAACAGCGGGGCCGGCGTCTCCGCCCATGGCGTCAACAGAAATGGTGATGCGGCCGGCTTTTGCCTGATTTTGATCGGGTTTACCCGTCATGCGAAAGCCTGCCTGGCATCAAATCCTGTCCGTGGCTTATGCCGCGTCTTCGTCGATCTCGATCTCGTCAGCCGCTGCGACGATTTCTTTGTCGTCATAATGGCCGCAGGAGGGGCATACGTGGTGCGGGCGCTTCAGCTCGCCGCAGTTGCCGCATTCGTTCGGGTTTGCAGCAACCAGTGCATCGTGCGCGCGGCGGTTGTTGCGGCGCGATTTGGATACTTTATTCTGTTGGACGGCCATGTCTCAACCTTTGTCTTTTGGGCCTTGGGGCCATCCCCGCGGCGCGATTGCGTTCTGTTCGATCAGTCTGACGTGCGTTTAGGCGCCTGCCCAAGCATTGTCCAACCAAAAATTCCGATGAGCGCGCGAAAATACTGCGAATCTCCGGCGGCGCAAGGTGTTTTTTAGGGCAGCTTTGCCGCCGGTTCCAGATGCAATTTCCGCAAGCGCGGAAATTCCGGCTTAATCCTCATCTTTCAGCAGCCCGCGCAGCGCGCCAAGACCGGCAAAGGGGCGGGCATCCTCGTCGCGCATCGGCGCCGTGCCGGGCTTGGTATAGACCGCTTCGCCCAGCTCAGCGCCGTCTTTGCGCGGGTAGACGGGGATATGCAGCGCCAGCGCCTCGGCCATCACGGCGCCCGGATCAATATGGCTGCCAAGCGCCTCGGTGCTGTCATCCTCGGGCATTTCCGCCTCGGCTTCGTCCGGAATCTCCATACGGGACAGGTAGGTGAGGCGGATGTTCTCCTCAATCCGCGTGGTCACCGGCTCCAGTGTCACCACACAGTCCTGCACCACAGTGGCGCCCAAGGATCCGGTCAGCTGCCAGTCGCGTTTGCCGCGCGCCTTGATCTCGCCTTTAAAGCGGGTTTTGCGCAGGGCGGTCACGCCCAGCTCGGCTGCCAATGCGGCCAGATCTGCTTTATCCGGGACAATTTCAAAGGCGGTCGGGGTGTTTTGCGGCAGATCCGCCACCCGCAGTGCGGTGCTGTCAGACATAATCGGGGACTTTCGTTTCTTGAACCGGAAGCGGTCATTAGGTAATCGGGTTCAAAGACGTATTCAAGCCGCGCATTGCGGCATAAGGCCGGGGGGCAGTCATGGTTGCTAAGGCATTTCACTTTAAGTCCGTTATGCGCGGGGCGGTTTTTGCCGCGGCGGGGCTGGCACTGGCGGCCTGTTCGTCGGTTTACCGCAAGCACGGGTATGTGCCCACGCCGGACCAGCTGGCCGAAGTGGTGCCGGGGATCGATACCCGGGATTCGGTGGCCGAAAGCGTCGGTATCCCGTCCTCGACCGGGGTGCTGAACGACAGCGGTTATTATTACGTGGCGACCCGGTTCCGCCACTATGGCGCCGCAGCCCCGAAACCGGTGGCGCGCGATCTGGTTGCGATCAGCTTTGACACCGCCGGAGTGGTGCAGGGGATTGAGCGGTTCAGCCTGGAAGACGGCAAAGTGGTGCCGCTGGAACGCCGGGTGACCAGTTCCAGCGTGCAGGACAACACGTTCCTGCGCCAGCTGCTGGGCAGCCTGGGCAACTTCGGTCCCGATCAGTTCCTGCAGGACCAGTAAGGCTGGGGGCTGCCGGTCCAGCGGGCTTCACCGGGCTGTCACAGCGCTTATGTTAAGGGCTGAACCGGAGAAGGGGGAGGCCGCGATGGCAGTAGTGCCGGAGGTGCTATTGCACAAGGGGTGTTACCGCGCGCGCCTGGCGGCGGGGGCTGCGGATGTGGCTGCGGCGCAGGCGCTGCGCGCGCTGTGCTTTCGCACCGGCGGCACCGATTGCGACGCTTATGATGCGGCCTGCGTGCATGTGCTGGTGGAGGAGGTGCGGACTGGTGCTTTGGTCTGCTGCTTCCGGCTGCTGGTGCTGAGGGGCGGCGCGGAACTGGGCCGCAGTTATTCGGCGCAGTTCTATGATCTGCCGGGGTTGCAGGGGTTCCAGGGCCGGATGGCGGAGCTGGGCCGGTTCTGCATCCATCCCGATTGGCACGACCCGGATATCCTGCGCATTGCCTGGGGGGCGGTAACGGTCTTTGTTGATGCAAAAGATGTGCGGATGCTGTTTGGCTGCACGTCTTTTGCCGGCACCGCCACGGCAGAATATCTGGACGCTTTTGCATTGCTGAAACACCGGCATCTGGCGCCGCCTTGCTGGCGGCCGCAGGTGAAGGCGCCCGATGTGTTCCGCTTTGCTGCGCGGTTGCGGCGGAAACCGGATGTGAAAAAGGCGATGCTGCATATGCCGCCGCTGCTGCGGACCTATCTGCTGATGGGCGGCTGGGTCAGCGATCATGCGGTGGTCGATGCCTGTATGAACACGCTGCATGTGTTCACCGGGCTGGAGATCGGGGCCATTCCTGCTGCCCGCAAGCGGCTGCTCAGGGCGGTGGCCGGGTGAATTTGAGTATTTTTGAAAAGATGAAGAAGCGGCGTTGACGCGATTCTGCCGCCGGGGTAGCTGGCTGGCATGGCACGTATTCCTCTTTTGCAGATGTCCGGTATTTCCCTCACCTTTGGGGGCGATCCGGTTTTTTCCGATCTCGATCTGGTGGTTCAGCCCGGCGACCGCGTTGCCCTGGTGGGCCGCAACGGGTCGGGGAAATCCACGCTGATGAAGGTGATGGCGGGGATTGTTGAAGCGGATAAGGGCGCAATTGTGGTGCCGCCGGGTAAATCGGTGGGCTATATGGAGCAGGATCCGCAGATGACGGGTTTTGCGACGCTGGGCGATTTTGCCGCCAGCGCGCTGGATCCTGGCGAGATGTACAAGGTGGAGCGCGCGGGCGAAGGGTTGAAGTTCGATCCGGCGCGTCCCGTTGAAACCGCATCCGGCGGTGAACGGCGCCGCGCCGCATTGGCCAAGCTGATGGCCGAGGCGCCGGATCTGATGCTGCTGGACGAGCCGACCAACCATCTGGATATCGAAGCGATCACCTGGCTGGAGAATGAGCTGAAGGCGACCCGCGCGGGTTTTGTGCTGATCAGCCACGACCGGGCGTTTTTGCGGGCGCTGACGAAGGCGACGCTGTGGGTGGACCGCGGCGCGGTGCGCCGGCAGGAAAAGGGGTTTGAGGCCTTTGAAGCCTGGCGCGACAAGCTGTGGGAGGAAGAAGACCAGCAGCGGCACAAGCTGAACCGGCTGATCAAATCCGAAAGCCGCTGGGCGGTGGAGGGGATTTCCGCCCGCCGCAAGCGCAACATGGGCCGGGTGCGGGCGCTGCAGGATCTGAAATCCGAACGCAGCAACCAGATCAAGCGCCAGGGCGCAGCTGAGATGGCGTTGGATTCGGGGCCGAAATCGGGCCGCAAGGTGATTGAGGCCGAGGGGCTGGGCAAGGCCTTTGGCGGTAAGCAGATCGTGCAGGACTTCTCGCTGAAGGTGCAGCGCGGCGACCGGGTGGCTTTTGTCGGGCCCAATGGCGCAGGCAAGACCACGCTGTTGAAGATGCTGCTGGGGCTGGAAGAGCCGGATACGGGGTCGGTGAAGCTGGGCACCAATCTGGAGCTGGCGCTGTTCGATCAGACGCGGGATCAATTGGATGGCAATGCGACCCTGTGGGAGAATCTGACCGCAGATCCCCTGCTGGGGGTTTCCGGCAAGGCGGATCAGGTGATGGTGCGCGGGCAGCCGAAACATGTGGTGGGCTATCTGAAGGAGTTTCTGTTTGATGAAGCCCAGGCGCGTGCCCCGGTTCGGTCTTTGTCGGGCGGCGAGAAGGCGCGGCTGCTTTTGGCGCGGCTGCTGGCGCGGTCCTCGAACCTTCTGGTTCTGGATGAACCGACCAACGACCTGGATGTGGAGACGCTGGATCTCTTGCAGGAGCTGCTCGATAATTACGACGGCACCGTGCTGCTGGTGAGCCATGACCGGGATTTTCTGGACCGGGTGGCGACCACCACCATTGCGATGGAAGGCGACGGCAAGGCCACGGCTTATGCCGGCGGATGGAGCGACTACCTGGCGCAGCGCGGGCCGCTGGACATTGCGGAAAAGTCTGAGAAGGTGAAGGTTGCGAAGCCGAAGCCCAAGCAGGAAAGTCCGCCCAAGGACGGGCTGAGCTTTAAGGAAAAGCACCGGCTGGAGGCGCTGCCGGGAGAGATTGAGCGGCTGGAAGCGGAGATCGGCAAACTGCAGGAATTGATGGCGGATCCAGCGCTGTTCACCCGCGAGCCGGTCAAGTTCAGGAAAGCGACCGAAGCGCTGGTGGAGCGGCAGGAAAAGCTGGCGGCGGCTGAGGAAGAATGGTTGCTGCTGGAGGAAAAAGCCGAGGGCTGAGGCCGCGGTTTCAGTTAAGACAGTAAGGCTGACCAAATGTTTCGCGCGCGAAACATTTGGTCAAAGGTTCTTCCATAATGCTTTGGAATTAATAAGGAAATATGAAGCGCGGGTTAAGGCGGCGGGCGGTGCCTTAACCGTCTGACGACCGGCTTGATTACAGGCGCCGGGGGCGGGCGGGATTGCCTGTCACCGTTTTGCCTGCAGCCACATCCCTGGTCACTACCGCCCCGGCGCCGACGATGGCGCCGTCGCCGATTGTGACACCCGGCAGGAGGATTGCGCCGCCGCCGATCCAGACGTCCGTGCCCAGAGTAACGGGGCGGGCGATCTCCAGCCCTTGCGCCCGTAATGCCCTGTCCTTGTGGTGCTGGGCGCAGTAGATCTGCACATTCGGCCCCAGCATGGCGCCGTCGCCGATGGTGACCGGCGCGGTGTCCAGAATGGTGCAGCCCGCGTTCATGTAGACGTTGCAGCCCAGGGTGATGTTGATGCCATAGGCGCAGTGGAAGGGGGCCTCAACCAGGCAGTTTTCGCCGTGGGCGGCAAAGAGAGCGGCCAGCGGCGGGCTGAGCTGCGCGGCGGGATCAGGCGGGGTGGTGTTGTGCTGATGCACCGCAACGCGGGCCTGGTGCTGCAACACCCCAAGTTCGCTGTCCTGGCAACAGTACCATTCGCCAGCCTGCATTTTCTGCCGTTCGGTTTTGCGCATCAAGACCTCCTGATGGGAGTGAAATGTGGGCTGGAGGGATTGTCAATCGGCGGCAGTGCTCCCGCGCCCGCAGGAGCCCTGGCTGCGCCAAGGCACCTTTGTGCGGCCTTGGGCCGCGCGTTGCTGCGCAACGCAAAAAGGTTTGGCTGAGAAGCGCTTAAGGGGCGGTGTGCCCCTCAAGACGCCGTTTCGAGTGTGTAGTCCGCTGAGACCGCCTTAAGGGTGAATGGCGCAGGCGCCGCTGCTGTGCAGCCCTTGACCCGGCCTCAACAGCAGGTGTGTCAGCGCATGCGCAGGGCGCCGTCAATGCGGATGACTTCGCCGTTGAGGTAGCCCATTTCGACGATAAAGCCCGCGAGGCGGCCGTATTCGCGGGGATCGCCCAGGCGGGCGGGGTTGGGCACATCTGCCGCCAATTGCTGCTGCACTTCTTCCGGCAGGCCGGCCAGCATCGGCGTCATGAAAATGCCGGGCGCGATGGTCATCACGCGGATGCCCGAAGAGGCCAGATCACGCGCCATCGGCAGGCACATGCCGGCCACGCCGCCCTTGGAGGCCGCATAAGCCGCCTGGCCCTTTTGGCCTTCAAAGGCGGCGATCGAGGCGGTGTTGATGATCACCCCGCGGGCGCCGTCAGCGTCCGGAGTGTTCTTGGCGATTTCCACGGCGGCGAGGCGCGCCACGTTGAAAGTGCCGACCAGATTGATGTCAATGGTGCGCTTGTAGGCGTCCAGCGGATGCGCGCCGTCCTTGCCGACGGTCTTAGCACCGATGGCGATGCCGGCGCAGTTCACGCAAGCGGTGATCTTGCCCATCTTCCCGGCGGCGTGGGCGATGGCGGCGGAGACCGAGTCTTCGCTGGTGACGTCGGTCTGGGCGAAATGCCCGCCGATTTCTTCCGCAACTCGGGTTCCGCGGCCGGCGTCGCGGTCCAGGATTGTCACCTGGGCGCCTTGGCCGGCAAAGTAGCGGGCGGTGGCCTCGCCCAGGCCCGAGGCGGCGCCGGTGACAATGGCAGCGGTGTCTGCAAGTTTCATGAGCGGGGCTCCTCCCGGTTATCTGAACGTGTGTTCATATAATGGAGGCGGCCTGCATCTGTCCAGCGGGACGGGACGTCGCGGGCGCTCAAGCGTCCATTTGCTGCCGGTCCAGCAGCGCAAGGGGACGTAAGAGGCGGCCCAACGGCGGCCAAAGGCCCCAGGTTCCGCCCAGGCGGTGCGCCTTGGCGCCGGTGCCGAGTTTGAAACGGGCAAGTCCAGCGGCGCGGCTTGTGTCGATCAGGCCAAGGTCAAGGCGGCAGATGCCCTTGTTGGCAAGCCAGGATGCGGCCTCCCACATCAGCATGGGATGGGCGCTGAGCTGTTTGCCGCGCGCGGTGGTATGGGCGATGTGGTAGGTGGCGCTGCTGCCATGGGTGAGGATCAGGATGGCGGCGACATGGTCTTTGCCCTCGAATGCCTGGAACAGTTTGGCCTGGCCCTTGTTTTCACGCGCATAGGCAAGGGTGAGGGCGATGGGCCAGCTGCGGTAGCCGCGGGCGGTTTGCTGTTTGGCGTCGGCGGCGAACAGCCAGTGGCGCACATCGTGCGGCAGGTTCTGGCGGGTGAGGCGCAGGCCCTGGGATTCGCCGTGGTTCAGCCGGTTGCGCCATTTCTGGTGCAGAGCTGCCCGGCGCTGGTCGGGGGTGCCGGTCAGGTCCCAAAGCGCTGCATGCGCCGGGGTGACAAGCGGTACCGCACCAAGGCGGGCGAGTTGCGGTGCCGGTGTTTCCGGCGACAGGATCAGCGGCGTATGGCCCAGTCCACGCCTGCGCAAGGCTGCCATCAGGGGGGCGGGGTTGCTCAGATCCGCCCGGTTCACCATCGCCAGACGCAGCCCGCCGGGCAGGCGGCGCTGCAGCACCAGCGTGCCCTCCAGCAACAGCGGGTCCTGTCCGCAGGCCATCAGCGCGCGGGCAAACTCCGGCGATTGCTGAAGGGCGCGGAGCGGAGGGCGGCGGGTTGCCGATGGGGGCATACCGGGATCGGGGGCACTGTCGAACATGAGGCCATTAACGCGCTGGAAACCTAATTCATGGTTAACTTCGGGCATGAAGGACAAGAAACAGATTATGGGGCAGGTTATGGGGCAGGCGGCTGCGGCCCCGCGGATGACCAGGGCAGCGGCGCTGCTGATTGCCATCGGCCTGTCGGTGCCGGTGTTTCTGGTGCTGACGCTGGTCGAGGTGTTTCTGCTCTGAGGCAGCCGGGAGCGCCCCCCGCGCCCGCAGCCGCCTTGGCCGTGCCTATTCGCCTTTGTGCGGCCTTGGGGTGACGAACGCCCGGAAAACCGTCCGGGGACGGATTTCAGCGAGGTACGGGTGGAGCCCTGGGCAGGCGCCGCGTTGCGGCGCAAGGAAGCTGGCTGAGAGGCGCTTAAGGGCAGGTTTGCCCTCAAGGCGCCTGTTTGAGTTTACCCTGGCCATCCCCGCCTCAAGGATAAACCGTGCTGCGCACGGCGGCTGCGCCGTCCTTGACCCGGCGCTGGCCTGTATTGGCGTGTGTCTCAAAGGAAGCGCGACCGCGCCGCGCGGCTGCGCGGCGCTATGCCCAACCATGACGGCCCATCTATGATGGGGTCGGAATGGGCGGGAGGGCTTGCTGTAAATGAAAAAGGGGAGCGCGGCGGCTCCCCTGTCTCGTGTTTTTGCCGCCCTGTTCAGCCGTCCAGCCGCACCAGAGCGTGGCGTTTTTTGCCGGCGCTCAGTTTGATTGGCGAGGAGAGCGCGCCTGCGTCGATCATCAGGCCGGCATCGGTCAGCGGCTGGTCGTCGATTTTGGCACCGTTCTCGGAAATCAGCCGTTTGGCGTCCTTGCCGGATTTGGCGAGGCCGGATTTCACGATCAGCTGCACAATGGAAATCCCGTCACCCAGATCCGCCGGAGTGAGCGACAGGGTCGGGAGGTCGTCGCCCACACCGCCCTTCTCAAACACTTCGCGGGCGGTGGCTTCTGCTGCCGCGGCGGCCCCGGCACCGTGCAGCAGCGTGGTCACTTCATTCGCCAGGATCACCTTGGCAGCATTGACTTCAGATCCGGCCAGCGCGCCCAGGCGGTCGCACTCATCAACCGGCAGCTCGGTATAAAGCTTCAGGAACCGGCCCACGTCGGCATCGGTGGTGTTGCGCCAGAATTGCCAGAACTCGTATGGGCTGCGCATTTCGGCATTCAACCAGACCGCGCCGTCCTGCGACTTGCCCATCTTCTTGCCGTCCGAAGTGGTCAGCAGCGGTGAAGTCAGGCCATAGACCTCATGGTCGATGGTGCGGCGGGTGAGGTCGATACCGTTGACGATATTGCCCCATTGATCCGAGCCGCCCATCTGCAGGATGCAGCCGTAGCGGTTGTTCAGCTCCATGAAATCATAGGCCTGCAGGATCATGTAGTTGAACTCGAGGAAGCTGAGCGACTGCTCGCGGTCAAGGCGTGATTTGACGCTTTCGAATGCCAGCATCCGGTTCACCGAGAAATGGCGGCCGATGTCGCGCAGGAATTCCAGGTAGTTCAAGCTGTCCAGCCATTCGGCGTTGTTCAGCATCAGCGCCTTGTTCGGCGCATCGGTGTCGTAGTCGATGTAGGCCGAGAACACCTTCTTGATGCCGGCGATATTGTCGTCGATCTGGGCTTCGGTCAGCAGCGGGCGTTCATCGGCACGAAAGGAGGGGTCGCCC